>CAYWVO010000028.1:0-42228 GCA_964461835.1 uncultured Ignavibacteria bacterium | reverse complement strand
CCCCACAATCCCCAACGCACCAGCCACACCACCGCAATCGGTAAATTAATCTGACGACCACTCTAATTGTTGAATATAAAGCAATGGGTTGCCGTCATCTTTAAATGTTTGCAGGACTTCGTGCGTGATATCTTCGACCGGGTGGGGGGAGGGACGTGGTGCGCCCTCCAACGTATGTGTGCGTATCAGTCGAACCCATTATTTCCCAGATTCTTGCTGGCTCACGATAACCGTTCTGACGGTCAAAGTCAATATGGCCGGGGTTGGTAATACGCGGGCATTTTCGGTTTCAATTGAACTGGAGGCTCGTTCGAAAGGGGTTTCCCGACAAGTGCAGAGTGCTCAGGATGCCATCGATTTTATCTGTTCGACAGAGGTCTTGGCCACATTGGCCGTTGCTGCCGGTTGCCTTGGGCGAACCAGGCCAATTTCTTCTGCTACCAGGTACCCTGCACCAACCAGCTGAACCAGATAAAACGTCACCAACCGCCAGGTCAACACGAGTGTGGGGAGCAATGCTACCGGTACCAGGCCGCCAAAGATACTGGCGAACACCAGTTCAGCACCGCCCATCCCCCCGGGGGTAATGATAAAATTCGTCGTAGTGAAAATCGCCCAATGGAGCAGGGGAAACAACAGGGGATCGATGGGAAGCCCAAAGGCCAGGATCAAGGCATTGATGGAGGCGTACCGGCAGATCCAGCCAGCCGCCGATAAACTGAGACAGGCCGCCATCGTCCACCGGCCGTTGCGGAGGGCAAAGCGAATGGCGGTCAGAAAATCACGTTTGAACGAGCGAATCCGGGCTACGATGCGCCCAGTCCAGGTCGTGCATGGTTTCGTCGCCGTTTCTGGGGACGTGCGGGGAGAGTTCCCGCGGACACGGGTATAGATAAAATACGCCAGTGCCAACACAATAATGAGACCAAGGATAAGCGGCAGTTTTGCAGCGACATTCTCCCCGGCGGCGGCAATATGCGGATTATTCCAACTGGATGACGCCAGGATGGTTACCGGGAGGGCAACTGCCAGAAAGATCGAATCTTCCACGCTGCCGAGCACCATGGTCAGAGTTGCCTGTCCAGGGGTCAGGCCGCTCCGAACCAAGTAGAGTAGTTTGGCGTACCCGCCACCAATTGCCGTGGGCGTCACCGCCGCTCCCAGGGAATCGAAAATTGCTGCTTTGAGTGCCCGATGTGTCGTCAACGTTCGGTGGAAAACCCGAGACCATAATTTGATCCGAAGTGAGTTCGTGGCATGCGGGATGGTTGCCATCACAATCGCCAGCAGCAGGTACCCCCAGGAAATCTGCCCAAGATGTGAAAGCAGGCTGTCATCGGTCGTGATCCACACATACACCATATCGCCGAGAATACCCAGCGCGATGGCGAGTATAAGGACCTTGATTAGTGATTCGACCCGGAAGCGGGTGGGAGTTTTAGCCGACGGGTGCGCCGATCGTACGGATGACGGCAAGATTTCCGAATCAAACGGTTTAGCAGACATGCCGTGTCCTAATCCAGTGTCACCACCAGCGATCGATATTGATCACCAACCCATTCAATGAGGACACCGGCGGAAAAAAGTACATTCCGCACTTCATTGGAAACGGTGAGTTTCTCAGCCAGTGCCTCGTAGACCCGTTTGCTGTGCTGCTGTATTCCACCACCGTGGGACGCGTATGGTGGAGTATTAAGCAATACCTGAAGGTTCCTGGCCGGGAGAGTACAATCGACGACTTCCCCCGCCGCGCTGGGAGTAACAACAATCACTCCAGCGCCGGCTTCCTGACTGAGAACTTTGTGCGGCAATGGATCAAATCATTCTGATTCGGGTTGTCCCCTGCCCTTTGCTATCTTCAAATTAATTATCCGCCCCCGGCGCCAAGACCACAAAAGACAACAAGTAAGTGTTTGCAGTACGATCGCGCAAGGCGATGTTGTAAATTGCCCTAATGCACCCCCTACCTCTTTCCCCGTGACCCGACCACTCGGGGTATTTATGCGGCACAGCCGTCGCCGGAACATGACTGACGTAAGCCACAATTGGTCTTCGTCTTATAGACTATGTTCTCTTAAGCCGCTCCTGTCAAGTCAGTTATGTTTTTCAGAATGAGTAACAATGCCTACTTCAACGAGGTGCAGAAAGTAGATAACCCATTGCTGTCAAAGAATAAACAGATTAGAGGATGGTAAAGCCAGCTAATGTTCCCGGCAGTGCCTGCCCCCGTCATTTGACCAGGTCTATGTAGACACTCTCGTGCTGCCGCTCCTCCTTATCCATGGCTGCTGTATCCTGCCGCGTGCTTTTTCCGTACTGCTGCTTAATGACTTGGGCATATCCTACCGCACGGGCACAGGCCTCGATTGTCTCGAAATCGTACATCCAGCGGTGATGAAAAAAGCGCTGGTTGGCCAGAGACATGAACACCGCTCCGTAGGTCCGCACAATCCAGTATTTCGACCGACCCTCCGCTCGGCGGTTCTCATATTTTTCCAGGTAAGGGGCGAAAAATTCATGGTCTCGTTCGACATATTTGTGGGCGAATAGTTCCAGGTCCGGCACACTGAGCCGCAGGACCCCCTTGGGCTTGAGCACCCGCAAGGTCTCGGAAAGGAAGTGGCGGACTTTTTCGATTTTGATGTGTTCGAAGAGATGTTCGGCGTAAATCGCCTCGAAACAGCCGTTCGGGAAGGGAAAGCGATGGTAGACATCGAGATAGATATCCGCGTGGGAATTGAACTTATCCGCATTTAACCAGCCGGGCACCACATTCGGGCCGGAGCCAAGATGTAATCGCCGCACCGAATTTGTCCTGAAGTATCCCCGGATCGCGAACGGGCGGGTGAAAACGCGGACGCGGTTTGCTTCCGAGGGGAGTCGCATGGGCCTATGGAACTGCGGAATGACCTGGGGGACAAACTTTTTTTTATGGATCGGATCATTTGCCGGATTAAACATTCGATAAATCTGCCACCAAAAGTGGATAAAATGTGTATTACTTGAAAAGTCTGCCGCGCTTGATACCTGGATATAGGGGCCGGTGGAGCACAAGAAAAACACACAGGATGAAAGTACACCATGCGCACCATCCATATCCTGACGATCGTCGCGGTGGTCGTCGGCCTCGTCTCAGTAACGGATAGCCTGGCCCAGACCAAGAAAAAGAAGAAACTGCCACCGGGCGTCGAAGAGCTGGCGATCGGCGCCGAAGCGCCAGGCTTCATTCTGAAAGGCACCGATGACAAGAAGTATTCGTACAACGATGTGGCGGGTGAGAAGGGAACACTGGTCATTTTTACCTGCAATCATTGCCCCTATGCCAAGGCTTACGAGGATCGAATCATTGCCCTGACAAGCAAGTGGACAGAAAAGGGAATTGGCGTGGTGGCCATCTCCAGCAATGATCCGGCGGCCTTCCCTGATGACTCATTCGAGAAGATGAAAGTCCGGGCCAAGGAGAAAAAGTTCAACTTCCCTTATCTCTATGATGGATCGCAAGCAATTGCCCTGGAATACGGCCCGATGGTGACCCCGCATATTTTCCTGTTCGATGCGCATGACACCCTCGTGTATCGTGGGCGGATCGATGATTCCGCCAAGCCGGAGGAAGTCAAATCGCGCGATCTGCACAATGCACTGGTTGCGGTGACCAACGGCAAAGAGGTTGCCGAACCGGAGACGACCGCCTTTGGCTGTTCGATTAAATGGAAAGATGCGGTCTTGAAATCCGGTAAGCCGTCCCCCGCGGCCACGAAAGAAAAGAAAGGCATGTAGGTGAGCAGCCTTCAACGACAGATGATAGGGTGGGGTGGGTTGTTTTGATCCTACTGGCAGCTTTTGGATTCCTGCTTGGCTGCCAGCAGACGGCGGTCCCGCCGCCCACCGGACCGGTGCTTGCCGGTGATTTCTCGGTAGTCGATTCGATCTTCGCCGCTCAAGAAAATCAATGGATACTGCTCAATGTCTGGGCGACCTGGTGTCGCCCCTGTGTCGCGGAGACACCCGAACTCGTCGCCTTCGCACAATCCATGGCCGACCGCCCCTTCACGCTGGTTGGACTTTCGACTGATTATTTCACGGTCGACGATACCACGGCACTCCGCAAAAGTCCATACATTCCAGACAAAACACGCGATCCCCTATCCCAATGTGGTGTACACCGGCACGCAGGATAGCCTCGCCACACGCTTGGCGCTCAGCGGAGCGCTGCCGACAACGATCCTGTTTAACCCCTCCGGTGAAGCCTTGCGGCAATTTGTGGGCATTGTGGAAAGCAGAGATCTGGCGTGGATCGACAAGCAAATCAGCAAGGTTCCCCCACCATAGCGGTAATCTCCTCCACTGAGTCTGCTGAAGAATGCGGGTGGCGATCCCTAACTTCTCCGCCTCGGCGGAGCTTGGTTAGGGGTTGGAGATTATCGTGCGTTGGCGGTCGCGATTGACGATGAGCCGTGTGACAGCCGGGCGGCTATAATGTCCCACTAGATCGAAACTCTGTCGCGATTAATTCTCAGGAATACTCTTGTATCCGTGCGGAATTAACGTAGAATCATCAAGATGATTTCTGTTCAGGATGTTTCAAAATCCTATGATGACGGCCATACGTGGGCCGTCCGCAATGTCACGTTCGAGGTCGCGCCGGGGCGGATCATGGCTCTCGTCGGTGAATCCGGCTGTGGGAAGACGTCGACGTTGAAAATGATCAATCGCTTGGTCGAGTTGACTTCCGGTACGATCACGGTCGGCGGAAAAAACATTATGGATCTTGCCCCGGTCGCCTTACGGCGGTCGATCGGATATGTCTTCCAGGAAATCGGCTTATTTCCGCACTTGTCGGTGGGGGAAAATATCGGTGTGGTGCCCGGTTTGCTGGGCTGGCCGGCTGCACGCACAAACGCGCGGGTAGAAGAATTGCTCAATTTAGTTGGACTTGATGCGGCGCAGTACCGCATGCGCCGCCCGGAGGAACTCTCCGGTGGCCAGCAACAGCGCGTAGGACTGGCTCGTGCCTTGGCAGCGGGATCGAAGACGATGCTGATGGACGAACCGTTTGGCGCACTCGATCCCGTTACCCGGAGCGGCGTCGTGGAAAAGTTTAAAAAAATTCAGCAGAATTTGGCATTGACCGTGATATTGGTCACCCATGATATGGCGGAAGCGTTGATTCTGGCGGACACAATCGCAGTTATGCGATCCGGATCGATTGTTGCTATGGGTACCCCGGCGGAACTCTTATCGAATCCGGGGGATTCCTACGCTGAAGAGTTGTTATCAATGCCGCAACGCCAGGCCAGACAGATAACCGAAATTCCCGGGCTGCGGAAGGAGGCATGATCAGCCAGGCAATCGCAGAACAATTGAGATTGTTACCGGAGTATCTCGGCAGTCATTTGCTCTTGACCCTGATCGCCTTAAGCGCGGGGATTGTCATTTGTATCCCGCTGGGGTTGCTGGTTACGTGCATTAGACCACTGCAATGGCCCACACTGGCCGTCGCCAGCATTTTCCAGACTATACCCGGTATTGCCCTTTTGGCCTTAATGGTGCCCCTGTTGGGAAGGATTGGCATGCTACCGGCACTGATCGCATTAATCGTCTATAGCTTTCTCCCTATACTGCGTAATACAGTCACAGGGATCTTAAATGTTGATTCCTCTGTGGTTGAAGCTGCCCGCGGCCTTGGCATGAGTGATATGCAGATATTGCACCAGGTGGAAATACCGCTGGCGCTGCCGGTGCTGGTGGCAGGCATTCGCACCGCAACCGTGTGGGTCGTCGGTACCGCCACGTTGGCCACGCCGGTGGGGGCGACCAGCCTGGGGAATTTTGTTTTCTCCGGGCTGCAAACCCAGAACGTGACTGCGATTCTCGTTGGCTGTATCGCAGCGGCGGCATTAGCCATTATTTTGGATCAACTGATCAGGCTTTTGGAAGTGGCGGTCTCCCGACGTAACCGGGCATTGGGAAGTGTCGCCATTGTTTCGCTATTGATGCTTATTGGCGGTGGGCTTTCCCCGTTGGTGCTTCGGGCAGCCGACTCACGAGATACTGGTCCGGACGTGGTCATTGGTTCCAAGCCTTTCACGGAACAGTATATCCTGGCGCACGCTGTTTCAGACCGCCTGAATCAGGCCGGTATCCGCACGGATACCCGCAGCGGGATGGGATCAATGGTGTTGTTTGAAGCGTTGATCAAAGGGGCGGTGGATTGCTACGTTGATTACACGGGCACAGTCTGGACCAATGTCATGGAGCGCACCAAGATACCGGCGCGAGAGGTGGTGCTTACCCAGATGACCACCTGGTTGCAGCGCGAACATGGTGTCGTTTGCCTGGGTCCACTGGGATTTGAAAATACGTATGGACTGGCGGTCAGGCAGGAGGTTGCGGCAGCCCACCAGCTGGGTACGATTGCTGATTTGACCCCGCTGGCGCCGGAGTTGGTGATCGGCAGCGATTATGAATTCTTCTCACGGCCGGAATGGCAGGCGCTGCAATCGACGTATGACCTTGATTTCCGGCAACAGCGCACGATGGACCCGGTGCTGATGTACAGCGCTGTCGCCCAGGGAGACGTGGACGTTATTTCGGCCTATTCGACTGACGGGCGTATTGCCGCGTACGATCTCGTGGTCCTTAAAGATCCCCGGCAGGCGCTGCCTCCCTATGATGCAGTTTTGCTGTTATCGCCAGCGGCCGCACAACGGGACGATTTGGTTCAGCAACTGAATCCGTTGATCGGCAGTATTGAAGATTCAGTCATGCGGCACGCGAACAAGCTTGTTGACCTTGACGGGCTATCGGTGGACAGTGCCGCCGGCTATCTTCTAAACAACGTGGCAGGAAAATCCTTCTTAAGGAGGTAACCCATGGCACGAGTTAATAATTCTGTACAGGTGGACGAGGATACTACAACACTCAATGACGTAGAAATATTTGCCCGGGATATTGAATTGGGATTATCCGCCAACCAGAAAAACATTCCGGCGGCGTATCACTATGATGCCGAAGGCAGTCGAATATTCAAAAAGATAACGAAACTCCCGGAATACTATCTAAGCCGCTGTGAGATCGATGCCCTGGAGAGTAACCGAGAAGAGATCGGTAATCTGTTGGAGGGTAACCCGGTTAACCTGATTGAGTTCGGTCCTGGGGGCGGCAGCAAGACCAGGACGCTGATTGAGTATTTCTTGAGCCGCAAACTCAATTTCCGTTATGTGGCAGTCGATATTTCCCCGGTGGCACTAGACCACCTCGACGAAGATTACCAATCCCGTTTCCCGCAACTGCCGGTTGATTGCGTGGTGGCGAACTACGTAACCGACTTGCATTGGCTGAAGGAAAATTACCGGGAAAAGAATCTCGTGTTGTTTCTTGGGTCAAGCATCGGCAATTTCTTTCCCGGGCAGGCTGAAGCGTTCCTGCGCAACCTGCAACAGGATTTGAATGGCGGTGACCTGGCGATTATCGGTTTTGACCTGATCAAAGAACCGGAGTTGATCCACGCCGCTTATAACGATGCGCAAGAAGTTACCGCGGCATTTAACGTGAATATGCTAAAACGTATTAACCGCGAACTGGACGGGGAATTCGACGTAACCAAATTTCGCTACGAGGGAAGATACAGCGCCACAGATCGGGTCGTTCGCAGTTACTTAATCAGTCTCGAGGATCAGAAAGTCCGTATTGGCGCATTGGATCGGACGTTTCATTTTAGGCGTGGGGAGTTAATTCATACCGAAGATTCCCATAAATACCGGGAGAAAGATATTGAAGACCTTGCCGAACGAACCGGCTTTACCGTGCGTGCCCATCTCTACGACTCGGAAAAGCACTTCGTCGATTCAGTCTGGGAAGTACGCAACGAGTAACGAATGCTGTATCGCACGTCTGACGTAAGTCGTCAACTGCGTTATTCCTGCCAGGCCGGGACTTGATCCTCTGGCTCGCCAATCTCCACCGGATTTTCCGGATCGCTGCTCCACTCCAGCCAGCCTCCGTCGTATACCGAAATCTTAGGCCACCCCATCAGGTATGCATGCAGAAACGCCTCGCTGGCGCGCCAGCCGGTACCACAGTAAAACGCGATGTGTTTTTCGGGAACGACACCACTGGCCGACCAGATATCGGCAATTTCATGGAATTCGCGCAGGGTGTGATCGACATTGCGGTAGTTTTCCATGTGATAGGCATCGCTGCCGCAATTGCCGAAGATCGCACCCGGAATGCGCCCGGCTTTTTCGATGTAGTGATACCCGCTGACGTCGCCAATGAATTCATTCCAGCTGCGAATACTCACCAACTCGCCGTCGTCCGCTGCCAATAATTCTTTGGCTTTTGGTGTGTCGATGATCAATTCGGGATGTTCAGGAATGGTGCCACCGAAATCGCTGATCGGGTGGACCGCACCTTCCTCCGTCGTTGTCGCGAAACCTGCGGCAATCCAGGAAGCCATCCCTCCGTTGAGGACGCGTATGTCCTTGACTCCGGCATACATCATAATCTGCGCGCAGCGCATCGCGGCCAGGTGTCCCGCCATCCGGCCGGGATATTCATCCTCGTTGTTGGGGTGGGAAAAGCGGCCATACAGGATAACGGTGGTGTTCCGGTGGATGCCATGGTCCAGTAATGCCTGCCGGATTTCCTCGGGCGAACGCCGGTTCCAGTCTCTTGATGATTCGAGCCGTTCGGTGTCCAGGTGAATCGCGCCGGGGATATGCCCTGATTCGTAATCTTCCCGGTACCGATAACTGGCATGGCAGATGACGTAATCGCCTCCACCAAACGTTGGCGGAGTGCCACCATCAATAAGCGTACGAATCCATTCCGGGTAAACTAACTGTTGGTACCGCGGGAGACGTTCCAGGGGGAGATCGGTATTTTGCGACCACTCCAGGAATTTGGCAAAGGTCCGCACGTTGCTGTAGCCGGCGCCGGTCAGTTTCGCGGCCATCCCCTGTGTGTCCTCGCCGCCGTACCCGTAGATGATGAGCGTGGTATCAGGCGTAATTCCTTTATTGCGCAGCAAATCCGGCCACTCTTCGAGTTTGGTCCACGCTTGCGGGAACGTTGCCGCACCTTTAATGTGGCCACCACGAGGTTCTTCGCGCAGGGCCCACCCGTTGTAAGCGGCGATCGGTCGTACATCCAGCAAGACATTATTCGGTTGCCGGATGAATTCTACTAAATCGGTCGTCGTGGTGGTTGGCTCATTTCTCATGCGTTTGTGCTCCCTGCAACATGCTCCTCGTAGTGATTCTCCACAATGAGCTATTTCTAATCGTTGCTTCGGGCCGTCGCCATGTAATGAAGTAATACGTTGAAATGCCAAGAATGTATTGCCCGACAGACTACAGCAGAGTTCAAAACCTTTCCCGAGACTCAAATACCGAAAGTGCCGATGTGTATCGGCACCTTCGGTATCGCGTTTCTATTACTCATTGGGGGTGACCCGTTCGAAGAGCGGTGCGAAATCCTCCGGCAGTTGGGACTTGAGGTCGTTGATCTCGCCCTGGGCCACTGCATCCTGGAGAACATCCATGACCGCTTGCGCGTGGAATTGCGCGTCGGTCCGCCGGAGTTGTTCTTTCTGGGAAATGCGATGGAAGAATGCGTTGAGGTCGAATGATTCGCCCTTTCCTTCGCTATGGAGAAACACGGCGATCTCTTCCGGCAACTGGGAGGCCAACTGTTGTGGTTCCTTTCCAGCCAATCGTTCCGAGAGAGTTTCCAGCGTGACGCGGGTTGCTTTCGTTGCCGCTTCCAGCGAATCCATCCGCCCGCGGCTTTGTACCTGTCCCAGGAACTCTTTATATTGCATCGTGTGGTTTTCCTTTCGCTGATGAATTACTACTCTGCTTTTTGTGTTTGCGGCGGGGCCATAAACTCCGGCCCGACTTCCTCACCTAATGATTGCGTGATAAACCGAACCATTTCCGTCCGTGCCGACTTATCCAGGGTGAATCCTATTGCGTCATGCGCAGCGTCGAGTTGCGAGGGACGGCGGGCTCCCCACAAGGCAATATCGATACCTTGATCAAGCACCCAACGCACCGCGAGATGAATCGCTTGGCGGTTGTAGTTCTCACGGGCGAATTGATCGAGGCGATTGACGGCAGCGAGATACCGGTCAAACAGCGGTTGTTGAAATTTGGGGTCCTGTTTGCGGAGATCATCGCCGTGGAATTCGCGGTCGGCGGTCATGGTGCCGGTTAATAGTCCCCGGCACAGCACGCCATAGGTCATGAGGGGAATACTCTCGCGCTTGCAATAGGGGATTATTTCTTCCTCAATCTCGCGCTCGAGCAGGTTATACGGCGGTTGCAGCATATCGATGGCACAGCCACGCCGGAAAGCATCCATCTGTTGCGGATCGTAATTGCTGACGCCTACATGCCGGACCTTACCGGTGGTTTTCAATTTCTCTAGCGCACCAGCGGTGGCCGCGAAATCGGTTGACGGGTCCGGCCAGTGCACGAGGTAGAGATCGATATAGTCGGTTTGCAACCGCCGCAGGGACTCGTCAATTTCGAAATTGATGCGCTCGGGAGTGGAATTACGGCGGACATTCTCGTTGTCGTCCCATTCCAGGCCGACCTTGGTCACCAGGATGATTTTATCTCGGTTTCCGTGGTCGGCCAGCGCAGATCCGACGATCTCTTCAGCATGACCGAACCCGTAGATCGGCGCCGTATCGATGAGATTGATGCCTTTGTCCAACGCGGCATGGATTGTCTTGATGGCGTCGGATTCGTCGGTGCCACCCCACATCCATCCGCCGATCGACCAAGTACCGAGGCCGATGCGTGATGCGGTACGTCCCAAGGTCTCGATCGTCTTTCGTTCCATCGCAGCCAGTCCTTCCTTCTCCCTGCCAAATCATACCATGTCTCGTATGGCGAGGGCGTTTATTGCCGCATAACCGTCTTGATCGTTATCAAAGTAGCAGTAAACATCCTGTCCCTGCCGGCGCCAGGCTGTACACGCACCGGCCCAGCCGGAGAGCGTCCGTTTATTGTATTTGCCTTCATACGCAGTTCGAGATGGTCCATGCAGACGGATATAGACAAAGTCGGCCGTTAATTCTTTCGGTGTTGTTCTACCTTTGAGATCAAACAAACAAAACGCCGCTTGATATTCCCGCAGTAAGTCATATACCGCGGAATTCCACCAGGAATCGTCACGGAATTCGAATACATATCGATGCCCTGTGGGCAACGCTTTCAGAAATTCTTGCAACCGTTCCGGGTTGCAGTTCCAGCCCGGCGGCAACTGAAACAGGATCGGCCCCAGATTGTCTTTCAGTTCCTCTGCCGCCGCAAGGAAGTTCTTCAGCGATTCTTCGGGATCCTTGAGTTTTTTCATATGAGTGATATAGCGGCTGGCCTTGATCGCGAAGAGAAAATCATGGTCGACCGTATCGCGCCAGGCCCGCAAGGTTTTCTTACTCGGCAGCTGGTAAAACGAGTTATTGATTTCAACGCTGTGGAATCGTTCGGCGTAAAAACGCAGCCACTGGCTCTGCGGCAGCGATTCGTCGTAAAATGGTCCCCGCCAGTGCCGGTAGTTCCAGCCGGAAGTTCCGATATAAACTCGGGCGTTTTTGGTGCGGCGGCGCTTTGCCGTTCTCTGTGATTTTGCGATCATAGCGTTTTGCTTGTATTCTTATCCTCGAGTCTTCCGGTCTCCTAGTGCCTGTCAACCAGAGGTCAACTTTTCAAATTTCTTCTCATCGATGACGTTGACGCCCTTGTGTTTTTTGGCCTCATCCAGTTTGCTGCCGGGACTGTCGCCAACGACCACATAATCAGTTTTGCTGCTGACACTGGAGGTAGCGCGCGCCCCCAGCGATTCCGCCAGGTCTTTGGCCTCATCGCGAGAGTAGTTCTCCAGTTCGCCGGTAAAGACGATGGTCTTATCCTTGAGCGGTTGTTGTGTACGTTTCGGCATTGACTCAGGTTTCACCCCGACTCGTTTCAGCCGGCCGAGGGTTTTCCTGCTTTGTGGATCGTCGAAGAAACCGGCAATCGCCGCGGCGGTTTCGGTGCCGATTTCACCGCGTTTTTGCAATTCCTTTTCATCGGCATTTTTGAGTTTATCGAGGTCGCGAAACTCGTAGGCTAACACCCGTGCCAGGTGCCGCCCCACATGATGAATCCCTAACGCATAGAGGAGACGGTCCAGCCGGGGATGTTTGGAGTCCTGAATTGCCTGGTGCAGTTTTTTGGCTGATTTCTCGGCGAAGCCGTCGAGTTTCTTCAGATCGTCGACCGATAACGTGTACAAATCCGCCACATCTTCCACCATCTCCTTTTTAACCAGGTCCTTGGCGACTTCTTCCCCGAGCGTCTCGATATTCATCGCCTCACGCGAGGCCCAGTGCTGAATCCCACCCGCCAACTGTGCCGGGCAGGCCAGGCCGTTGGGGCAGAGGTGGTAGGCGCCCTCGCGGATAATCTTCGTGCCGCAGGATGGACACGTGCGCGGCATATGAAATTCCTTGCCGCGCTTGCGACCTCGCTCTTCGATGCGTTTCTCGATTTCCGGGATAACATCACCGGCCCGCAATACTTTAACCTTATCGCCCCGACGGACATCCTTGCGATGCACCTCTTCTTCGTTGTGCAGGCTGGCGCGGCTGACTGTGACACCGCCAACATTGACCGGTTCGAGCAGCGCCACCGGTGTCAATTTGCCCGTCCGTCCCACCTGCACGGCAATATCGGTGAGCCGGGTGATTTCCCGTTTGGGTTCGAACTTCCAGGCCATCGCCCAGCGCGGATTGCGGTGCCGCACACCGAGGTCGTCACGCAGCGGGAGATCATCAACTTTGACCACGATACCGTCAATTTCAAAGTCCAGACGGTCGCGTTTTTTCGCCAGTTTCCCATGATATTTTTCAATGTCTGTGATCGTGTTGCCACGTTGGTTCAAGGGGCTGGACTTCAGGCCCCATTGTCGCAATTTCTTTAGATTATTCCAGTAGGAGTCCTCGATGCCGTTGTCAGATTTCAGAATATCATAAAAGAAGATGTCCAGCGGTTTACCGGCGACATTTTTGGGATCGAGCTGGCGAATGACCCCGGCGGCAGCATTACGCGGGTTGGCGAACGGATCGTCACCGTTTTCGATTCGCTCTTTGTTCAATTTCTGAAAGCCATCACGCGGCATGAGTACTTCACCGCGAACTGCCAACAACTTGGGCAGGTCCTTATCTCTTTGCAGGCGGAGGGGAATGGCGCCGATGGTTTTCAAATTATCAGAGATATCCTCACCCGTGTGGCCGTCTCCGCGTGTTGCCCCGTACTTGAAGCGCCCCTCCTCATAGACGATCTCTACGGACAACCCGTCCCACTTGGGTTCTAACACCAATGCCGGCTGTCCTTTGCCGACTTTCTTTTTCAGACGCTGGTAGAATTGGCTGATATCGCCCTTTTTCTGTGACGAGTCGAGACTGAGCATATCGGCCTGATGTGTTACCTTTTTCAATTTGTCGGCGGGTGGTGCGCCCACTCGGCGGGTCGGCGAATCATCGGCCTGGAGATCGGGATACTCGTCTTCCAGCTCCTGAAGCCGTGCGAATAGTTTGTCGAACTTGGCGTCAGAAATCGCCGGGTCGTTTTTCACGTAGTAACGGTAGTTGTGATATTCGATTGCCTCTCGCAGTTGCTCAATTTGCTTTTCGGCTTCTTTTTTACTGAGGGCGTCCGCTTTTTTGAACGTGGTCTTTGGCTTACTCTTGAACGGATTCTTTGTGGCGCTCATACCGTCTCCATCCTAACGCGACGCCAATTTCTTCAGCTGTTTCCAGGTACGAGTGTTAATAATGTCCTTTTTCTCCATCCAGCCCCGCCGGGCTAACGCCACACCGAATCTCATAAAGTCCAGTTCCGACGTTGAGTGGGCATCCGTGGCGATGGCCAGTTTCAGTCCGAGGTCCCGCGCCAAACGGATGTAATTGTCGGTTAAATCGAGCCGTTCGGGTTGGGCGTTAATCTCCAGAAAGCACCCAACCTTCTTTGCGTGTTGCATGATTTTTTCCAGGTCGATATCCAACTCATCGCGCCGGCCGATCATCCGGCCCGTGGGATGGCCCAGGATAGTAACGTGACGGTTGTCAAGTGCCTTGAGGATGCGCGTGGTCTGTTTCTGCCGGGACAGGTTTCGGTGATAGTGCACCGATGCCACCACTAGATCCAGCTCTCTTAGAATGTCGTCAGGAAAATCGAGTGAGCCGTCCTTGAGGATGTCGACCTCGATGGACTTCAGCACCCGGAAATCATTCAGCTTGCCATTGAGTGCATCAATACGCCCGATGAGCCGTTTCAAGCCCTTTCGGTCCAGGCCCCCGGCGACGGTGACTCGTTGCGAATGGTCAGAGATGGCCAGGTAGTCATAGCCGAGTTCTTGAGCGGCGTCTGCCATCTCTTGCAGTGAGTTCTTGCCGTCCGTCGCCGTAGTGTGTGTATGGAGATCGCCGCGAAGGTCGTCCCGCTCGACCAAATCGGGGAGCGCGTATTTTTTGGCAGCGTCTATTTCGCCCTGAGCCTCGCGTAATTCCGGCGGAATCCAGGGGAGATCAAGTGTATTATATACTTCCTGCTCCGTTCGCCCGGCCACACGGCTGTCCTCTTGATCAAAGATCCCATATTCATTGAGTTTGAGGTTTTTCTTCTGGGCGATCTTGCGGAGCTCGATGGAGTGTTCCTTGCTGCCGGTGAAATACTGAAGGGCCGACCCATAGGCGACTTGCCGTACCACGCGAAGATCGACCTGCAACCCTTGACGGAGAATGACCGTTGACTTGGTCTGGCCTTGTGAGATGACTTTTTCCACATCATCGTATTGGACAAAGCGGTCCATCACGTCGGAATCACGCTTGGCCGTGGCGATAATGTCGAGGTCACCGACAGTCTCCTTGCGTCGCCGATAACTGCCGGCCACGGTGATTTTCTTGACCCCGGCTGAATCCTGTAAATAGGCACACAGTGGTTCTGCAGCTTCTTCGGCCTCATCCAGGCGGGTGCGTTCGGTTGCCCCGGAAGTTTCCCAGCGGCTAATCTCCTCGAGAATTTGCTGCTGGGTTTTCTCTCCAAAGCCCGGCAGCTCAGCGATCCGGCCCCTTTCCGCTGCTTTCCGTAGCTGTTTCATCGTTTTTACGTGCAATTGATCGTGAAGTGTCTTTACGGTCTGGGGACCGAGCTGTTCAAGCTTCAGCATGTCAAGCAGGCCGGAGGGGAATTTCTTCCGCAATTGTTTAAGCTGATCCAGCGAACCCTCCTCGGCGATAGTCTCAATCTTGCCGGCCATACTCTGACCAATCCCGGAATAATCGGAGAGATCTTTCCCGTCGTGGACGAGATCGGTAACCGATTGCGACAAGCCTTTGACCGTCCGCGCTGCGTTCCGGTAGGCGCGGATACGAAACTGGTTGGCGTCGTCTAATGACAACAAATCGGCAATCTCATTGAGGGCGTCGGCAATGTCGCTGTTGTGTATCGGCATAATGAAACAGGTTACTTGTTCAACATTCAGGGTCGTCGGTCTCTTGGTTTTCGACCCGGACTTCCTTCTTCGGCCACGGCAGGAGAATCATCATCACGACGGAAATAACCAGCATAATGAAGTTTAAGCGACGGGCCAGCTGATAACGCCAAGTCATCACGTACCTCCTTGTGTTCAGTTTTGATTCATACCTCTCGCAAGGCCTCTTGCATTCAACCTTGCACTTTTGGGGGGCGGTCAGGAATTCAGCTCCAGTGACCTGACCTCCCTCGCGTTACTATTCTTCACTACCTAGTTCATCTTTGGGACGGGAACCCGGCTTGTCGACAATTTGCACCACGGTCGCCTGCGGCCCCTCGTCGCCCAATTCCTCAGAGAACCGAACACCGGTGCCGACGGTAAGCCGGTCGAACTCATTATTTGTGACGGCGTTTTTATGAAAGTAGATTTGCCGTCCGTCGATGGTCCGCAAAAAGCCGTAGCCCTGGCTCTTTTCCAGCTCGTCGACAATCGCGCCGACTTCCTGGTCCGGGTGCGCCTTGACGTCCCCACGCTGCCGTTCGAGAATTTTCTTCAGCTGACGGCGCAATGCGTCAAACGCTTCGCGTACGACGGCCGACAGCGGCTGTTCGTCTTCCCGGGCCACGGATTTGCGTTCGGCGATCAGTCGGTGCCCCGGCGGCATATTGAACGTCAGGCGCACGTGATACGGATTGCCTGACTGCTTACTTTTATGCGGACGCTCAACGACCACTTCACCGCTGGTCAATGCATCAGTGAGTTCCTCCAGCTTCCTGACTTTCTCCTGTATCAGTTGTTCAATTTCCGGGGTTCGGGGAACATCCCGAAATGTTATTTCCAATGGGACCTGCATTGTTTATTCGCCTCCTTCGGGGAGTGGTTGTGTGTCGGCGGGACTGGCGGCAAAGCGGTCGCGCAGCCAGTTGTAAAGCCAGGCATAGGACCACCCGGCCAAAAATCCATCGAGCAACGCCCAGAACCCGCCAATCACGCTCCCCATAGCCGTAGCCCGGAAACCAGGATACACGCGTCCCAGTCCGAGCGGGGCTTCGTCGTCATTGCTGAACAGGCGTACCCACCAACTCAGAACGAAAACACCAATACCCCATACCAGGCTGCAGGCAACTGCTACCGCCGGCATGTTCAGGCGAGCGGTACGATCATGGAGAGCATCATCCGTCGAGGTTTTTCCGGCAAAAATGTCGTTCATCGTTATTTCCTTTTCTGATGCGTGTCACAAAGGTAGGCGCCCCGACCGGAAAATTTGCGTTTGATAATCGTACCGTCACAGATACCACACGATGCGCCTTCCTCACGCCGGCGCACCAGCCACGAAGCGGGTAATTGATTGGGTTGGGCTTGTTTCTCGATGGTCTTGGTGAGCACTGACTGTAGGCGGCGCCACAATTTTTTCAGATCGCGATTCTCCATTGACTTAACCGTCGTGGCCGGATGTACCCGTGCCCGATAGAGGATCTCGTCGGAGTACACGTTGCCGATGCCTGCAATCAGGCTTTGATTCATCAACGTCGATTTGATTGTTCCTTGCCGGCCGGCGAGCAAGTCAACAAATTCGGCCCCGTCCAGACCAGCAAGTGCATCGGGGCCGAGGTCTTCCTGCTCGATAAATTCATCTGGATTATCGATTGGCTGGATTTTGCCCAGTTTGCGTTGCGAAATGTAGGCGAGGTGATAATCATTGCTAAGGTCGAAGATAGCCTGTGCATAGTCGGGAGCATTATCTTCGTCTTTATAGTAGGCCAAATCACCGGTCATGCCGAAATGGACAGCCAGCCAGCGGTCGGCGCCAAATTTAACCAACAGATGTTTGCCGTGACGACGCGTTTGATTAATGCGCCTGTTCTTGAGCCGGTTGGTAAGACCCCGCTGACTGGTATCGTCTACTACCTGGCTGTCCGCCACCCGCACCCGGCGAATTTGTTTGCGCCGGGCAGTGGCATCGAGAAACTGACGATATGTTTCAACGTCTGGAAGTTCCGGCATTGAAATCACCTCTTTCGATCACAATTTTCCTCTCGTTTAGTTCCGCAGGTCGGCAAGTGAACGTTCGTAGGTCTCTCGGTCGATCTCACCCTTAGCGTACCTGCGTTTCAAGATCTGTTCCGGCGATTCAGGTGCTGAGTCGTTGCTGCGACGAGTGGAGATCGCCGCGAGCCAGATTATGGCCAACGCTGCCAGAATTATCAGTAGCCACCAGAGCCACATACCGCCCATATGCCAGTCACCCGTCCAGTGCATGAGTCAGGTCCTCTCTCTCGCAGGCGATCGTTCACTTCCCTGAACACAATTGTCTTGCGTGAAACACGCTACACCACATTGGTTGTTTTATCTACAAGATGTGTGCCAATTTCCCGGGGTGTGGTCTAATATATTGTTCCGTATGCCGTTAGGATATTTGTGCTATGCACCGATTTTGATTTCCCGTGACAGAACGGAGCAATTTTACGATCCGTGTGAATGTCACGCACACGGATTCGCGCTAACCGCGAAATTTTAGTACAGAAAAGGTCAATGATGAGACCCATAAGACCACATGTACCAAGGGAAAAGCCCTAAGCGCCGTGCAACGAAGTGGCCGGCGGCGCATAACTTATTAAACGCAGCCTTACGGGCCGTTGGGTCCATTAAGGCACCTATTTTGCTGTTAAAGGCCGGTGGAAGAGAGGACGGTGAAATGTATGCAGATATTCAAAGATAGAGGCGATGCCGGACGACAGGTTGCGCAGCGATTAGCACAGTATGAAAATCGCGATGATGTTATCGTGCTGGCATTACCTCGTGGCGGCGTACCGGTCGGCATACAGGTCGCGAAAGCTCTTAATGCACCACTCGACGTCTTTCTGGTTCGCAAACTCGGTGTTCCGGGCCAGGAAGAGTTGGCAATGGGCTCGATTGCCACAGGTGGTGTGCGCGTGGAAAACGACGATGTCATCCAGGCAGCACGCATCCCACCACACATTATTGATCGCGTTGCCGAACAGGAGCAGGCTGAACTAAGACGGCGAGAGAACGCATACCGCGGTGACCGACCACCGCCGCCGATCAAAGACCGAGTGGTGATTTTGGTCGACGATGGGCTCGCCACCGGCGCGTCAATGCGGGCGGCGGTGCAGGCCGTTCGCCAACGAGAACCAAAACGGCTGGTAGTCGCTGTGCCGGTCGCCGATCCCTCGGTCTGCCGAGATTTCGAGGATGAAGTGGATGAGGTAGTCTGTGTGGAAGTGCCCCGGCCGTTGCACGGGGTCGGGGCCTGGTATGAGGATTTCAGCCAGGTGACCGATGCAGAAGTAAAGCCAATGATCGCCAGGGCGGTTCCGTAGCATGATCTTCGTGAAGATCATAACTGTGTCACATGGGTATCGGCTCCCGCGCAGTGAGGACTTAACGGTGCGGCCTCCAGTCCGTTCTGTGTTGACGAAGGAAGGAACAATGCTATGAAAGAAGTAGAAATTCCCCGCACGGAATGGGCTGAATTCGTGGATGCGTTCACCCGACAACATCGACATTGGCTGACGACGATTCAATTTTTCGACCGCGACGATGACATGCGAGTTCTGGCCGAAGAAGCTGCGCTTGAATATGTCATTTTCCGCGGGGAAGCGGAATTCCATGTGGGCGTACGGACGGCAGGACAATCGGAAGATACCGTAACTCATATCGTGCAGCAACCGCAGATGGTAATCTTCCGCCAGACTGATGAGGGAGGACACGAAGGCATCGCCATCCGGTCACATACCGGGACAACGACGAATTTGGAATTCCGTGCGGCCAGAGAACCGGAAGAACTTAACGGGATGGTTTGATTGTACGTAGGAGATAAAGGAGACGTGATGAATAACGGTCAGAAAATCACCGTGTTGCTTTCAGCGATCACGGCGTTGGTAAGCATTCTCGTCGGTACCGTGTATCTCATCCGAAAACGGTACCGGGAACGGCACAGCTTGAAAGGACGACTTAAGACGGCTGTGTCCCAGGTTCGGAATACGGTCAACGACGCACCGCGGCAGGTAACCAAAAAAATTCGAAAAACAATGCCCTGATACTTTGCCGACAAGGAACTTGCAGGTTCGGCCAACGAGACACCATTAACCGGGTCGTAGCCAGATGTCCCGGATATTGCAGATGCACCGGATTTTCCGGCAAGTTCAAACGCAGTAGATTGCATGAACGGCTCTTTCAATCACCGTGAAAGTCAAGGGCGCTGGGGCAGAGCCTTTGCTGTGAGAATCCGTTTAAAGGTAATGTCTGTCACAGTGAAGAATCGTGCCCGGGCTGCAGGCGAAGTCATCTGTTCTGTTCTTCCGTATGCTCGCGGATTTCTAATGCCTGCTGACTTATGTCTTCTATGTCTACGCGGTGCCGTTTCAAAACCTGCGCCGTCACGTGTACGGCAGCCTCCCGTTCAGCGGGAATCACCTCGTTGGCGCCGGCTTTGAGTAAGGGATCAATATCTAGAAGATAGAACGTTCTCACCGTGATAAACACCTGCGGTGCCTCGTGCCGCGCCACTTTGATAGCATGCTCTGCTGCGCCGGGATCATTGATCAATAACACCAGTTCACTGGCGTGGGTGATACCCAGCTCATCGAGTACCCGCTCACTGGTGATATCGCCATAGACAGCACATCTGGTCTCTTCCGTCGCGCGGCGGAAATTATCAATGTTTAGATCAACAATCACGAATGGTATCCTGATTTCCTGCAACGCCAGAGCCAGCTCGCGGCCGGCGAACCCGTACCCGGCGATGATGATGTGTCCCCCCTGCTTGCATACAATTTCCGGGGCTTGCTGCGTGGTTGCCGCAACAATTCGTTGTTCCAACCAGGTAAACCGCCTCAAACTGGCAGCCAGACGGGGGGCAAAGGACATGATAAAGGGAGTAATGAACATGGAAACAATCGCTGCCGACATGATGCTATTTTCCAGGGTCGGCTCAATCATTCCCATCCCTTTCGTGGCGTAGAGTAATACCAGCGAGAACTCACCGACTTGCGCGAGGCTGAACCCTGCGATCAGGCTGACCCGTAAGGGCATCCGCAAAAGTAATGCCGTGATCGCGACAATCATCGACTTGCCGATTAATATGCCGGCCAATATGATGATAATGGGGATCAAATTGCTGAATATTGCTCCGGGGGAAAGCAGCATACCGACAGTTACAAAAAACAGGCTGGCGAACACCTCCCGAAACGGAATCATGTCGGATAACGCCTGATGCCGATATTCGCTTCCGGCTACGACTAATCCTGCCAGGAACGCGCCGATTGCCAATGACGTGCCGGATTGGGTGACCAGCCACGCGGTTCCGAGACAAATAACGAACACTGTGAGGATAAAGAGTTGCCGCTGCCGGGTCCGGGCGACTAAGCGCAGGATACGCGGAACGACCAAAACCGCTAATACCATCGCCGCCGCCAAAATACCCAAAGAGGCCGCCAACTTGCCGGCGAAGGCGCCGGCGGTTACGTCCGTACCCGCCAGGAGAGGTATAATCAACATGATCGGCACGACACTGAAATCCTGGAACACCAGGATTCCGAGAGCAAGACGGCCATGCGGGGCGTCGATCTCACCGCGTTGTTGTAATCCGCGCAGGACAATTGCCGTACTGGACAACGCAACAACGAACCCAACGAAAACTGATGAGTTCAAGGGAATACCTGCAAAAATGCAGACGGCAAATGTTGTTAACGAGGTGAGTCCAACCTGCAGCGTACCGCCGGCGAGGGCAAGACGCCACAGGCGGCGAAGCTTGCTTAATTCGAGTTCTACGCCAATGCCGAACAACAGTAAAGCTACGCCGATTTCAGCCAGAACTTCCACCTGATGTGCATCATCGATTAGCCCGAATCCCTCCGGACCAACAAGGATCCCGGAAAGAATAAACCCCGCAATCGCCGGAAGGGAGAATCGATGAAACAGGATCACCACCACCACCGCCACCCCGAGGATGACAATAAGATCTTTGAGAAATGATAAATCAGGCACTATGTTCGACTCCCGTCATGGGACATGACCACTGTCTCCACAGCCGCGCACTGTCTCAATGATGCCGGGCAAATTAGTTCATCCGATACATCTGTCAAGGTGATTAACACCCTCGCGGCATCGGGTCAACAATAATCATGTGGCAAGCTGGAACAATCTTGAAATGTCAGGTCCGGATTTTCGCCATAATGCGGTGCATGCTTATGTAGGCAACGGGAATAAGAATTAACGTAATCAGAGTCGACACCAGCAATCCGCCAATGACCGATCGAGCCAGGGCCGCCTGAATTTCTCCACCGGTGCCGGCGCCGATAGCCAGCGGTAACATGCCCAGTACCGTCGTGGCGGTGGTCATCAGAATCGGTCGCAGACGGCGACGACCCGATTGTATGACTGCGTCGCTAATGCCCAGGTGCTCTTCGCGACGCATGAGATTGACGTAGTCAACCAATACGATAGCATTATTGACGACAATGCCAATGAGCATGATGATTCCCATCAAGCTTTGCATATTCAATGATGTCCCGGTCAGCAACAAGGTCGGAACCACCCCAACAATGGCCAGCGGCACGGCGACCATGACAATGAGCGGATCCAAGAAGCGTTCGAACTGGGCGGCCATGACCATATAGACCAACGCCAGGGCCATAATCACGGAAAGGAAAAAGTCCGCTTGAGCTTTTTGTTGCTCTTTATACTCGCCGCTGAAAATAAGGGAAAAACCCTCCGGCAACGAGAAGTCGTACAATTCGTTTTGCAACTTCTCGACCACATCTCCCAAGGCCGCCCCACTTTCGAGATTGGCCGTGATATAGGTTACCCGTTGACCATCGACCCGATCAATTTCTGTCGGGCCGCGACGTCTCTCCGTTGTCACGACCGCAGATACCGGCAAAATCTGGCCGCCCGCCGTGCGCACCGAAACGTTGCTCAGGTCATTCGTGCTCAGGCGATCTTGCGGCTGGAGACGAACTGTGATCGGCCAGGTCAAAACTGTTCACCGTCTTCCGGGAAGCATCGTGCAGGGTGATTTCCACCTCAGCGTCACCGAGACGGATTTCCACCGAGAGGTGACGGACCTGGTCCATGGGAACAACATCGCGGACAATCGCCTCCATCTGGTGCAGGTATTCATTCACGACGGCGATATTGGTGCCCTGAGCCATTTCTAATTCAACATCGATTTCATTAGCGTCGGTCTGCGGAGCAAGCTCCACCGGCAAAAACCGCCAAAGGAAAATAGTGGCTGCCAGCAATATCCCGGTCACGCCGAAGACTATCGTCTTATGGGTAATCGCGCGTTCAATGATCCGGGTATATACGGTCTCTGCTTGCTCAGTCCAGCGGGCAAATCGGTGTTTCTTTTTAGGATCAGATGCATTCACCTCGATCGTTAAATAACGACTGCCGAGCATTGGTACCAGCGTGAGCGCGACCAGCAGCGAGCACAACAATGCAAACACGACTACCAGTGCCAGTTCCTTGAACAACATCCCGGAAACAGTCTGCATGAACACGACCGGCAGAAAAATCACAGACGTGGTCAAGGTCGAGGCGACAATCGCCCCGGTGACCTGCCGGGTTCCGGTCAGGGAACTTTCCCGGAGCGTTTTGCCCTGCTCTCTGATGCGGACAATGTTTTCCAAAACCACAATGGCATTATCGACGATAAGTCCTATCCCGAGTGCAAGGCCCCCAAAGCTCATCTGGTTGAGGGACATATCGCTGAAATACAGCAGGCCGAAGGCGGCAATGAGGGAGATCGGTATCGAGAGCGCGATGATGATCGTGGTCGAACCATTGCGCAGAAATACATATAGCACGAAGATCGCCAACAGCCCGCCCCAGAGCGTCGCTTGTTTCACATTATTGATGGAGTCTTGAATGAAATCACTCTGGTCAATCACCATCATCAGATTGATATCATCCCGTTCCCGGTTGATCTGCTCCATAACTTCACGGGCTGCTTCGGCTACCGCGACTGTATTCGCGCCAGACTGCTTGCGCACACCCAGCCGGATCATCGGTCGACCATCGATCTGCACCACTCGGTTGATATCTTCGTAGCCGTCAACCACTTCCGCGACATCCCGCACCCGGATTGGCTTGCCATCGATGACGGTAATAATGGTGGAGGCAATCTGCTGGAGCGATTGGAATTCGCCGCGCGTGCGCACGTACATGTCGCTGATGCCCTCGCGCATGTCACCGCCGGGCAACGTGACATTCTCCCGCCGCAACGCTTCCCGGACATCCGCAGCGGATAACCTGCTTGAGGCGAGACGATCGCGTTTCAGACGGACTTGAATTTCTCGATAAACTCCGCCCCACACATCAACCGATCCGACTCCCGGTACTTGCTCGAACCGTTGGGATATTTCGCGTTCGAGCAGACGGGTTAGTTCATCCATACTGCGGTTGGACTGGGCACCCAGAATCACTACCGGAAAATTATCGGGATCGAACTTCCAGAGACGGGGTGGTTCAACTTCGGGTGGGAGATCATCGCGGATACGGTCCAGGGCCGCTCGCACGTCGTTCGCGGCGCCATCAATATTCGTTCCCTGGCTGAATTCCAGCCGGACCCAGCTTCGTCCCTCCCGCGAACTGGAACGAACCTCTTCGATATTCGGCACGCTCGCAATGGCGTTCTCGACTCTATAAGTAATGATTGTTTCGATCTCTTCGGGGCCAACGTTCGGGTAACTGGTCGCAATCGAGAGCATCGGGTATTCGATGGGGGGTAATAAATCAACCGGGAGAAAGTTGAATCCCATAATCCCCACCACGATGATGATCAAAAACACCATGGTGGTGGCGATCGGACGATTAACTGCCAGGCGAGTAATATTCATACAAGATGCCGTTTGATGATTGCGCGTCTTTAGATACCGGAACCCGCGGTGTCGGTTTCGCCGGCTCGCCGGCCCTGGACGATTTCTTCCAGGAGGTCCTCCCGCTGGAGATTTTGCAAATTCTCAACCCACACCCAGTCAACCGGACGAACGCGGGCCTGTCCCACCTCGCCACCGAAGAGGTCCTGTCCCAACGTCACCACCCAACTGTTGCGTTCAATGCCGCGAATTCCCGCACTCATTCGTCCCTTGGCGAGCACTTCGACCGGCACAAATTTGAAAGCGATCGGTTCGGTCAGATTCCTGTTTTGACCAGTTTTGGCCGGCTCAAGAGGGAGGGTGGTCACGCTGTCACTGCGAACATACACGCCGGTTCCCCCGGTGAGGGGATTTTCATAGAGTGCACTCAACGGCACCAGCGTGGCTTGTTCGCTCTCTCCGTAATGCACGTCCACAGCCACAAACATCCCGGATTTCAGGGAAAATCTCAACCTGGTTTTTGGCTTTTACCACACCGCTCAGCCGTTCGATCAGCGGCAAAGAACCGTACTGCGCCTGGACATCCTCCACCGCAGGAATCAGTTGCTCCCGCCCGTTTCCGGTCTGGCCTGACCCGCCGGAACAACCCAGGCATACCGTGGTGACGCAGCCGAGGAGAAGTACCGCGTACATCAATCGTTGTTTTACAATCATAGCGATGAGCTCATGGGTGGCTTACTACTGTTTGATTTTGGGGATACTCGGCACTTCCATGAATTCTGATGCGACCTTTGCAAGTTGTTTATACGCTGCTCTTCTTCTGACCCAACCGGTCTACATCAATACAAAAAGGGGCAGTTCAGTTTTGCGGGCCCGACAGTTTATACGATACATGTGGTCAGAATATCCGTCGTATTCTCATATACAGCTACAGCCCGAATAAATTTCCCGCTCGTACCGCCAACATCATCAGGGAACCCATTCTTGTCCATAGTCTTAACTTATAACGGTCGTTCGTTGGGTCGTGTGAGTGGGACATTGCCGGAAAGTTTTCTATCAGAGGGACTGTCAGAGGCGTATCCAATCTAACGAACTCAAATAACACTCGTTGGATTGACCGTTAACCTGATCCATGAGGAATTAACAATGAAGTTGCCGATGATACTGGTTTTTCTGCTGAGCATATTCACGCTAGCTCAAGCGGAAGTACAGACAAAAGCGGTACTGTACACCCATGGGGAAACAACGCTGGAGGGTTCTCTCGCCTGGGATGACAGTATTGAAGGCACCCGTCCGGGTGTGTTGGTGGTGCACGAATGGACCGGCTTGAATGATTACACCAAATCGCGCTGCCGCCAACTGGCGGAACTGGGCTATGTGGCGTTTGCCGTGGATATGTATGGTCAAGGAATTCGTCCGCAGACGTCCGAGGAGGCTTCCGCTCAGGCGACGATCTATCGTAGCGACCGGGAATTAATGCGCAATCGGGTTACCGCCGGGCTGAAAGAACTATGGAAAAATGATCTCTGCGACAGCACCCAGGTTGCCGCAATCGGCTACTGCTTCGGTGGGGGTACAGTCCTGGAACTGGCTCGTTCGGGGGCGCCGATTGCTGGAGTGGTGAGTTTTCACGGGAACCTCGACACGCCGGATCCATCCGTTGCAAAAAACATTCAATGCAAAATCCTGGCCTGCCATGGCGCGGCCGATCCATACGTGCCGTTTGAACAGGTCCAGGCCTTCTTTGCGGAGATGAATGGGGCGAATGTGGACTTCCAGCTTATCGCCTATGGCAATGCCGTACACAGCTTTACCAATCCAAATTCCGGAGACGATCCGTCTCAGGGAGCGGCCTACAACACCAAAGCCGACCATCGATCCTGGGCACATATGAAGATGTTTTTTGCGGAGTTGTTTGAGTAGGACTTGGCGACAGGATGCGAAATTAGGGGCGGAGAACCGCTGGTTTTACTAATCTAATTGTGGCCGATAGTGGCCGAGAATAGTCCACTCGTGGAGAGCATCAGCCACACGGTCGTGTCCGCGGAGATGGTGAATAACTTCATAATCTCCACTGGCCCCCTTGGTATTTGAAATGACACCAATGTGATAACACAACCCGCCGGAATTGTTCAAGTTCCAGACCACCAGGTCGCACGGTTGCCAACTGCTGTCCGGGGCATTTATCGTCTGAAAAGGATCATCCTCCCCCTCAAAGTATACCATGAGATTCGCCACCCGCCGATGATCGATATTCCGATCAGGCTGGGTTTGGTCCCACTGGCGTAAGTTGTATTGGTCGCGGCGACGCTTGATATCTTCATTAACCAGAGCCTGGAGATCGATCCCTACTTCCCGCAAGCCTCTGATCACCACATCGGTGCACACCCCGCGGTCCGGCGGAATATCCCCATTCACCGGATTAATTTTCACGTAGCTGGCATCGTAGGTTTCAGCCTGTAATGCTGCTTGCCTGGCTGCGTGGATGAATGTCTCAACTCGAGATACCTCCTGCCCCTGAGCCGATATCGTGCCGATTAATACGATAAACCCTGTGAACATAACGCGGGAAAGATACCGTATCATAATCTTCGTCTCCCATGTTTTCCTGTTATACTCGCTTCCTGAGCAATTTGATCAAACCTCAGCAGTGGTCTTTTTCCCAAACAGCGTATACAGCGCCGGCAGCACAAACAACGTCAGGGTCGTGGACGATACAATGCCACCGATTACGACAGTGGCCAGCGGACGTTGTACTTCGGCACCCACCTCCCAGGAAACTGCCATCGGAATAAACCCAAAAGAGGCTACCAGGGCGGTCATGAGTACCGGGCGCAACCGTTCGATCGCACTTTCCCGAATGGCGTCCATAAACGGTCCGCGATCAGAGAGTCGCCGTTTGATGCCCGAGACGAGCACCAGCCCGTTTAAAACCGCAATGCCGGATAAGGCAATAAATCCGACCCCGGCCGATATCGAGAACGGCATATCGCGGATCGCCAGGGCGATTACCCCACCCAGGGTCGCCAGCGGCACGCCGGTGAAGATAAGCAACGCATCACGAAACGAACGATACGTCCAGTACAAGAGAGCAAAAATCAGGGTTAAGGCAATCGGCACGACGATGGCCAGCCGGGTCCGCGCACGTTCCAGGTTCTCAAACTGACCGCCGAACTGCACAAAGTACCCGGGGGGCAGATCAATTTCGGCATCGATTCGCCGGCGAACCTCATCAACAAATGAACCGACATCACGCCCGCGCACATTTGCCTGTACCACAATACGCCGTTTGCTCCATTCGCGGGTAATCGAAGCCGGGCCGGCAGCTAGCCGCGGTTCTACCGCGCGATCGAGCGTTAGCTGCCCTCCGGACTGAGACTGGATCGGCAGCCGTTCGATATCCTCCGGTACGCGCCGGTATGATTCGTCCATGCGGACCACCAGGTCAAACCGCCGCTGCCCCTCAAAGACCTCTCCCACGGTAATCCCGCCGAAACTCTCGATATTATCCAGCACTTCTCGGGGGCTCAGCCCGTAGCGGGCGAGTGCATCGCGATCAACCGTCAAGGCCAACTGCGGTTGTCCGGTCATCTGCTCAACGGTCACGTCGGCGCTGCCATCGATGCTCTCCAGCAGCGTGGCGATTTCCGCCGCTTTGGCTTCCAAGGTATCCAGATCATCCCCAAATAATTTAACCCCAATATCACCGCGAATGCCGGCGATCATTTCGTTGATGCGCATTTCGATCGGCTGGGTGAAAATGCGGTTCATACCTGGCAAATCTGCTAACTCGGCATCCATCAGCGATACTAGTTCTCCCTGATTGTCGGCGCGCTGCCATTGACCGCGTGGTTTAAGGGTGACAAACACATCGGTGACTTCCAGGCCCATTGGATCCGTAGCCAGTTCCGCAGTCCCGGTCCGGCTCCAGACATGATCGACCTCGTCGGGAAATTCCGCCAGCAGAATCCGTTCCACTCGAGTCCCATAGTCAACCGATTGTTCCAGAGACACGCCGGCCAGCCGCACCAGATTGATCGCGATAGTACCTTCCGACAATCGCGGGATGAATTCCGCACCCAACCGGGTAAACAAGACAATCCCACCGATAACCAGTAACAGCGCCGCAGCCACCACCACCCGTGCGTGGCGCAATGCCCGATGTAACAGCGGGCGGTAAAGACGAGTTAACCAGATGACCAGTCGCGGTTCGCGTGATCTCATTTTCTCGCGGAGAAATGCTGAAATCATGCCGGGAATTACGGTAAAGGAAAGCAGCAGAGAACCCAACAAGGCCAGGACGACCGTCAACGCCATGGGTCGAAAGAGCTTACCTTCAATACCCTGCAGGGTAAGAATGGGCAGGTAGACGATGATAATAATCAGCTCACCAAACAACGTCGGCTTGCGGACTTCCATAATCGCGTCCTGAATCACGGCGAGCCGGGATCGCCCCGCCTGCGGCACGGCCAGGCGTCGGGCCGCGTTTTCAACCTGAATTACCGCATTGTCTACCACCAGACCGAAGTCAATTGCCCCCAGACTCATAAGGCTTCCGGCAATGCCCAAGCGGGTCATCATGTCGAACGCGAAGAGCAGGGAAAGGGGAATCGCCGAGGCGACGATCAGCCCCGCGCGGATACTCCCCATAAACGTGAAGAGAATTGCGATAACCAGGAGTGCGCCGAAAAACAAATTGTGCTGAACGGTATTGAGCACCTCATCGACCAATTCAGTGCGCTCATACACGACGTTTGCCTCGATTCCCTCAGGCAGCGATTTGCGCACTTCCTCCAGACGTGCGGCCAGGTCTTCCGTAACTTCCCGGGAATTTTCACCGATCAACATGAATCCCAACCCGAGAACGACCTCACCCTCGCCGTTAAAGGTGGCGGCGCCCCGCCGGATTTGGTGGCCGATAACCACGTCCCCGATATCATGAATGTGAATGGGCGTTGTTTCCCGGGTGGCGACGACCAGTTCTGCGATTTCATCCCGGCGGCTGACGGTTCCCACTCCGCGCACCAGCGTTTGTTCTCCACCCCGCACCATCTGACCGCCTGCCACATTGCCGAGATTGTCGCGGAGCGCATCAACTACTTGCGAAAGCGTCAGATCATATTCCACCAGGCGATTGGGATCGGCCAGGACGTGATATTGGCGCACGAATCCACCCCAGCTGTTAACCTCCGCAACTCCCGGAACTGCCTGCAATTGCGGCTTAACCACCCAATCCTGAATGAGCCGCACCTGTGTGGGGTCGTTGGTCTTACCGATCAGGACGTAGTGGAACACTTCTCCCAGTCCTGTCGAGATCGGCCCGAGTTGCGGTGCTGCAACTCCGTCAGGGAGCTCAACCGACACTAATCGCTCGGCTGTTTGTTGACGGGCGAGGTAAATATCCAATTCATCTTCAAAAATCAGCGTGACCTGAGCCAGGCCGTACTTTGAAATTGAACGTACTTCTTGCAGTCCTGCCAGCCCCGCCAATTGGCGTTCAATGGGGAAGGTAATCTGCCGCTCGATTTCTTCAGGAGCCCAGCCGGGGGCCGAGACGTTCACCTGCACCATGACCGGCGTCGTATCGGGAAATGCATCGAACGGGAGACGCGAGAGAGCTACCAGACCTGCCACAACCAGAATCGCGGCAAAAAACAGCATCAACCCGCTGTGCTCGGTGGTGAATTCGATCAGCCGCCGCAGGAAGCCGCCCTCCACCGGTGACGGCGTCCCGGTCTCGCTCACGAGGACGCCTCCAGCCCGCAGCAGCCTGCGCCGATACTGCTTTTCTTCAATTCCGTTTTGAGCAGAAAACTTCCCTGTACCACCACATGTTCATCAGGTTGTAGACCAGCCATGACCCGGTAGTAACCGGTTGGACCGCCGGCTACATTGACTTTGCAAGGACGGAACCGGTCCGCTGCCTCGCGCACGAAAACGACATTGCAGCAGCCCTCCCATTGCACGGCATCTTGCGGAACCAGGAGAGCCGGTGGGGCTGATTCCTCGGCGATGTTAAGCTGGCCGAATTCATGAGCGCGCAGTACTCCCGGTTGCATCTCCGGCTCGACACGAGCCGTCGCCGTGCGAGAGTGTGGGTCGAGGAAATGAGAGATCCAGATCACCGTTCCATGCACCCGGCGGAGAGCCTTACCATCAGCCGTGAATTCAACATGTTGACCCATTGCCACCCGTGACAGATCATCTTCGCGTACCCGCGCCTCAATCCATAATGCATCCGGCTCGCCGAGCACCGCCAGATCGGTTCCGGGGTCGAGGACGCGGCCCAGGGGTGCGATTCGTTCAAGTAGAACGCCGCTGCGGGTGGCGCGTAATTCAAATCGGGAGCGAATTTCGCGTGTTTCGCGTAATTCGGCCAGGTCTACATCCGCTAAGCCGGCTAATTGCAGACGGCTCCGGTGTTGGATCAAACGGGCCTCCGCCGCCAAAGCCTTCGCGGTGATGCGTTCATAACTGGCGGAGTCAATCAGACGCCGCGCAATCAATTCCTCGGCGCGCTGCAATTCACGATCGTGGATCTGCCAATCTGCGTACGCTTCAAGGTATTCACCCTGCAAGAGCGCCATATCCGGTGATTCAACCAGGGCAATTGCCTCGCCGGTTTTGACCGGCACACCGGGTTCCCGGAGCCAGCGCGTTATACTTACCGGCAGGGTAGAGGTCAGCGTGGTGGTGGCATCCTGGTTGAATACTACCTCGGCCGGGGCCTCAAACCGGTCGGCCGCAGGTGCTACCACCAGGGGCTGTACTGTCAGACCGCTGCGTTCTGCGGTTTCGTGGGAGGCAAACTGGATGATAGATTGATCGGTTGGACAACCGGGTTGATTGCTGCGGTAGATCGTCGAAAGTCCGGGATAGCGGCTGTCGGCAAGTGAGGCGTTGGGAAGCTCCACCTCCTGCACCGGTATTGGCTCTTGGCCCTCATGGGCGTCATGATTCTGTTCGCCATGGTCATGCCCGTCAGGTTCGCTATGATCGTGTCCGCGACTTTCCTCAACGATCCACGCGGGGGGCAACACGCCCTCATCAGCTAATTCAGGATGGCACAACACACATTGCGTTTCCGGGACTTCATGACCCGCACACCAGTCCCCGCTTTCCTGAAATTCGGGAATCAACTCCGGATGACAGCGGGTGCACACGTCAGCCGGGACTCCATGTTCAGTGCATGTTCCGGCGACCGCCACATTCTGTTGATCTCCCGCGGACTGCATTTTTGGCAGGAACACGATACCACAGAGTAATCCGGCTCCGAACACGAGCACTGCAAACGCAGTCTTTCGCCAGCTCATAGTCTACTCCTCTAGTTTGCCGGCAAGTCCAGCGTAGGACTTACCAAACCTCTCTTCGCGTACAGTGCGAATCGCCGTTACGGCGAATTGAATAGTGCAGGTGAATTGATTTATGCAGTGAAAACTGCGCGGGGAGGTCGGTAGAGGTCGCAGGCTATTTGCTGGGGAATCAAGACAGAGTGTCCGAAATCGATGGTTCCTTGCAGGTCCTCAGATGCGGTAGGGGACGGCACGGAAGACAACGCCTTGAACGCGCACACGCACCAGCAATGGTCTTCATCCGTGTCAGCTTCTTCGCAGCACCGGTGACCGTCGCAGGTAAGACACGCGGCGAAGCTGCCGGTAATGGTGAGCAGAAGCACTAGGGCTCCAGCCACCGGCCACCAGGTTTTTCTCAAGGTTCGTGCCATCATCTCGTGTACAACCTATGCATGATATACGGAACGCCTGCAAGGAAGATGGATAATTTTAGACCAAAAATATCCACAATTACCGCATCCCACATTTCCCATTATCCGACAACGAGTTCTGAGACCGGTTCGTCGGGGAAATGAAGCCCTCGCTCGATCTCCCACAGCGAATTGGCCCAACACGCCCCTCGCGAAATGTCGCGAAACCTCGGGGGGGATTCCGGGAAGAAGCAAAGCAGCTGCAGCCCGCAGCAAGCAAAACTGACGTGAGCTTTACTAGGGAATGTGTGGGTTAACGAGACGTCTAACATTTCCGCAGTCGCTGGACCACCTGGCTGACGGCGGCTGTATCATTCATCACGTAAAAATGAATACAATTCACGCCGTGATTCAAAAGCGTTTCACACTGCTTAACGCCCCAGTTGACACCGACTTCTCTGGCATGTTTGGGACTTTCCAGCACTTCGTCGACCAGTTCGTCCGGCAGACTGATATGGAAGTTCTTAGGCAGACTGTACAGATGCCGTTTTGACCGCAAAATTTTGATACCCGGAATAATCGGCACGGTGATACCCGCGTCCCGGCACTGCTTTTCAAACTGAATGAAAGCGTCCGGATCAAAAAACATCTGCGTGACCACGTAATCAGCCCCGCAGTCGACTTTATGTTTCAAATGTTCAATATCGGTTTTGACATTGGGCGATTCGATATGTTTCTCAGGATACCCCCCGACGCCGATACAAAAGTGCATGGGGGAGGAATTGGCGATGTCTTCGAGATATTTGCCGCATTTGAGGTCATTGAGTTGTTCGACCAGGTCTGACGCATACCGGTTAACACTTCCATTCAGTCGATATGTGTTGTGATTCGTCTCATCACCGCGGATCACCAGAACGTTATGGATGCCGAGATAATTCAACTCAATCATGGCATCCTCCGTCTCTTCTTTGGTGAACCCGTGACACAACAGGTGCGGAACGGTGTCAATGTCGTACCGGTTCTGAATGATTCCACAGATACTGATTGTCCCGGGACGTTTCTTTTGGATCCTGCGCCGGATGGTACCGTCGTCAAGTTCTTCATACGTCGCCTGAGCACTGTGGCTCGTCACGTCAATGAATGGCGGATCAAATGGGAGTAATTCCTCCACGATGACCAGAATATCTTTGGCGCTCTTGCCGCGCGGCGGGGGGATAATCTCGTAGCTGAACAACGGTTCGTTCGCCCGGTCAAGATGTTCTGTCACGTACACCAGCTGATTCCTTGTCTTAACACTGAGGACCTATAGCACAGGCAGACCATTGCCCCGGGATCATTTGTTGCTCACCTGAACACGATCACGCCCAAGGGTCTCTTGACTATCCGTGTCCGGGTCGTAGGCCAGGTTTGCAGCCAGCCATTTTTCTATCTCGGTCACGGACATGCCTTTGCGTGCAGCGTAATCCTCAACCTGGTCACGCCCGATGTTTCCCACATTCACATAGTCAGATTCAGGATGAGAAAAATAGTAACCGCTCACCGACGCATTTGGATACATCGCACAATTTTCGGTTAACGTAATGCCCGTCTTTCTAGTGGCATCCAAAAGACGGAACAGGTCGATCTTTTCCGAGTGATCCGGGCACGCCGGATAGCCGGGAGCCGGTCGGATGCCTTGATACTCTTCAGCAATGAGATCTTCGTTAGACAGCTTCTCCTGCGGCGCATAGGCCCACAACTTGGTCCGAACCCGTTGATGTATCCGTTCGGCCAGCGCCTCCGCAAATCGATCGGCCAGTGCCTGTGCCATGATCGCATTGTAGTCGTCGTTTTCTGCCTCAAACCGGGCACTGAGCTCTTCCGCACCAATACCTGCGGTGACGGCAAACAGGCCGAGATAGTCGGCAATTGCCGTATCCGCAGGGGCGACAAAGTCCGCCAGGGAAGGATTACTTTGATTCCCCGAGAGCCGGCGCTGCTTGCGCAGAAAATGGAACGTATGCAGAACGGATGATCGGGTTTCGTCCTGATACAACTGGATATCATCACCGGTAGTATTGGCGGGGTAGAGGCCAACAATCGCCCGTGCCGTCAACGACTTTGTCTCCACGATTTCATCGAGAAGTCTCTGAGCATCAGCAAATAGTTTTTTGGCCTCTGTGCCGTACCGTTCGCTCTCGAAAATACGCGGGTACTTGCCTGACAGCTTCCACGCATGGAAAAACGGCGTCCAATCAATATACTCCATCAACTCGTCGAGCGGATAGTCGGTGAAGGTGGTGATACCCAACCTCTTTGGTTTGGGCGGGGTATAGGACATCCAGTCCAGCGCCAGTTTGTTTTCCCGCGCTTCTCTAAGAGACACCAGTTTCGTCTCGGTCTGGCGTTCTTGGTGTCGGGTTCGTACCGTGTCATGCCCTGCCGTAACCTGCGTCGCGTAATCATCGCGCGTTTCCGGATTGAGCAACTGCCCAATGATCGGCGCCGCCCGGGACGCATCGATTACGTGAACGCACGTACCGCTATAAGCCGGGGCAATTTTGACCGACGTGTGAATGTTGGAGGTGGTGGCCCCCCCAATCAACAGCGGCAAATCAAATTCCTGGCGCTCCATTTCCCCGGCGACATGCACCATCTCCTCGAGCGAGGGCGTAATCAAACCACTTAAACCGATAATATCGACCTGCTCCTCACACGCAACGGATAACAATTTTTCCGCCGGCACCATAACTCCCAGGTCGATTACTTTATACCCATTACAATTCAGGACCACACCCACGATATTCTTGCCAATGTCATGAACGTCGCCTTTCACGGTTGCCAGCAGAATGACTCCCTTGGCGTCTTTTCGTTGGGTGGCGGTCTTCTCTTTCATTAATGGTTCAAGGACAGCCACGCCCTTCTTCATCACCCGGGCCGACTTCACCACTTGCGGCAAAAACATCTTACCGGAGCCGAAGAGATCACCCACCACATTCATGCCGTTCATCATCGGCCCCTCGATGACGTTCAACGGATCGCCGACTTCATCGAGCGAATCCATCACGTCCGACTCAATAAACTTGGCAATGCCATGCACCAACGCGTGGCGGATTCTGTCCGCGGGTGGCTGTATGCGCCAGGATTGCGTCTCGGCGGCTTGTCTTTCTTTGCCGCCAACCGATTCCGCCAAGGTTACCAGCCGACTGGTTGCATCCGGATCGCGGTTGAGAATAACATCCTCAACGGCTTTACGCAGATCGGTGGGTATTTCATCGTAGATTTCGAGTTGACCCGCGTTGACAATACCCATATCCATGCCCGCTTCAATCGCATGGTATAAGAACACCGAATGCATCGCTTCGCGGATAGTATTATTTCCGCGGAAGGAAAAGGAGAGATTACTGACTCCTCCGCTAACCAACGCACCGGGAAGTTCTTCCTTGATTGTTTTGCATGCTCGAATAAAATCGACCGCGTAGTTGTCGTGTGCTTCAATGCCGGTGGCCACCGCAAAAATATTGGGATCGAAAATAATATCTTCCGGAGTGAATGCCGCGCGTTCAGTCAGCAGGGTATACGCCCGTCGACAGATCTCCACCTTTCGTTCGTACGTATCGGCCTGGCCCGTTTCATCGAAAGCCATGACGATGGCGGCGGCGCCGTACCGCCGCACCAGGCGTGCTCTGCGCAGAAATTCTTCCTCACCATCTTTCAGGGAAATTGAATTGACCACTGCCTTTCCCTGGATACATTTCAAACCGGCTTCCAGTACCTCCCATTTTGATGAGTCAACGACGATTGGTACCTTGCTGATATCCGGCTCGGAGGCAATCAGGTTGAGGAAAGTCACCATGGCCTCTGCGGATTCAAGCATGCCCTCATCCATGTTGACATCGATCATTTGCGCACCGTTTTCGACCTGCAGGCGGGCGATGTCGAGGGCGTCCTCATACTTTTCCTTTTTGATCAGGCGGGCAAACTTCCGCGAGCCGGCCACGTTTGTGCGCTCGCCGATGTTGACAAAGAGGGTGTCGGGACGGATCACCAATGGCTCCAGGCCGCTAAAGCGTGGCAGCTTCTTTTTTTCCGGTAGCGGACGGGGCGGCAGTCCCTCCACCGCAGCAGCGATCCCCCTGATATGGTCCGGCGTCGTGCCACAGCACCCGCCGACGACATTGACGAACCCCTGCTCAACAAAATCCCGTAGTACGCGCGCCATATACTCCGGACTGTCGTCATATTCGCCAAATTCGTTGGGCAGACCGGCGTTGGGATGAATGGTGACAAACGTATCGGCGACTTGTGATAGTTCTTCGATGTAAGGTCGCAACGCTTCTGCACCCAACGCGCAATTCAAGCCCACCAGTAGTGGCTGGCAGTGCTCGATTGATATCCAGAACGCGTACGGCGTCTGTCCGGAAAGCGTGCGGCCGCTGGCGTCGGTGATGGTGCCCGATACCCACAGTGGCAGATCGATGCCGCGCTCGTCAAAAATTTCCTTAATGGCGAAAATGGCGGCCTTGGCATTCAGCGTGTCAAATACTGTCTCGACCATGAGGATATCGCTGCCGCCGTCGATCAAACCACGGGCCTGCTCACCGTACGCCGCCCGCATATCATCAAAGGTGATACTGCGGGCGCCGGGGTCATTCACATCGGAAGAAATTGAACACGTCTTGTTCGTGGGGCCGAGTGATCCGATAACGAACCGCGGTTTATCCGGCTCCTGGGCCGGAAACTCATCGCAGACCTTACGCGCGAGACGGGCTGCCGCGACATTGATTTCGTATGCAAGATCCTCGGTGCGGTAGTCCGCCTGAGATATGGCTGTACCATTAAACGTGTTGGTCGAGATGATGTCAGCGCCGGCGTCGAGGTATCCCCGATGAATTCCGGCAATGATTTCGGGTTGGGTTAAACACAGTAAGTCGTTGTTACCCAAAAGGTCAACTGGATGGTCGGCGAAACGGCTGCCGCGAAAACCGGATTCATCCAGATGATGTGCCTGGATCGCGGTGCCCATCGCCCCGTCCATCACCAGGATGCGCTCCCGCAACAGGTTCTTTAAGATGTTCCGTTTCGTTTCAGCCATACCCACGCCTTCAATCCTGATCCTTACTCGATCCGATTAAGAATCGCTCGATCTGTGGATGAAATCAATATGTAATGAAGTTTACGCTTCAGACGCGGCTCATATAGTCATTATTTCAAGAAGTTGTCCTGCAACGCAAAGGCCGTCGTGGCTTCTGTCGGGCTGCCGAAAAATACACAGACTTGAGTTTTAGCAATCATGTACTGCGGAGAAGACGACGATCTTCATACACAGGCTTTTCATTCAAACAATGTCAATCTTGGAAAAGAATCGTCCAATCCTCAATGCTCATGTTGATTTGAATCATGGCTATGGCCGTCTCCATCTTCACTTGATCCTCCTTCCCCATAGTTGAGGTAGTCGTAGTAGCCCATATTCGGCAGTTTGCGGACGAAGGCGGTCATGGCCTTGATATCCTCATCGCTATGGGTGTCCCCGAAGGCCGGCATGCCGGTCATCTTGATCCCGTGTTTGATAATCCAGAACAGTTCACCATCAGACCACTCCCCGGCCTCGTCGGAAAGACTCGGCGCAGTCGGATACAGGCCCTTCGCAAACTCTTTGTTCCCGATACCAGGAGCACCGTGGCAATCGACACATGAGTGCTCGAAATGCTCATACCCGGCTCGCACCAGGGCAGAATCATCTAATCCTTCTGGTGAAATCCCTGCAGCGTGCCGTTTGATCGAGGCGTCCTTTGTGGTTTGAATGACCCATAAACCAAGTGACGTATGTTCACTGGTTGCAGAAATATTGTACATGCCGCTGTACATTACGGCAAGCCCAACCCCAACACCCAGAACAATCATGACCAGCACGGTTACGATGATAGATTTCATATCGACATCCCGTTTAATGTGAGCATTCCCTTAACAGCTGCTACCGACATCAAAGCAAGCGCCGTTCCCGAATGATGTGTTTTCCGGTTTGAATTGTCCCGCAGGGTGTTACGGTGGTTACCACCTCGCGATGTCCGGAGCCGGTGCCAATTGCGGTGGCCATCGGCGGGCCGGTGTGAAGATACGGTACACTGGAGTCGATTGAGCCACCATTACTATACCATATGAAGGTTTCACGATTTTGGCGAATGTTCGGCAATCAGGAAATCGGAAACCGTGAGTCTCCAGGGAGTCAAAATCTTACCCCTCAGAAAAAAGTGGCCGGTATCGAGATGTCCCGCTACCGGTATCACTCGATCATGGTCTGAACAGCAACAGATATTCCTGAACCGCAGATCTATTTTGCGGCCAGCCCCGGCGAGATCAACCGCCGCTTACCCCGTTGGCGATACGGTCGCCGATTTCCTTGTCAATATTGCGCCAGTATTCAAACGCGCGCTTCAACACCGGCTCGGACACACCTTTTTTGAGATGACCGACGACGTTGGAGACCAGGCGGTCGCGCTGTGCGTCGTCCATGACTTTGCGCACCAAGGTACCGGCTTGACCAAAGTCGTCATCGTCTTTGCGCAGCGTGTAGGCGGCACGGATGAACTCGCCGCTGGCATTCCAGACTTCCATTTCGGGATGGCGGTCACCGTCCGCTTGCGGGCCGCCCTTGGAATTCGGTGCATACACAGGGTCGGACACGTTCTCAACCCGCATCACCCCGTCCTTGCTGTAACTATGCACCGGGCATTTTGGCCGGTTGACCGGGATTTGCTTGTAATTGACTCCCAGGCGGGCCCGATGGGCATCGGCGTAGGAGAATAGACGGGCCAGCAGCATCTTATCCGGGCTGGGACCAATGCCCGGTACGAAGTTGTTCGGTTCGAACGCTGCCTGTTCAATCTCGGTGTGGAAATCGGTAGGATTGCGATCCAGGGTCAGTCGTCCAACCTCGTGCAGCGGATAGTCACCATGCGGCCAGACTTTGGTGAGGTCAAAGGGATTATACCGGTAGGTCTCGGCCTCCTCGAACGGCATGATCTGAACCATTAGTGTCCAACTGGGGTACTCACCTCCCTTGATCGCGTCAAACAGGTCGCGGCGATGGTAGTCGACGTCTTCCCCGGCGATACGATCAGCTTCCTCCTGCGTCAGGAAGTCGATTCCCTGGTCGGTTTTGAAATGGTATCTGATCCAGAAGCGCTCGCCTTTGGCGTTGACCCACATATACGCGTGGCTCGAATACCCATTCATGTGCCGCCAGGTCTTGGGAATGCCACGGTCGCCCATCAGCCAGGTGACCTGGTGGGCCGACTCAGGGGATAAGGTCCAGAAATCCCACTGCATGTCATGATCCCGCAGGCCGTTGTCTGCACGACGTTTCTGCGAGCGAATGAAGTGCTGAAACTTGAGCGGGTCACGAATGAAAAATATCGGCGTGTTGTTTCCCACCATGTCATAGTTGCCTTCACTGGTGTAGAATTTGAGGGCAAAGCCGCGCGGGTCACGCCAGGTGTCCGGGCTGCCGCGTTCGCCGGCCACCGTGGAAAACCGGATCAACGTGTCCGTCTTGGTACCGGGTTGAAAAACAGCCGCCTTGGTATAGGCGCTGACATCCTTCGTCACCTCGAAATGTCCAAAGGCTCCGGAACCTTTCGCGTGGGGCTGGCGTTCGGGAATGCGCTCCCGGTTGAAGTTGGCCATTTGCTCGATGAGGTAATGGTCCTGTAACAGGATCGGTCCGTCCGGCCCCACGGTGAGGGAGTGCTCGTCGCTGGGAACGGGTCTCCCGGCATCCGTAGTTGTCGGTTTGCGTTTGTCTTTATTCATGGTAATACCCCTCCATAATCGTCACGTTGATCCCAGTTAGAAGCGCCCGGGCGGAATGTAGGATCAAATTCCAGCTCTGGCACGTAGTATAAACATTGCAGGTACTTTTTTCAATGCGTATTTCTTTCTGCGCAGACCCGCTGAGAACCTGACAAAATCGGGAATCTAAAGCAAACGGGCGATCCTAATCTCACTCCCCTCAAGCTCCTGTACTATTCAGGCTTAAGGTGAAAGGCCGGCTATCCCCCGGCAAGCGGAACGCGCCGGAAAGCCGTCGGTTAGAGAGTAGGGCAGGGTGAGACCCGAAGTATGGAAAGCGGGGCCGATCCCGTGTTCGCACGGGCCGTTCTAACCAAACGGTAGATGTATTCGCGGCTCTTGCGGGCTTTAATCTCTCGCTCTCTCTTCACCGCCTCTGTTCGGGTAAGGAATATCTCCTGATAAACAACACTCCACGGTCCTTTGGTCCTGGTGGCTTTCCCCCGGTTTTCATTGTGCCGTCTCAATCGATCCAGGAGGTTATTGGTCTGTCCGATATAGAAGGCGCCGGATTCGTTTTGAAGAATGTAGACGAAAAAGGGCATAAATAAAAAGCTCCCGTCACCGGGAGCTTTCTAAAATGGCGGGGCCGACCTCACTCTCCGCAAACTTTTATGGAATTTCGATTCCCCGTGAAAATAACCTACTCTACGGTAAGTGGAAGTCGCTGGAAGATAATGCTATAGCACAACGGGGCTATACTCGCGACTGGTTGGCGAGCGCCGCGAATTCCTCTACGGAGTAGCGGTATTTCAACTTTGACATTGGTATCCTGTTGAGTCGATGGTTCACCAACGTGAGGGGATACCCCATTTCTATCAGGTCGCATTTAGCGAGGAACACCAGTTCTTTCATCGATCCAAGCACCCGCCGGTCGCCGGCCTTGCAGAACCTGATCGAATGTGCCGCTGGTGCGATCCTTGTCTCAAAAAGGCCAAAGAAACCGTCGCGGGCAAGATTTTCGCCTAGCGACTTCAACCCTTGTTCAACAAACGCGGCTTCGTTTGTCACACCTTTTCCGCGTATAATTACCGAATACAGACTCTGTGAGTTGGTGAGAATGATGCATTGCCAGCGTGATACCATGAATAGGTTGGCTGTCCAGTCGAGAAAAGGGTCGTCGTGAGGTGATAAGGCCACGATTGGAATAACCTTGATTTTCCTGGCCAGCTTTCGTGTTACTCGAAATATCATATGCAATGTCACGATCCGTAGATCAAATAATCGAACTGCCACAAATCCGAATCAGTCGCCAGTCTTATTGAGACCTGCGGCAAATGGGTTTCAGCCAAAAACTTGAAACGAGAGAACGAGGGCATTTAAAATACCAACCAATACCAGACAACCAGTCAATATATTCAATCTGGCCGAAGTTTTCCGCTGTTCGGTTGCGAGCATCACTTGAAGTCTTAACTCGGCATTCCTTCTTGCCTCAGGATCACCGAACCCAGCGCTATCCTGAAACATCATTAATAGCTTCTCCAGGTCTTCGTGTGACATGATGCCTCCATGATGACCGGTCTTTTAGTCCAATTATTCAGCCAATCGTCTAAACTCATCCTCAGACCCGACTATGAATTCCTTCTCTGTTTTAGCCATTGATCTGATGAAGTGATTCCTCTGCGACCACTTCTTCCTGAACTCTGCCGCCGAGAAGAGAGTGGGGTTAATCTCTCGCCCGATTGCCTGCTCGACATCTGAGAGGGCACTGACCAAGTCCTTCAGCTGAAGGTTGCCAACGGCGAACAAATCAAGATCGCTGCTTGAAACCTCCTCACCTCTGGCGAACGATCCGAAAACGAATGCAATATTGATTTGCCCTCTCAACGGTTCAAGCGCTTCGCGGATTTTACCAATCACGCCGTATGTTTTGAATATGATATTCCGTAGATCCCGGAAAATCGGATGCTTCCGGTTGACGGCATAGAATGTCTGACGGCCTCTTTTCTCCGAAGTCAGAATCTCTGCTTCGGTAAGGCTCTTTAGTTCACGTTGAATCACACCCTGACGTGTGCCAGTTAACCGAACAACTTCGGTGAAGTAGTACTCTTGGTCAGGATTAAGAAAAAACAGCGCCAAAATCTTGCGCTTCGTTCCCGGAAACAACGTTCCGGCTAAGTCTTTCGTCTTCGTACCCATTTAGGGTATAATTGTACCCAGATTGGGTAAAACTGTCAAGTCAAAAACAATAACCACTCGGGAGTTTGGAGAGAGTGAGGTTAGACCATTTTTGTAACTCTATAACTTATTGTACCTTAAGGTGATGGAAAAAGCGGGGCCGACGAGACTCGAACTCGCGACCTCCGGCGTGACAGGCCGGCGTTC
>CAYWVO010000027.1:0-45684 GCA_964461835.1 uncultured Ignavibacteria bacterium | reverse complement strand
TGATCCCGGAAACGTTCGCTGATCAGCACGTCCAACACGTATTGTCGTTCGGCATTGGCTGGCGTGGCCCTGGGCTTTGCCCAGGGTTTCTAGGAGCGTTGATCCTGGTCGCCAAATCCCATCGCTCCTAGAAACCCTGATCTCCGGGGTCGCTGTTCGCTGTCCCTCAGATCAGGGCCACCCACCCCGCCGTGGGCCGCCCACGCAACATTATCAACCCCAAACCGAGCTCGCCTTCGGCGAGAAGTTTGAGGTTCCCACCCGGTTTTGAGCATCTGCCGTGCACAAAAAAACCGGCGAGGATTGCTCCTCGCCGGTCGCCGTATGTATCACGGTTGCAGTACTTACGTGCTTTCCTGAATCTGCGGACTCGGCTCGTCCTTGGAGTCTTCAGTTCTCTCTTTAAGGGAGATATCGAAGGTCAACTCCTCGGCGCCTTCTTTGTGGTCGATCTGCACGTGGCAATCACCGGCGAACTGCCCGCGGAGTATTTCCTCCGCCAGCGGGTCCTCGAGGTACTTCTGAATTGCCCGACGCAACGGGCGGGCCCCGAGGGACGGCTCATAGCCCTTGTCCGCCAGGAACTTCCGTGCCGACTTGGACAGTTCAAACGAAATGCCGCGTTCGGCCAGGCGACGCGCCACGTCACCGAGTAACAGGTCGACAATCTTCAGGATTTCTTCAATCCCGAGATGATGGAAAATGATCGTTTCATCAATCCGGTTCAGCAATTCCGGATTGAACAGCTTCCGCACTTCACCCATCACCTTCTTTTTCATGTTCTCGTAGGATGCATCGACTTCCATCTGGGCGAATCCCACGGTTTTCCCGTCATGGATTTCCCGTGTCCCGATGTTCGAAGTCATAATGATGACCGTATTCTTGAAATCGACCTTGCGACCAAAGCTGTCGGTCAGGGCGCCGTCATCGAGCAGTTGCAGCAGGATGTTATACACCTCCGGGTGCGCCTTCTCAATTTCGTCCAGCAGCACGACCGAGTACGGTTTCCGTCGCACTTTCTCGGTCAACTGTCCGCCTTCTTCGTAGCCGACATATCCCGGCGGAGCGCCGATTAACCGTGAGACCGAGAATTTCTCCAGGTATTCCGACATATCGATGCGAATCAGGGCGTCGGCGTCCTCAAAGAGGAATTCCGCCAGCACCCGAGCCAACTCCGTTTTACCGACCCCGGTCGGACCGAGGAAGACAAACGAGCCAATCGGCCGTCGCGGATCGGACAGCCCGGCACGCGAGCGCCGAATCGCTTTGGTCAACGCTCTGATTGCCTCTTCCTGACCGATAATTCGGCGATTGAGTTCCTCTTCCATCCGAATGAGTTTCTTGGATTCTTTTTCTTCCAGACGGAACAACGGAATACCGGTGATCAGCGAGGTGACTTCCGCCACGTCCTCTTCAGTCAGTGTGTATGATTTCTTTTCGCGATCTTCTTCCCATTGGCGTTGCTGTGTTTCGAGATCTTCGCGCAGGAACTTCAATTGATCGCGCAATTGTGCGGCTTTTTCAAACTCCTGGTTCTTGACCGCCTGTTCTTTCTCTTTGCTGACTCGTTCGATCTCGGCTTCCAGTTGCGTGAAGGAATCCGGACGCGTATGCGAGTTCAAGTGCGCGCGGGACCCGGCTTCGTCAATCAAATCGATTGCCTTGTCCGGTTGATACTTTCCGGTGATATAGCGGTCGGACAGTTTTACCGACGCATCGAGCGCTTCATCCGAGATGTGAATCTTGTGGTGGTCTTCGTATCGCGCTCGCAGGCCGCGCAGAATTTCCACCGTATCCTGATGTGTCGGCGGATCGACCATCACCGTCTGGAACCGGCGATCGAGCGCGCCGTCCTTCTCGATGTACTTGCGATACTCGTTCAATGTTGTGGCGCCGATACACTGCAATTCGCCGCGCGAGAGTGACGGCTTGAAAATATTCGAGGCGTCCAGCGATCCTTCCGCGCCACCGGCACCGACGATTGTGTGCAACTCGTCGATGAAGATGACCACGTCTTTACTGTTGATAATTTCGTTTAAGACCGCTTTCAGGCGTTCCTCAAACTGGCCGCGATATTTGGTGCCGGCCACGAGCGACGCCATATCCAGCGTTACCAGGCGTTTGTTTTCCAGTGTCTGCGGGACGTGACCGTCCACGATCCGCTGCGCCAGACCTTCAACGATGGCCGTTTTTCCGACACCCGGCTCGCCGATCAACACCGGGTTGTTTTTCTTGCGGCGCGAGAGAATTTGGCTGACGCGTTCAATTTCCCGCCCGCGGCCGATGATCGGATCGAGCTGGCTGCGGCGCGCCATCTCGGTTAAGTCCCGGCCGAAATGATCCAGCGCCGGTGTTTTGGTTTTCTTTCGTTTCTTGCCGTAGGAGGACGGGCGCCCGCTGTTGATATTTTTCAACTCTTCGTAGGCCTCTTTGTAATCAATGTCATACATCGAGAGGACCTGCGCGGCGACGCCTTCCTCGTCCTTGAGTAGTGACAGAAGAATATGCTCGGTATCGATATCTTTAGCACGAAGGGCACGGGCTTCCTGACCGGCCACTTCGAGCGTTTTCTTCGCGCGGGCAGTAAGCGGCAATTGACCCATGGTCATGGTGCCGCCCGAGGGTTGGACAACCTCTTCGATCGACTGCTTCAGTTCGGTGAGGTCCAACCCCATATCGGTAATAATTTCGACCGCCTTGCCCTCTCCCAGACGGATTAGGCCGAGGAGAAGATGTTCTGTACCGATATAGTCATGCCGAAGCCGAGCTGCTTCATCACGGGCATACTCGATGGCTTTCCGTGCTGCTTCGGTAAACATTTCACTCATGCCTGTGACTCCTAATTGTATCGCGAAACTGATGTCCGCCACGAAAGTAGTACGGGGCGCGATAAGTTCTCAGTTATATCGGTCGGTTACCTCGGTCTGTTTGTCTCCTTTTTCAGCTTTTTTCATCCGGCGTATCCGATTTGTCATTGGAAGTATCGGTAGGTTCGCTGTTTGGTTTCATCTCCTGCAAAATCGGCCAGAGTCGTTCCCGGACCAGCTTGGCTCGGGCGACATCCCGGTCTTCCGATGACATCCGCCGCTTCATGGCACGTTGCAAATGTGCCGGCTGTGTCGAAAGCAATAATTCGTTTAACGTTGCCAGGTCCAGCCCGTTGATCAAGTCGTTGGTAACACCCAGACGGACTGCCGAAAGCAGATTCAGTGCCTCAGCGGAGGTCAACACGCGCGCCAGAGACAGCATCCCCAGCGAGCGCCAGATTTTATCCTCAATCAAATAGGGAGCATCGGCAAACAGTTTTCGCCGCGCATCCAGCTCGAAGGCAATCAGTTGCTTGGCAATTCGCTCCAGCGATTCAATGAGGTCCTCCTCGGAGCGACCCAGTGTCGTCTGGTTAGATATCTGGAACAAATTGCCGCGAACGTCCGATCCCTCTCCGTGGAAACCACGCACCGTCAGACCGATCTTCGAGACCTGCTGCAACACCGAATCCATGTCCTCAGTCAACACCAGGCCCGGCAAATGGATAAGGACCGAAGCCCGCATCCCCGTGCCGACATTGGTGGGGCAGGAGGTAAGAAATCCCAGTCGCGGATCGGTATCAAACTCCAATACCTCACCGAGTTGTCCGTCAACCTCCGCCACCTGCGCCATTGCCTGACGGATGTCCATACCGGAAGCCACCGCCTGAATGCGCACATGGTCCTCCTCATTGACCATTACGCTGGCGGCTTCATTGGCTGAGACGTATAGCCCCCGCGGTCGATCGTAATGCAAGAACTCGCGGCTGATCAAATGACGTTCAACCAGAATTTCCCCGGAGAGGTCATCAACCTCATCAGCCGAGACAAATTCACCAGTCTCCCCAATACCGCATTTGGTGACCGCGGATCCCAGCAGGTCTACGACACTCTGATTTTGCTCGAGATCAGCGCGCTGTGGATACAGATGACCGGCGATATTTCGTGCGAGCCGTACCCGACTGGAAAGCACAATTTCCGCTTCTTCTCCGTCGCCGGAGACCCAAGCCGCTGGTCGTGTTCCCAATTCATCAATGATCGCCATATTAATTACCCTTGGCCGCGTTCGCCTTCAGTGAACGGAGTTGGTCGCGGATTGAGGCGGCCTCCTCAAAGCGTTCCGCCGCAATCGCCTGCCGGAGCTCCTCTTTCAGTTTTACCTCCTCGGCCAGCGGCGCCATTTCGCTCTGCGCCGCCCGTGATGTCCGGCCCCGGTGAATTGTCGAGCCGTGGATGCGACGCAGCAGGTCTTCCAATGGTTTGTCGAATGCTTTATAACACTGACCACAGCCAAAGCGACCGACTTTGGCAAATTCGACAAACTTCATCCCGCAGCCCTCACATTGCAGATCCGCGACCTGCTCACCGGATTCGGTCGTGGTTCCCTTAACCATGCCGGCCAGGAACTCCGCAAGTGGAAACGGTACGTCGTCCAACGGGTTACCAAAACCCCGTTTGCGCGCACACTCCTTACACAGATGGATTTGCGCTTTTTTGCCTTCTTTGATCTGTGTCAGGTGAACACTGGCTTCATTATCGCAATTGTCACATTTCATTCGTAACCACCCCCCGCGTTGGTTCGGCCAATGTCGTCGGGAAGTAACAGGCGTCGATTATGGCGAGCAAGGGAAAAGCCATTGTCGCCTTTTGTATCCTTGTATCGACGTGCCCCTCCGGTTTCATTCGTCACTTTTCGCAAAATCATCCGGTCCCTTGCCCATTGGGCGCCATTGGCCCCTCGGTTTCGGGCTTGAGTCGACCTTCAACGATGCGGAAGACTCTATCTGAGCGACGGGCCAGGTCCGGGTTGTGCGTGGCAATCAAGAAAGCCCGCTTTTGCTGATCCTTCAATGTCGTCAATAATTCATGCAGCCGCCCCGCAGTTACTTCATCCAGATTGCCGCTCGGTTCGTCGGCGAGAACGACTGCCGGTGAACCGATCAGCGCGCGCGCGACCGCGACCCGCTGCTGTTCTCCCCCGGAGAGTTTTCCCGGACGATGACCCGCTCGATCGGCTAATCCGACCGCCGCCAATTGCTCCGCCGCGGCTGCCAGGGCTACCGAGGGCGAAGTTTGTCTCACTAACAGCGGCATGGCCACATTCTCCAGAGCGGTGAACTCGGGCAACAAGTGGTGAAACTGGAACACAAACCCAAGCTTGCGGTTACGGAGATGTGCGCGATCGGTATCGTTAAGTTGGTAGAGATTTTGACCGCCTACCAAAACTTCCCCCTCCGTTGGCGGGTCCAAAGCGCCGGCGATATGGAGTAGCGTACTCTTCCCCACGCCGCTCGGCCCGATAATAGCTACCATCTCCCCCTGATGAAGTTCCAAGTCTATGCCACGCAAAACCCGCAGCGTTCCTCCCGGAGCGTCAAACGCCCGCGTGACACCGCGAACACTGCACGTGTTCCTGGTTGCTCCATTCTTAGTGGTGACTCCTGTCATTGTCACCCTACACCTAGTACGTATGGGAGCACTGCGTGCTTCCCTGATCCCCGTTGTCTCTCATAGAATTTGTCGTTTGGATCACCATTTCGTTACTAATTTAAAGTATTACTTTAAGATCGAGTCATTCCAGACGAAACACTTCTACCGGATATAATCGCGCCGCCCGCCGTGAGGGATAAATCGTTGCCAGAAACGAGACCAGCAGCGAAATCACGGACACCAGCACGACGTCCCAAATCTGCACATCGACCGGTAACGAATCGATAAAATATATTTCTGCTGGCAGGGGGATAAAATTAAAGGTGTGCTGCAACCAGCAGGCCAGCAGTCCGGTTGCCGACCCGATGATTGTTCCCACCACCCCGATGATGACCCCCTTAATCATGAAAATCCGGGTAATGCCACGAGTCGGGGTTCCCATAGCTTTTAAGATGGCGATATCTTTGCGTTTGTCGATTACGACCATGATCAGCATCGACACAATATTGAACGCCGCCACCGCAACAATGAGACACAAAGCCAGAAACAACGCATATTTCTCCAATTGCATCCAGGAAAACAAATTCTTGTGCATGCGCATCCAGTCGGTGGCGAAATAGGGAGGGCCGAGTTGTTCGTCCAGTGATCCGGCAATTTCGTCTGCCCGTTTCCAGTCATTGGTCATTGCGTGAATGCCGGTGACCTGCTCCGGCAAAAAGAATAAATCCTGCGCGGCGGTGAGATGAATATACACCAAATTGGCGTCATATTCATACATCCCGGTCTCAAATAACCCACCAACGATAAACTGCATCACTTTCGGGGGCATGCTGAGGTCCTGCCCGCGCAGAGAATACAGGACAACCTTGTCGCCAACATCAACATCCAGCCGCTGCGCCAGCGTAATTCCGAGCAAAATCCGCCGATTATTCAGCGTATCCCGGGACAAATCGAGCGATCCATACACGAGCGATTCGGCAAGCTTGGTGACTTTTCGTTCTTTCCCGGGAACAATCCCCCGCACCACGACTCCGTCATTCTCGACGGCCGACGAAATCGCCGCTTTGAAATAAATAAACGGTGCGGTCGCGGTTATTCGCGGATGATCGGCGACCTGCTTCTCCAATTTTTCGTAATCGGAAATTCCTTCCCCGAACACATCGTACACCGACACGTGGGCTGTGGTATTGACAATGCGCTCTTTGACTGTGCCTTCGAATCCATTCATCATGGCCAAGGCGAACGTCAGCGCAGCCACGCCCACGGTGATCCCGAGGACCGCAATCAGCGAAATGAGGGAGATAAAACCTTCTTTTTGCCGGGACCGCAGGTACCGTCGCGCAATAAACAGCGCGTAATCCATAAAGGTTACCCTGCCTCCGGCCGCATGGTGGGGAAGAGGATGACGTCACGAATGGACGGTGCGCCGGTCAAGAGCATCACGAGACGATCAACCCCGCACCCCAGACCGCCGGTCGGCGGCATACCGTAGGAGAGCGCGCGGATAAAATCTTCGTCCATCATGTGCGCTTCCTCGTCACCTGCCTTGCTCAGTACCGCCTGGTTTTCGAACCGGGCACGTTGATCGTCCGGGTCGGAGAGCTCGGAAAACGCATTGGCGATCTCTTTCGTCCCCACGAAAACCTCAAAGCGCTCCACCAGACTGTCGTCGTCCCGATGTACCTTCGCCAGCGGGCTGGTCTCGCGGGGATGGTCGGTGATAAACGTTGGTTTCATCAATTGCGGTTGGACTTTGTGGGTAAACACCGCATCGATTATCTGCCCCAATGTTCGCTTGCCCTTAACATCAACGCCGGAATCTTCCGCCATCTTTTTAGCTTCTTCGACCGGGCAGTCTAGATAATCGTCGCCCGTGGCCGCCTGGATTGCGTCGGTGAGACGGATTTTCGGCCACTCTCCCGAAAGGTCGATAATTTCATCCCCGAGTTGCAGCGTTTCCTCACCACGGACCTCGCGGGCAACATAAAGCAACAAATCGCGAAAGAGGTCCATCATATCATGGTAATCCGCATATGCCATGTAATACTCGACCATCGTGAACTCAGGGTTATGCTCGCGGTCCATCCCCTCGTTACGAAAGTCCTTTGCTATTTCATACACCCGATCAAAGCCGCCGACGATCAGCCGTTTCAAATAGAGCTCATCCGCGATACGCAGGTACAATTCCATATCCAGCGTATTGTGATGCGTCGTGAACGGCCGCGCCGCCGCACCACCGTAGAGGGGCTGCAAAATCGGTGTTTCGACCTCCAGAAAGTCGTGTTTATCAAGAAAATTCCGAATGGCCCGGATTGTCTTGCTACGGGCAATAAAGAGATCTTTCACCTCGGGATTGACAATCAAATCCAGATACCGCCGCCGATACCGCAAGTCGATATCCTGTAGCCCGTGCCACTTCTCCGGCAGGGGGAGACGCGATTTTGCCAGCATCACCAGGGTCTTAACTTTGACCGTAATTTCTCCGGTGCGGGTCTTGAACACTTCGCCGGACACTCCGACAATGTCGCCGAGATCGACATCCCCAAAGAGTGAGAATGTTTCCTCGTCGACTGAGTCTTTACGTACGTAGCTCTGTAACTTCCCGGTCTGGTCCTGCAAGTGGAAAAATGATGTCTTGCCGTGCCCGCGAATAGACATGATCCGTCCGGCTACCGAAACGGTCAGGCCTTCCAGCCTCTCGAAATTCTCGCTGACTTCGGCCAGTCGGTGGGTTCGGTCAAATTTGTAGGGATACGGGTCGATCCCCCGTTCCCGCAGGCGTTCCAGCTTTTCTCGTCGATGTTCAATTGGAGTGCTGTGATCGTCAGCCATAAATTATCCCCTGCCCGCTGCTGTCAGCCCGTGAATATACTTGAGCCCTCCGGCCCCAGTCAAATATATTAGTGAACGAGAGTGCGTGACCCTCGTTGCGGTGCTGGTCAGCCCTTGGGCTGACGGTTTTGTCGCACATGCGTCACCCGCCATAGGCGGTTAAACGCCTGTGAAATCATGGGCAAGATGCCCATGCCACCTTTTTTCGTGCCGGTCAGCCCTTGGGCTGACGGAACCGAGAACTGGGGAGACGGGAATAATTGGTGGTCTCACGCGTATAACTGTAATCACGGCGGCCGGTTAGCACAAACAAACGCAGGACTTGGAGGGAAGGGGATGTCTATTTTACCAAAATTCAATATCCGCTCCAAGTATCTCGGTCTGATCTGCGTTCTTGCGTTGTGTATCGCCGTGTTTGCAGCCGGTTGCTCCTCCAACGGTACTGATAACCAATTCTCGATGATCCTCTCCGGTACCGTGGTCGACAAAGCCACCAGCGTCCCCATTTCTAACGCGTGGGTTTCACTACGGGACACCAACGGCGTGGATGCCACTACCGCCGTCGACGGTACCTGGAGCATTGAAGAATTCACCATGAATCAGGTCATTATTTTCGCCGGCAAAGACGGGTACCTGACCGCCATGGATACAATCATCACCAACGGCAATGATGTTTCCGGGATTGTGCTGGAGTTGACGGCAGGGGAGTAATGGTGGCACGGGCATCTTGCCCGTGAGGGTAGAATCGTCGATTCGTCATTCCGGACTTGATCCGGAATCCATTTTGGGTGGCCCTGACGTTCGTCAGGGTTTCTAGGAATGTCCGGACAGCGCCTGAAACCCGGACACATGTCCGGGCCACCCATTGTGTGCGCATGAGTGTGGGCGGCAGACCTCCTGGTCTGCCCCTTCGAAAGGAAATCCCCCCAATCCGGTGCCGGTCAGCCCTTGGGCTGACTGGACATGGTGGCCAAATTATATTGGTACCCCAGCGGGTGGGTCAAAAGCGATTGAGCAGAATGATTCAGTTATTGACGCGCCGCGGACTGGAATATTTTAACATTGGCACCATGACGTCACGGGTGCTTGCGCGCCGTGGCGTGGGACGCCCGTGCTACAATACTTTTCCCCAGGAAAAAATGGAGCTGATCGGGATCGAACCGACGACCTGTACGTTGCGAACGTACCGCTCTCCCAACTGAGCTACAGCCCCATTGAACACAACCGCCGCCCACATCCTTCCAGCGGGCGCGGCCCACCAAATATACGTCATCGGATCGAATTGGCAAGCCCCTTGAGTGCCCAGAATCGACTACCGTATTGGCAACTCCCGCCCCTTTTTGGCGACCAGGTTGTCGATTCTGGCCGACCTCAGACAAAGACAATCACGTGGTGTTTCTCGGTATCCCGCACATCGCAAATCTACTCAAATCCCCGGTGTCAACTAAGCAAATGTCTTACCCAGGGCTGGCTTTATGACAAATTGCCCCGTTCTTAGCAATTCTTTTGGCAAATCACAACACAAACTTAACGTGTAAGGCATATAATACGCGGGACGTGTAGTTGTGTGCCAGGGGTGGATAATCAGTTCGGTACGGCGGACATCGTGAGCGAACAGCAGGTACCGAACATGCATAACGGAAAAGCCTGACTTAACCGACCAACGGACACCGCGCCAAGAGTCAGGTTTTTCCGCTTGTGCGCTGCCTCGTTATGATTCCGAGAACTCCTCGTGCCAGGCCATCTGGATTTGCTCCAGAATCCCCTCGCTCGATTTTTGCGGATCCCCCGCAAAATCCGGCAGTTCACACACCCAGCGATGCAAATCGGTGAACCGCACAGTCAAAGGGTCTACGTTCGGGTATTTCTCGGATAGTTGATAGCCGATTTCCTCGGTGTCCTCCCAGGTAAGTTTCATTGTTCTTATTCTTTCTTCACCGCGATCTTTAACACGTGCTCGCGTTCATCCCCGGCGACCGGTCTGATTTTGAGATGGCACAAATACACACCACTGGCCACGATTGAACCGTCGTCGGTCGCGCCATCCCAGCTTATTGTCTCCCCCAGATCACGCGTTCCCGCGAAAAGTGTACGCACCAGTTCCCCGGTCAAATCGTAAATCCTGGCTTCAATATTGGCGAGGCCGGAAATGCCCAGCGATATCACAGTTTCGCCGGTGTGCGGGTCGAATGGATTCGGCGTGTTGGCCACCTCTGCCGCCACGGCGTTAACGGTCAATACCACGGTAATGGTATCCGGCGAGTTATGCGCACTGCCGGCGTCGATGACGATCTTATCCTGGTACTCGCCTGGCTCCAGGTCGGCTGCAGAGGAAACAGTATACAAAGTCATCTGCGCTGAGTCGGCTGGTGGAATCGAACCCGATACCGGAGTGATGCTCAGCCAGGATGAAGAATTCGCCGCCGACCAGGACATCTCGGCGAACCCGTCGTTGTGAATCCAGGAATATGCGCTGTCACTGTCGGAACTGAGTTGTTGGATGGTCAAGCGATGCCACGTTGGATCGATCCGCAAACTGGGCATTGCACCACCAATCATCAAAGTAACGGACACACGAACTTGGTTCTCACTGCCGGCGGGAGTTACGATGACAACGGTATCGTAATACTGGCCAACCGGCTGATCGACATCGACCACAGAAACCACCAAATCGGCCGGAGTATCACCCGATTGCGGTGCTATCTCCAGCCAGGATTGGCTGTTGGACGCAGACCACGACGCTGAACCACAGTTGTTTGACATACAAATATTCTGTGACGGCGGCAGCGCCCCGGATTCCTCAGCAAGAAACGTAATTGACTGCGGTGATGCGGCGGCGACAATTCCCAGCTGGCAGAGATACTTCGCTCGCGCCCGGCGGGCATGGGTGTACATATCGAAGTCGTTCTCAGCACCGATCACCGCAAATGCCGCGACTGCTGAATCCCCGGGTTGCAGGTCCCAATCGCCGGCAGTGATAAGCTGTGAGCCGTCTTCGGTGACCGGGCCCTCCAGCGTATCGAATTCTGCGGTCATGAACTGCCATTTCTCCGCCTCGGTGAAGCCATCATATAGATATGTTTCGTTACTGATGTATCGATAGGCGGAAGCCCCTTCCGGATTGAGACAGACTATGCCGCGATACATACGCAGGTCTTCTTGGCGATTGAGCATGTAACCCACCCTATTTGCGATCGGAGGGACCAAACAGAGAAGATCGGGTGGCAGGCTGGCACTGTCCGGGCCGAACCGGGCTCGATCAAAGGCGGATTGGCTCTGTCCGCCCCAGGGGAAATCCCAGTCGGCAAACAGCGCGGCACGGACTCCCGCCAGTAACGAGTCGGAACGATTGTGAATGACGTATTCCAGGATAACATAATCATCATCGGTCGTATCCGCCCAGGCATAACTTCGTTGTTGGATAAATAGTCCCAGCGGATTTTCTGCGTACGCATCGGTAAACGCCGCGTACGTTTGCTGGTCGGCCAGCGGCCCAGGCTGTTCCACCCGGAAATTTCCCGACTTATCGTTGAGAAAATCATTGTCGGGAAGATCGCCGATCTGCCGTACCGCATCGGAGACCTGATTTGGTCCGTTACCGACCAGAAAGCCCATTTCGAACAGGGATTGAGCCGGCGCCGTTGGGCCGTGGAGAAATCCCTGCGATTCGGCACGAAACACGTTGCCGTTTTCTGGAGAAAGCCCGTATTCGCCAAAACTGGAAATTGTAAAGGTCACATTGCCGGTGTCATGAGTGAACAGCTCATCCGGCCGCACTTCACCCACCGAAATCGCCCCCCTGACGGTCCGCGCATAACCGGCGCCGCTAAACCGCCACTCTACCGGCAATCGTTCTCCGGTCAGGGCAGAGGCATCGACGGAAACCTGAATCGGGTTCTCGCCGTTATCCTGCTCATCACCCTTGTTGAAGCCGCCCAGCGATACCGGCCCAGTCGCAACAGTTAACCGGCTGTCGAGAGAGACCAGTTCCACGGAGACATTGGCAATGGGAAATCCATTGTTGAGCGCCGTGATCACAATATCGGTCTGTCCTCCCGGTTGCGGCCGGGTGTAGGCAACGTCCTTAATCACGAGGTACGGTTCGGTATTTTCCGGTACCAGCGACAGCGCCGCGTCAATGTTGATTAAGCCATAACCGGTGTTGTTGTCGTTGCCGGCATCCTGGGGATCAATATCCAAATCCCAGGCGCTCAGCAGAAGAGCTTTTTTGACGGTATCGACGGTAGCGTTCGGGTTGTATTCACGTAACAGCGCGGCGGCTCCGGCAACGAGTGGTGAGGAGAAGGAACTGCCACCGATCGAATCAATATACATTCCGCCTGGGGCGGTCGAACGCAGCAGCCACCCGGGGGCAACGACTTCCGGTTTCTTGGAGACTCCGTCGCAGTCCGACGGACCGCGACTGGATTGCACCGGAAATAAGACGGTGTCGGGTGTCTTGGCGTAGATCATCCCGACCGCAAAGGTATTGACCTCTGAGGTGGCCCGATTTGCCGGGTTTCTGATTGAACTGGGTGTCGTCTCACCGGTTGCCGGGTCTATTCCCTCGTTGCCCGCCGCCCAGATCGTGATGGCGCCGGCGGCTTCTAAGTTATCTATGACATTCCAGAAGAGATCGTCGCATTCCACTGCCGGGATGGCGTCCGCCGCATTGAGATATCCCCAGGAGTTGCTGATCACATCGGGAACATCCTCCTCGGTATTCGGGTCACCGTCCGGATCGATCATCCATTGCAACGCCTCGAAGATATCGGCACCCCGTACATCCAGCACGCCGGCGGAAATCCATTGCGCGTCAAACGCCACGCCGGTCGTTTCGCCGGCATTCGGGTCATGCCCGCAGATCAGGCCCATGGTCGCTGTTCCATGAAAATACTGGCCTTCATCCGGATCGCCATTCACGTGAGGAATTGAGTCACCAAAAACCGGATCGTACCAGGATTCCGTACTGGAATATCCATTGCTGCCGCGCCATTTGGCAGATAAGGCGGGATGATCGATATCGACTCCGGTATCAATGTGGGCCACCAGGACTCCCCTGCCGGTGTAGCCCCGACTCCAGGCCAGTGGCGCATTAATAATATCCAGCGCAAGTTCCCGCGCGGTCGCGCCCGGTTTTTTGAATGTCGGGTTTCCCAATGGCGTCAGGGACCGGATCTCCGGAAACAAGTAAATCTTCTCGACATCAGGACGGGAGACAATCTGCTTTATCGCCTCCGGAGATAACTCCGCCGATATCAAATTATCCACCCAGTAGGATTTGATCCGCCGGGCCTGGTCAGCCAGTTGCAACTGATTTAATGTGGAGAGGATGGGCGCCTGGGATGATCGTGCTGCGGCCTGGAGTGTTTCAACGGCTTCCCGGTGACGGTCGGCACGACGCGCGTACTGATCAGCAAGTCGCCGCTGCAACGTGAGGCCACTGACCACCGGTGTCGGACGAATGACAATCCGTATTGCCGTGTCCCTGGGAACGGTACTGAGATACGTCTCCCAGCGTGCCGACAATTCTCCCGCCGCCGCACTGCCCGTGAAAAGAAAAACCAACATTACACCACACGCAACTGTCCACGTATACCCTTTCATCGATTTCCTCGCCTGCAATAGATTATTTTCAGTCTTCGTTTATCTTAATTTATATCGTCCTTGGTGGTGCGGAGTCTGGCGCTTTCCAGCAATGCCGGCAGATATCCATTCAGTGTCGGAGGGGCAGCGCCATGTTCACCGTGGCCTGGCCAAACATCACCGGCTGAGGTGACCTTACGGAAATATCCAGCTGCGGTGTCGCTCCCGCCTCGGTGTCCGAAGATAGCTCTACGTTCACTGTCCCTGATTGGGTATCCCTTCCCGTGGTGACATTGAGGGCGGCCAGTGCCTGTTGCACCCGCTGCACAATCTCGTCGGCACTCTCCCCCGTAACCATTTCCATATAATGTCGATTAATAAACCGCGCGATCGTCCCGGCATACATTTGGTAAGACAGAGAGGCCATCATCCAATATTTATCGGCAGTCGCCGGATCGGGGTCGTGGCGCGGGGGGCGGACCGTCGGTGCAAGTAACAGATACACCATATCGGTATTACGATCACAAACCAGCGGCATTATTCCACATTTCGCAAATTCTTTAATCCGCGCCTCGGGTAGGAGGTGTTCCAAAGGCTGCATAGATTGCTCGCCATTGGGCAGGGATCGGGCATGCACCGGGAGATTGTCCACCATCGTGCCGAGACGTTTCCCGCCAACCTCCGTGGCCCAGCCGATACGCTCCTGACTGGCGGTCATTTGGGCCGCGATTGCCCACACCGGATTACCCCAGGGCAATTCCTCGTTGTCGGTGACGGACTCGTGATACACATATTGTTGCGCAGTATCTTGGTCCTGACCGTGCGGCGCCCGCAAGAGAAACCGATTGAACGCCAACCCCAGCCAGCGGGAGGATTCCTCATCCCGCAATCCCCGGTACTTGGTGTGCTCTGCTGATTCCAAATGCCTCGTGATCGAAGGCAACGCGGGGAACTGGTCGGTCCGCTCAATGCCGAGAAATGCCTTGTCTATCGCGCCGAGTACGACAAACGGCACCTGTGCTGCCTGGTGGCCAAGTTTGCGCAACAATTCAATATCCGGAGTATCGTGGGAGAACTCAAACGCCAGCACCGCCGCCGCCAGCGGTGTATCGGTAGTAGCATCAAACTCCGGTTTATGTAAATATGTTTCAAAGACGTCCTTGAGGTTTTCCCGGGACGCGTGAATAATTTCAATGGTGATGTTCTTGCGGAAATTCGTTCGGTCAATGAGGAATTTGAGTCCGCGCCACACTCGCTCCAGCCGCTGAAATTCAGAGTGATGCATGATTTGATCCAGCGTCGTATTAATCAGCGCGTCGGCCTGCCCGATCGCGTTCTGGATCGCCCGGGGATTCAGTTTGTCGGATCGCTTTTTGCCTTTGCCCAAAAACTCATCGAGGGCATCCTTGGCCCGCTCGCCGGATTCGGTATCAGGCGGGGTGCTTTCTTCGGTATCCACCATGTCGAGAATTTTGTCGACCGTCGCATCATCCTGGCCCTGGGGTTGAGGCTTTTCCGGCGGTGGTTTCTCCCGCGAGAGCTTCCTGCCGGGAACCAGCGCGATCGTAATTGCCTCGGCCAGGTCCGGTGGTACTTTTAAATTTCGCACTTGTTCTCGTACCTCTTCCGCCGTCGACTTTTTGAAACGGAGGCTGGTCAGCGCAGTACGTGCGGCCAAAACATCCTGCAATTCCGGAACCGCCTTCCAGACATGTTCGGGATCAAAGGCTTTGATTACGTTTAGCGGGATGGTGATCGGAATACGCTTGGGAGCGGCCGCAAAGGGGTTGTCGATTTCAAATTTCAACTGCATCCCCATTTTGGCCATCGTCTCGTTGAAATTGTCTTTGTCGATCGTGTACCGAAAGGCCGTGGTGGATGGTTTGCCGGTCGCGAAATCCCGGGGTATGAATTCTGCAACCACGGCCAGGCGCAGGGGCCAATGTTCCGGTTGGGCCGGCGTGTCGCCTAAAGAGAAGGTGATTTCACTCATCTGATATCCCTTCGGTCTGCGGGGTTTGTCCGGAGTGTCGCATACTCAGTGAATCTGTGATCCCCGATTACCGTTTCGCGTCTGTCCTTTCTCAAGGGAGGACAATATAGCAGAACAACGAAGCTCCGCCAACGGTATACTGGCGTTCTGATTGGGAAATTCGAGTTGTGGGGGGCGATTAGCCCTTCGGTGCGGACGACCCTTCCAGTCGCAAAATCCAGATAACCCCGAGATAAATCGGTACCACGCCCCACAGAATGTGCGGATTGATAGCTTCATAAAGGACAAGTGCTGCGATTATCGCCGAAATGACCGGTTCGGTGAGAATCCAGGAACCTACCACATGAGCTTTGAAGTAGTCCAACGCTTTGTTGAACAGGGAATGGCCGATAATCGTACTGCCGATTGCCAGACAGGCCACCCAGAGCCACGTCTCCGCCGAGTAACCCACCACCGCTGCGGTCTTGCCTCGTGCCACGACGATACCGAGCATGAGGACGGTGGCAGCAGTGTACATAATCGTGATATACGGAATAAACTTTTTGCGGTCACCCGCAGGTACGGTTCGGCGCGCCAACAGATATGCGCCACTCAGGATGGCGGCCGATAACGCCAGGATATCGCCGTACATGTGCTGTGGCCGCCAACGCAGGTCGCCCCAGACAACTAATGCCGTCCCGATAATGGTCAGCACGATTCCGGCATACGAGAGGGGATGCGGTTTTTCCCGCAGAAATAAATGCCCCAATACCGCGGCGAAAATCGGCGTCGTCGCCAGCAAAAGCATTGAATTCGCCACCGTGGTATGAGAGACCGCCGTCACGTAAGCAATGATATGGATACTGAAGAAGCCACCGGCAATGATCGCCGAGCGCCAGGCTTTTGGGCTGAAACTGACGAGATCTTTTCGGTGAAAGAGCGCTACATAGATAACCAGGATGGTCGACGTGATCACCATCCGGTCAAAAGCGATAATCAACGAGGGCATACCGCCGGCTGCGGCCAGACGGACGAAAATGGGCGTCCAGGACAACACAAAGGCGGCCAGCGGTAATAAGAGAGCCTGTTTCCAGCTGATCATCACAACCTCATTGGTTAGATATCCCGCTCGAGATAAAAGACCCAGGCGACCCCGCCGAAGATCGGGATGGCTCCCAACAGTGCGTACCAGGGTGGGGTCTCAGCCAGAATGAAATAGGCCAGAATAGTCGCGCCGACCGGCTCAGCAAGAATGCTGACCCCCACCACATGCGCTTTATAAAAGCGCAGTGCACGATTATATAACGAATGTCCGATCACGGAGGCCACCAGCGCCAGCAGCAGCATATACAGCCAGGTAGATGCGGAATACCCAACGAATGGTTTGCCGGCGATCAGCGCAATCAAACCAAGGAACACCGCGGAGGACCCATAAGCGACAAGGATATAGGGGAAGACCGGTACGGTCCGCTGGATGAGCCGGCCCAGCATAAAATACCCGGCGACCATGACCGCCCCGGCGAGCGCCAGCACGTCACCAAGAAACTGGTCCGGCGCCAGTTCCATATCCCCGCCGACAATTAGTAGACCTCCCAGCATCGCAACAACGATTGCGAGATACGATAAGGGGTGGGGTCGTTCGGTGCGGAGTGCCTGTCCGAAAACAGCGGCAAACACAGGAGCAGTCGAGACCAGCATCACTGAGTTGGCGACCGGCGTAAATTCCAGCGAGGAGATCCAGAACGCAAAGTGCAGGGCGAGGAAAAATCCGGACAACAGCGATTGCAAAAGCGTTCGTCGGTCAAACTTGCCGAAATGCAGGCGAGCCGGGCCGATTACCCAGGGAAGGAGAATCAGTGTCGCGAAGGTCATCCGGTAGAAGGCGATCACGAGGGAGGGTGCCTCGGCCAGGCGAATAAAGATTGACCCCCAACTAACCGCCAGGGCAGCCAGCGGGATCGTGATCATCCCTTGGACCGATGTCTGTCTCCTCGGCGCCACCGGCGCAAAATATAGATTTTACCCGAAAATTGATATCGAGATTGTCCCGACGCGGAAAAGCTCTGACAGCGCAAAAAAACGGCCCCGTTACCGGGGCCGTCCAAAACTCAGAGTGTGCAATATTCGTTATTCTGCGCCGGTCTTTTTCAGGAGTGCTTCGGCGCAACAGACACCCTTGGTCTTGCCGGAACAATTGCCGTCAGCGTGGCAGGCTGCATACTGCGCTTCCACTTCCTTTTGGGTAAGACCGGCTTTGACCAGTTTCGTAATACACGTTTCCTTTGTGCAGGTCTTGGTACAATCCGCCATTGAAGTTTTGGCAGCGTCGGTCTTGTGCGCCGGGCAATCGGCATGGGCGGCAGCCTTGGTCGCGGTGGCGCTGTGATACTTTTCATAACAGGCTTCCGCTTCTTCTTTGCTCATGCCCATGGCAACACACCTGGCGATGCATTCTTCTTGCGAGCAGGTTTCTCCGTCGGCGTGGCAGTTCAAGGCTTCCTTTGCCGGTGTCTTCACCTCCACGGAGGCCTTTTCTGCATGGACAGCGGCACAGGTCTTGGCGCAGGAGTGTGCCGCATCCTTTGAGGCGCCCGCGCATCCCGGACCGGCAAAACCGACGTTCGTGATCAAAGCGACCAGTGCAAGGCTGAGAATGGAAAGAAAAACGATCCGAGCACTGCGATTCATGTAGTACCTCCCATATTGCGGTTCGTCTCGTTCTCGTACTTGGCTCTATAATACATTCAATCGGGGAATAGGATCAAGAAAAAACGTATAAAAGATAGAAAAATGCTAAGTTTTTGAGATCTTTTGCGATCCTTCTTGGGGCACGCACAAAAAACCCCCGGACCATAATGATCCGGGGGGTAAAATTCGCAATATTTCGTAAACAGTTACTGGTTGATCGGCTCGGAGGCGGATGCCGCCTTGACCAGGTCCTTGTCGGCAGTCTTCTTGTTCTCAGCTTTCAAGTTCTTGCTCTTCGCACACTTGGCCGCACACTTTTCATAGGCGGCTTCGGCTTCTTCACGGCTCATACCGTCGGCCATCAGCTTCGCGACGCACTCTTCCTTGGTGCAGGTCTTTTCGGCCGCATCAGCTTTGATAGCCTTGGCGCCCTTGGAGCAACCGCTGACGCCGGCTTTGATGGCATTGGTCTTAGCTTTGCTACAACCGCTGTTGTCGGCGGAGGCCTGCGTGGCATCAGCCTTGGTTTCTACCGAGGCTTTCTGCGCCCCAGATTTTTCACCACATGCCATCGCGTCGCCGGAGGCAAACGCAAAAACGGCAGCTAGAAAGATAACGGAGAAGAACAACGTTGCGGTGTTTCTGGTGATCATTCCCTTCATGTCAGACCTCCGAATTAGGGTTTTTCTCTCCTGTTTGTGTATTAAACGCGCCAATTGCCATTTCGTTGCATAAATATTACCAAAAGAGTAAGATTTTTTCGGTCAGTTAACTAATAATTATACAATTGGTTACGAAGTTGATAGTCTACAGCGGCCTACTGAGCCCAGGCCGGGAGCGCGGTTTCCATGCCCCAAAACGGCAGCAAGGCGAAATGGAGGTAGGTCGCGACGATGAGCGCAATCAAAATATTGAGGATCAATCCGGTTCGCACCATTTGCCCCATGGTAATCTGCCCGGAGCCAAACGCAATCGCGTTCGGCGGTGTGGCCACCGGCAGCATGAATGCGCACGACGCCGAGATCGTTGCGGGTATCATTAATAAGAGCGGATTGACCCCGATCGCCAACCCACTGGCTGCCATGATGGGAATCAAGGTGGCCGCCGTGGCGGTATTGGAAGTCAACTCTGTCAGAAACGTCACAAACAGGCAGACAATGAGAATCATGGGCCATAAGCCGATATCCCCGATGATTGGCTCCAGTGCCCCCGCGATACTGCGGTCCAGGCCGGTGTGCGCAAAGGCCCCGGCAATGGCAAACCCGCCACCGAAAAGGATGAGAATTTCCCAAGGTACTTTCAAGGCAGTCTCCCAGTCCATTAACCGTTGTTTTTTCTTCTTTGCACCGGCGGGAAGGATAAACAGGAGAACGGCCATAAAAATGGCAACGCTTGCATCATGCAGGTGGCCCGGTCGGGGCAAAAGATTGCCCCAACCCGGTATCGTTAAGTCGCCCAGTGAAATATTGTTACGGAAAATCCAGAGCAACGCGGTGCTGATAAAAATAAGCAACACCCGCAATTCCGGTGCGGTGATCGGGCCCAGTTGCCGGTATTGGGAGCGAATCACGTCGCGACCGAAGGCACTGGTCTTCCCGAAACGGAAAGCCACCTTGGTCAGAACGAACCAGGTCAATGGAAGAAGAATGATTGTCAATGGCGCAAAGACTTTAAGCCAGCGGAAGAACGTAATCGGGGGAGCATCCGGATACCGCTGGGCAAATTGGCCGGCAAATTCGATGTTCGGGGGTGTGCCGATCGGCGTGGCGATGCCCCCAATCGACGCACCATAGGCGATCGCCAACATCAATGCGGGGCCGAAAGTATATCCCAGGGTTGGATGGCGGTCCGAGAGACGGCCTACGACGGCCATCCCAATTGGCAGCATCATCATGGCCGTCGCAGTATTGGAAATCCACATCGACAATAAGGCGGAAACACATAAAAACCCCAGCACGATCGCCGACGGACTGCCGCTGAACAGCATCATCAGCCAAAGCGATATGCGGCGATGCAATCCCCACCGCTCGATCGCGAGCGCAATAATAAATCCCCCCAGAAAGAGAAATATGTTATTGTTGGCGTAGTACTTGGCGACCTGGATGGAAGGCATCACGCCCAATAGCGGGAAAGCGGCCATGGGAACAAGTGAGGTGACGGCAAGGGGCACGGCAAGACTGATCCACCAGATTGCCATTAACGAGATGACCGCCGCCGCAAGGCGCCCCGCATCGGTAAGCCCGAGCGGGATGAAATCAAATACAAAGATGAGAAATGCGATAATCCCGGCGAGGAAGCCGCTGAGTCGAAAGGATGAAACCCGCGTGTGCTGCATTTGTCCACCAACAATTCGTACCAGCAACGAGTTACAACGTGCGGGCCGGACTGGCAATGAAAAAGGTAACAACTGGCGGTTTTGATAATGCCAAGTAAGCCCATGATACCGGTCATAGTCGGCGCCACCGCCTCGGGGAAATCATCGTTGGCCAGGGCTGTGGCGGATCGAACCGGCGGACGAATCATTTGCTTGGATTCCCGGAAAATTTACCGGCGCCTGAATATCGGAACCGCCAAACCGCCACCCGAACTTATTGCCCAATATGATTATGCCATGATCGATATCATTGAACCAACTGAATCATACTCGGCGTATCAATACGCGGAGACCGCTGGCGAGATTATTCGGGATACACTGAATGAGAATCGACTGCCAATTATTGCCGGAGGGACGGGATTGTATTTGCGGGCATTGAAGGGAGGATTATTTCGCGGTCCGGGAGCGAATCAAGAGGTGCGTAAGTATATTAATGAGCTGGCTGACCGTGATGGTTGGGATTCGGTCTTTGAACAACTGGAACAGGTCGATCCCGAGGCCGCCAGGCGAATCGGCCCGACAAACCGCCAGCGGTTGGTAAGGGCCCTGGAGGTTTTTTATGTGACCGGCAAACCGCTTACTGCCGTACAAGATAGAGGAGAATATGCGGCTCCCGAATGGGATTTCGTGCTTTTTGGTATTGATTGGCCACGCGAGAAGCTGCACGAGAGAATCGCCAGACGCACGGGGTTGATGGTTAATCGAGGACTATTTACAGAAGTAAAGACCCTGATGGAATCCGGGTTACCACCATCAGCGCCCGGATTAAAAAGTGTCGGGTACCGCGAGGCAGTGGATTACCTGGTGGGCAAAACAAGTCAAGTTGAGGCGGTAGAAAAAATTAAGACCAGCACCCGACAGTACGCGAAACGTCAACGTACCTGGTTTCGAAACCAGGAACAGGTAATCTGGTTATCACCGGGAGAAGCCACAGTTGAGAGCATTTTCAGCCACTTACAGTAAAGTCGAATGAATCAAATGTGAGTGAAATATCCTTAACTGAAAAAGAGTTATAGCCTCTTGCGAAAAGTAATACTTGAACTGATGGTGTGCTTGCCGGTCAGGGTGGTTTCTGACTTTCGTGCATTCATCCTGCTGCAACCATTCAAGTGAGATGAGCCAAGAAGGTAGAAATCTGCTTGACAATTAGGTTTTTGCGAATATATAGCAACGAGTTACGGCAGAAAGGGGGTACAGCGAGTGAACCATCGGAGGGTAAGACGGGTTTTGTGCTAATTTGTCTGCGAGAAATATCCGAAAACAAGCATGGATGCGGAAGATGAACTCAAGCTGGTGCGGGAACAGATGTTAAGACTAAAATTGCGAACTTGGAGGGTACTCGCAGTCATCGCGCTTTTCTTCTGCGCAGGGTGTTTGCGGTCCGGAACACGCGCCGACCTTGCCCGTGATGATGCGAGCGCCACGTCATCAGGTGATCAAATCGAAACCCCTGAAGCTGACTCGCTCAACCTAACCACCGCCGATTCAACAAGTCCTGCCAACTCAACCGATGAAATAACGGTTGAAGACTTTGAGGCAGAGATTACCCGCCTCTTTCTGGAAGCGGAACAGTATTATGCACTTGGTGTTGAAGCCAACCAAAACGCCGAGTGGGAAGAAGCACAGTACAATTTCGAGAAAGCTACCGAAATCCTGGCTACCATCGACTTAGCTAACGTCGAGACTCCCGAGTTATCGGAACAATTCGAAATCTTGCTCGGCGAAATTGCCGGCGATTATCAGTATACGCTGGCCTCGATGGGCGGGCTTTCATCCGAATCTTCCATGGCGGCATTTCTCCTGCGGTTTGAGAGTCTGGAAAATCTCCGTGATTACCAGGACACCATGGCCGAAACGCCGGAACCAGAGGAAGTTGAAGAGATCACCTACAACGTGCCTATCGTACTGAACGAAAAAGTAAAAAATTGTATTGTGTATTTTCAGACGATTGCACGAAAGCCGATGGAACAATATCTGCGTCGTTCCGGGGGATATATCCCGATGATGCGGGAAATTATTGAACAACATGGACTCCCGTCGGATTTGGTCTATCTGCCGCTCATCGAAAGTGGTTACAACCCAAAGGCCTACTCCTATGCACATGCTTCGGGGATGTGGCAGTTCATTTCTTCGACAGGAAGAATGTACGGATTGAACCGCTCCTGGTGGCGCGATGAACGCCGTGATTTCGTGAAAGCCACACACGCTGCCTGCGGTTACCTCAAGAAACTCTACGAACAATTTGACTCCTGGGAACTGGCCCTGGCCTCTTATAATGGGGGAGAGGGGCGTGTCGCCCGGCAAATGCGGCGGCAGCGGACTGATGACTTCTGGAAATTGCGGCTGCGCAAGCAGACCCGCAATTATGTCCCGTTGTTTATGGCGGCCGTCATGATTGCCAAGGAACCAGAGCGATTTGGGTTTACCGGTATCGAATATGATCCGCCGGTGGTGTTCGATGTGGTGGTTACCGAGAAGCCGCTCGAACTTAAAGAAGTAGCGCGGGCGTTAGGCATCAGTAAGGACGAATTGCAGGCGCTCAATCCCGAATTGCTGCGCGGGGTCACGCCGCCGGGGACAGAGAAATACTCCCTGCGGGTGCCCGCCGGATTGGGTTCTAAATTTGCCTCGGTCTATCCCGACCTCCCCAAGTCCAGCCGTGCACAGTGGACTCGCCACCGGGTCCGGCGGGGCGAGACTATTTCCAGTATCGCCGGTCGGTATGGCGTCTCGCAACGCGCGATTGTTGACGCGAACAAGTTGCGCTCGCGTCATCGCATATACATCGGGCAGGTTCTGACAATTCCAGTCCCGGTTTCCGGGGGATCGTATGCGTATCGCGGCCGATCACGCACGGTTACCGAGGACGGCAAGTACTTTGTTAAGCGGGGTGAGACGCTCTGGCATCTCAGCCGGGACTTTAACGTAACGATATCTGCCTTGCGGAAGGCAAATGGCATGCGGCCCAGTGACCCGCTGCTTGCCGGTCGCTGGATTAAGATTCCCGGCAAAGAACAGCCCACCGGAGCAACTCGCTGGTACACTATTAAGCGCGGCGATACGATTTCAGAAATCGCGGCGGAATTCGGGGTCAGGGTACACGATATCATGGCCGCAAATAACTTACGGAATCCCAAACGCATCTACCCCGGCACACGCCTGCGGATTCCGTAGGCAGATTGGTTGGTTGAAGGGCGGATGGCTAAACGACGCGACATAATCATCGGGGCATTTATCCTCTTTGCCTTTGTGGGATTTGTCTTCTTCGTGGTAGTTGCCCTGATGGGCATCAGCACCGAAGGTGAGCTGGCATTTCCGACACTTGGGGAGCGGGTGGCGATTATCGATGTTGCCGGGCCGATTTACTCTTCCAAGGATGTGGTCCGGCAGATCAAGAAATACGCCGACGATGGTTCAATTCCGGCAATCCTCTTGCGGATTAATTCACCTGGCGGCGGGGTCGCGGCCTCGCAGGAAATCTACTCGCAACTCCTGCGGGCACGGGAGGATGGCAAGATTATCGTGGTCTCCATGGGCACCGTCGCGGCCTCGGGTGGCTACTATATCGCCATGGCTGCCGATACGGTCGTGGCTAATCCGGGAACGCTTACCGGATCAATCGGCGTAATCATCGAATACCAGACCTGGGAGGAATTAGCCAAAAAGGTAGGCATTGAATCGCATACGATTAAATCGGGTGAGTTAAAAGCGGTCGGGTCGCCCTGGCATGACCCAACAGAGAAAGAACTGGCGCACCTGCAATCGGTGATTGATGACTCCTACGAGCAATTTTTGGAAGTTGTTGCCATCGGCAGAGATATGGAAATCGACTCCGTCAGACCGCTGGCCGACGGACGGATATATACGGGTAGACAGGCGTGGCAGAGAGACCTGGTGGATGTGTTGGGTGACATGGATGACGCGCTGAATATCGCTGCCGAGATGGCAGGATTGGACACGCCACCACGCACGGTGAAAGAAATTCCTCGGCGACGGGCGACGATCTGGGATTTGCTTGGACGAACCATCTTGGGCTACGTTCCCGGTGTCGACCCCGATCAGTTCGCCGGGCCACGACTGATGTTTCTCTATCGGTAGGGGAGCACCGGCACCCCTGGAGGATAGCGGGAAAATCAAGAAAATTGGTCAATGAATAAGGAGGGTCAGGATGACCAAGGCCGACCTGGTCGAAATGTGTGCCGCGAAAACGGGCTTGACACGGACGGACGTAGCTGTTACTGTCGATGCGTTTTTGGAGGCGATAAAAAAGAGCCTGGAGGCCGGAAATAATATCGAAATTCGGGGCTTCGGGACGTTTAAAGTGAAATTACGGAAAGCGCGGAAGGCGCGAAATCCGCGAACCGGCGAGGAGGTCCCGGTTCCGGATCGGAAAGTACCGGTCTTTAAACCGTCGAACGAGTTTAAGAATCTGATTATTCGGCAACCGATCGACTAGCGAAGGTAGGAGGGTCGATGCCCTCGGGCAAGAAACGGAAACGACAGAAGATCAAGACACACAAACGTAAAAAGCGGCTCCGGAAAGATCGACATAAAAAGAAAAATCGCTAACCGCTGTTGATCCTGTGTGATACGGTCGCGCGCGCACTGATTCTGCAAGACCTGGGTCGGTACGACGGGAATGAGCAGGGCTTCCCGGCCCTGCTTTTTTTGTACCAAAACCTTTTGATCATTCGTCGGAATGATCAAACGCAGTTGTCTGAGCCTTACTCCACCTTACTGTTCATCTTCCTCGGTGGATTCGGAGGACGATGTCTTGGTGGCAGCGGAATCGACGGCAGCCGAATCGACCCCAGCCGTATCGACGGCAACAGAATCGACGATAGTAGAGTCGGCTGCTGTCTCTTCTTTCACGAAAGAAATGCTGTCAATCATGCGTCGAATATCCGTACGGCACAATCGGTAATCGGCGCGTTCGGACACGAAATAAAGCCCGTACACCCTCCCGCCAAAAACCGTGAAATAAAGATCGCCGATGAGCCGGTCGGTTATGACGTCGTAATCACCGAGCCGGTCGCGGATCTGCACATCATATTCCTCGCTGTAGGTCATGCACAGACCCATCCCCAGCGCTCCAATTTGCACATCCAGCACTTCATTCAATTCGCCGTCACGCAACAGGTCGAACTTTTTCGCAATCGCTTTGCGTTGATCCTCATTCCATTCACCCTGGACCACCTCATCGGCGAATTGCTGGGCGGTCAGGCTGGTGGTATCGACGAAAAAACCGCCAAACGTAACGGTCCACGTTTCCGGTGAGAAGGCGCGTTTGGGCGGCATCTGGTAGGCGGCCTTGGTAAACTCGAAACGCAGAAATCGGGGTTCCTCTGGTTCCTCTTTAAGTACCTTGAATTTCCAGTTCTCGTTCTTGGTGAAGGTGTACTCATAAATTTTGTCGGTCAGTACCTCTCCGTCGACTTCAGCCGTCTTTTCTTTGGCGATTGCACCGGTAGCGATGCCAAGGCATACCACCGCACCCACAAGCAACAAAACCCGCAATCGAATCATATGTTCCTCCCTCCGATTATCCTTTGTAGTAAACGAATCCGGGCCCGACATTCAATGAACTTTTCCCCTTATTTCATATCTCTGTACGCGAAAGCACTACCAGAGTTCCCGCAGGGCGCTTTTTGGCCGAAAATGTGCCGGTAGGGGGCTAAACCCCTAGCGCGGGTGACCGATGAATCGAATGGGCTGGAGGAACGGGCCGATCTAACCCGATAAGCCGTATACGGGCCTCAAGTTGCCCGACAGAGGAGATCGAACATGGGATGTATGAATCGTAGTATTGCTCTCGGTATCTGCGCTGTGATCTGTTTCACAGCCGTTGCTGCCGCGGAGATTGGACCGCGTCGGATGACGTTACCCACGGAGAATATCGCCAAGGAAACATATTTAATTGCCGAACCGGGCAAATTCACCGTTGCCTTTGGCTATGAGTATGAAATGTTGGAGGATGCGCGCCTGGGTGGCGAGCCACATCCTAATACTGATTACATGTTCACCTCCAGTAACACCTTAACCATGGAGGCCATGTACGGATTATCCGAATACATTTCGCTTTCGGTGTTGGTCCCCTTCGAGGATATCCAAAATACGCGCATGGCCGATTCAACAGTGATTCTGGGGCTTTCGGATGAAACCCCGCGGCCCTTCAGCTATCGTCGTGGAGCACGGGGGATGGGTGATGTTATCGTGATGAGCTACTTCCGCGTAAACTTCGGCGATTTGCTGCGCTTCGGCGATGAATACTATCCGGCGTCTCCGGACGATTATGATAATTACTGGGATGATGAAGAGCAGTTTTATGCCGGAAAGCGGCAGGGGCCGGTGCTGGCGTTGGCGCTCGGAGTGCGTCTGCCCACCGGGAGAAATGACGCAGTCGATGATTTCGGTCGCCGCATTCCGGATGATTTACAAGTCGGCAGTGGGACGATGGATCCTATCGTCGGTCTGCTGTTTTACCATCGCTACTATCGGCTTGGGTGGGGCTTTTCCGGTTTGTTCCGGATGTCCTCACAGGAAAATATTTACCACTACGAGTGGGGCAACGAAATCGTGGGTACGGCATATTTCTCCTATCGTCTGTCCAAAAGACTGGAATTGATTAACCAGTTTAATTTCACCTACCTGGGTCGGGACAAAAATCAAGGCGAATACGTCACCAATCGCGGCGCCCGCCTGTTGACCGGAGCTCCGTCGCTGGTCTATGATGCCGGGCACGGCGTATCGGTGCAGGCGACCATGCAGGTCCCCTTGTATCAGGAATTCAACGAACTTCAGTTGACCTCTGATTATATCGTCAATCTGCGAACGTCAATTGCGGTAAATTAAGCCAATTATGGGGTAGGGGAACGGAACGCCGCAGAGAAATGACCTCTGCGGCGTTTTCGTTATCCTCGGACCGTGGTGAGAGCGGTTCGCGCATTTCTTATCCCTCAGGCTCAGAAGGCCGCGGAGCCGGCAATCGTTCTTTCATCTGCTGGTATAGTCGTTGTTCAATCGCCTGCCGGGTCACTTCCTGCGGCATGGTGGCGATTTGTTCTTTCATACGTGCAATGCGGGCGCTGGTCTCCGGATGGGTGGCGGCGAGGTTTTCGAACACATTGCGTTCGCCGTTTTCCATCGCGGCAAGTTTTTCGAACATTGTTATCATCGCGTTTGGATTGTATCCCGCTTCAACCATATAAATCAACCCATATTCATCTGCCTCAAATTCTTGGGAGCGGCTGTAGCCCCGTAACGCCAGGTTGAAGACCAAGCCGGTGATCTGACCGATTTCTTCGTCTATTCTGTCGCCCAGGATGATATTAGCCAGGATAGTACCGCCATACGCCGTTTGAATTGCCTGCACCGAGTGACGACCGACGACATGCGATACCTCATGCGCCATCACCGCCGCCAGTTCATCCTCGGAATCCATCATCTGCAAGATGCCGGTGTAGAAGAAGAGATACCCACCGGGGGTAGCAAAAGCATTGATTTGTTCATTTTCCAGCACCGTAAATTGATATTGCAGATTCTGGCGATCAGAAACCTGCACAATGCGATTGCCCACACGGTCGAGATATTCTTGCCATTGTTGGTCATCGAATGGTCGTTCCCGTTCCAGGACCTGTTCGGATACCTGCCTCCCCAGCGCAACTTCCTGGCTTTCAGAAATAAGAATGAGTGACTTTTCGCCACCCGGTCCCGTCGTGGCGCAGGAGATGACTGTCCCGAGGATTACCGTGCAGAGAATAATGGGTAGGGTGCGTCGGTTACACATCATGTCATCCTCGTTGGGATTATAATAAGCCGAGTTCCTTAATCTCCTGCTCGAAACGTGACGGTTGCAGGCGGATCAGCCAGCCCGATTCATACGGATCTTCCAGGGCGGCTTCCGGCTCGTCCAGGACCCTGTTGTTTACGTCAACCACCGTGCCGGTCAAGGGCGACAGAACCGTATGCGAACGCAAGTCCGCCGAATATATTTGCAAGACGACGCCCCCCTGACGGATTTCATCCCCGACCGTCGGCAGGTTGAGTGTCTGGATTTTACCGATTGTACTAAGATAGGCGTGCTGTACCCCGAGGAGTACCGTGCCGTCCTGCTCCAGGGTCATCCACGAGTTTTCCCCGACCGCCTGGAATGATTTTTTCGTCTTTTCGGTGCCGGATTGCACCTCGGTGGTTTCAGCTGTGTCGGCGGTGGCGGTGGTTGGCCGAGCAGCAACCAGTTCCGCTGCTCGCCGCACGACCCCCTGGAGTTCGGTCTTGGAAAACGGCTTGGCGATATAATCAAACGCGCCCAGTTGCTTGGCTTGCAAGGCGGTATTAATGGTCGCGTAGCCGGTGATCATGATCACCGGGATGTGTTCGTCCCGCTCGGCCACCAGCTTCATTAACTCTAACCCGTCGGTCTCCGGCATCATTAAATCGGCCAGGACAATGTCGATTGCCGTCTCGTCCATCAGGGCGAGCGCGTCCGCCGCAGAAAGCGCCGTGTGGATAGTGTAGTTCTCTTTGCGTAGTAGTTTCTTCACGCTGTCGAGCACGATCTGTTCGTCATCGACAACCAGCACCTGTAACGTCCGCATACAAACCTCAGTTTCATTATACGCAGAATATCACTTACCTGCCCGAGACAGGCAACACAATCCGAAACGCCGCCCCGCCTTCCTCTGGAGTGTCGACTTCAATTGTTCCGCCGTGCCGTTCAACAATCCCCCAGCTGACCGCCAGACCCAGGCCATTGGTGCCCTTGGTTGAGAAGAACGGCTCAAAAATTTTATCGATCAAATTTTCCGGGATCCCCGGACCACTGTCCTGCACCGAAATGATGCAGCGGTCGGTCCGTCGTTCATACTCGGTGGAAATAGTAATTGCCCCGCTTTGTTCCATCGCCTCCGCCGCGTTGAGCATAAAATTCAGAAGGACCTGCTGGATTTGGTGTTGATCACACCGAATGACCGGCGTCTGCTCATCCAGCCGGGTGGTAATCGCGATATTGCGGAATTGCGGCAGTTTCTTCACCAGGGACAGGACCGCATCGACTACTTCAATCGGGTTGACGTCATCCAAGCGCGGCGCCTCCTGGCGGGCAAAATTCAGAAGATTCCGGACGATGTCGCGACAGCGCAGCGCTTCGCGGATGATGACCTGCATATCATCCCGGTGTTCATTTTCCTCTTCCAGTTCGTCGAGCATTTCCTCCGCGTATGCCAAAATACCCGTGAGGGGGTTGTTGATTTCGTGAGCTACACCGGCGGCGAGTTGGCCGACCGCCGCCAGTTTTGAGGCCTGGATCAACTGCGAGTTCAGTTCGTGTTCCGTCGTCAAGTCCCGCATGATGGTGCAGACCCCGATCGTTTCACCGCGATAATCGTGCAGAGGAAACCGCACCGCTTGAAAGTGATGATCCCGGCCGTCGATGGGTACAATTTCATTATAGGTATGGTGACGGTTGGTGCGGATGACCTCTTGATCGTGGAGTTTCGTGATGCGGGCAACATCCGGGGGAAGCAGTTCCTCCACCTGTCGTCCAACGAATTCCTCCGGGGTGTGGTTGAAGGCAGCGGCACAAACCGGGTTGACAATAATATACCGCCCGTCCAGGTCTTTCATCGAAATCCAGTCGTGCGCTGAATCGATAAAGCTGCGAAATCGTAATTCACCGCTTTCCAGTTCCCGGCGCAGCAGCACTTCCTCGGTAATGCGGTGCCAGACCCCTAATACGGCCCGCAGCTCCCCCTCGGACGTCAGAATCGGTGTGCGTGTGACTTCCCAGTACATCTCGTCCGGCGGGGGTGTTTGCCAGATCATGGAGATGGGTTGCCGTGTTTCAAAGACTCGATCCATCACGGCAGACGTATCACGGCAGTTTTTGGCTAACGGGGTATCGTTGAGTAGTTCGATACAGGTTTTGCCTCGGGCATCTTCAGGCTTGATCCCCACAAATTCACTAAGCGGGCGGTTAATGCGCAGGACGCGGCGGTTCGTATCCAGCACCACCAGCAACTCCGGCAGGTTATCGAGCATGTTTTGCAGGAAAAACTTCTCCTGCTCCACCCGCTGCTCCAGCCGGGTCATCTCCCGCAGCCGTCGTTCCCGCTCGTTGCGTGCATTGACGAGGTCCCAGAACACATGCGCAAACGTGTGGTCGATAATTTTCGCCCCAGTCGGCATGAGTTTGTGAATTTCCTCCAGCACATGGTCCTGCCCGGTCAACTCGATGATCAAGTCAATCTCGCCATGAGACAGCGCTTTCTGCATATCGGTGCTGGTGGGGATGCCTAGCTCGCGGGCATACGTGATGCCACTCGCGTCCAGCCGGGGATCAACTACACACTGAATGTCGAGCATCAGCTCGGTCATAAATGAGCCTTGCGTTAGATCAAGCAATGCTCGACATCCCTTGCCGCCGCCAATAATAATGGTCTTCATGGTTGCCTGCGTTCGGCTGCGGTTACTCGCCCCGGCTTGTTTCTCTCGTTGAGGTCAATCTATGATGCCGGGAATTCAGTGTCCAGCATTTCCCGATAATCGTCGATGAGGGCCCCACAGCCGGAATAGAATTCGCGCGGCCGGACCGTGAAATGCAGGAGGATTTCGTTGAGGCGGTCGGGAATGTAGGGATAGACCTTGCGCAGGTTCATGATGCGGTATTCATAGAACGCCGAGGCATCCTCCGGGGTTAGACTGCGCTTGACGTGGTCGGGATACTCCTCGCCCTTCAACACACGGTCAAAACTGGTAATCCCCTTACCCACCGCATAGTTGATGATGTTTCCTAAACTCCAGAGATCATAATCAGAAACATGCTGATTGAGGTCGAAATCAATCCACCGGTACCGTCCGGTGTTTTTCTCGACTAAAATATGGTCATTCCGAATGTCGCCATGGCAGGTACCCTGATCATGCAACCATTTGATCGCCTCCAGGGAGGGGAGGAGGTTGTGGAGAATGCCGGGCAAGTCTTCGGCGAAATACTGCTCATGGCTTTTGTCAATGTCATAAATATAATTGAGGATACTGGGGCCGGGGATAACATCCAGGATTCGTACCAGGTTACCGTGGTCATCGGCCGCGGTACACCCCTGCATAAACCGCGGATCACCACGCACCAGTTCCAGGACCCGGGACTCTTTCCGGGGGCTGCGGAAACAGTGGACCCGGAACAAACCGATGTGGACATGGAATTCTTCATGAAAGACGGTCTTGAGGATTTTCGGCGTTGCATCCTCCAGGTCGATTGCGCTTAAGACCCAGTATTTCGGTTGATGGGAGATGCCGAAGCGCAGTTCGTACTTATGGCCGCGCACCACAAAATTGCGGTCGCCGATGCGGACGACGTCACCCCGATTAATCCGGAAGGGATCGGACGTGTCCGTAATAATGGTCGGGGGCGTGACCGTTTTCCAGCCGGTGAGTTCCCGGATGCGATCGGCAAGAAACCGGGGGGTGGTCATAAGTGAAAAGTACCCCCGGCAGGATTCGAACCTGCGACCAAAGGTTTAGGAAACCTCTGCTCTGTCCATGCTGAGCTACGGGGGCCACATACCTGGGCAAGCCTGTCCATATACCTGTCCATCCTCGACCTATCATTAACGCATCTCTTATAACGCGTCATAGGTGATCAGCGTGTGAATGTCGTATTGGGAGATGGGCTCTCTGCCGTTGAGAAAGGACAACTCGACCACAATCGCTACGCCGAATACTTTTCCTCCCAAATCTTCGACCAATTTGCAGGTGGCCGCCATGGTGCCGCCGGTGGCCAGGAGATCATCCACAATCAGGACCCGCATACCCGGTTGGATAGCATCGCGGTGCATCTCCAGTTCGGCGGTACCATATTCCAGCGAATACGCCTCTTTAACAGTGTCGGCGGGGAGCTTGCCGACTTTGCGGACCGGGACGAACCCGCAGTGCAGTCTGTCCGCCAGCGCACCCCCGAAAATGAAGCCACGGGATTCAATGCCGCAAATGATATCGATCGGGTGATCCTGATACCGTTCGTGCAACAGGGTCACCGTCTCACGAAACGCCCCCCGGTCTTTCAAGAGGGTTGTGAGATCAACAAACGTGATCCCTTCCTTGGGAAAATCCGGCACGGTCCTGATTTTTTTCTTCAGCGATTCACTCATGTAATCACCATCCTGGGGTGAAGGAACCATTTGTCGGGTCAATAGCGTATATTGAAGGAAGAATAGCTTTTGTCCTCCGGGAGCCATTTCAGGGAAATATCGGCCACGTGGGAACCTGGTGGACCGGCCCGTAACTCCTCGACCAGGTGAGTGATCGTGTCTTTGTCACCCACGACTTCTGCCTCCACTCGTCCATCCGGGAGGTTTCGTACCCACCCGGTGATCTGATCGTCCAGGGCACAGGAGACAGTATAATACCGGAAGCCCACTCCCTGGACGCGGCCGGATATCAGCACGCGCGCTCTGCTCATCTCTGGGTACCTCGCAATCCGCCGATGAATTCGATAATTGACCGCTCAAGATCATCCCCAATCCGCCGCATCCCGTCAATATGCCAGTTGCCCCCATCGAGGACCGGGGTGTTGATTTTCAGAGCCAGGGCAATCTCACTCAGGGTGCCCGGCCCACCCGGCAGCGCAATGACGCCATCAGCGTTGAGGACAATCAACAGATTGCGCCCCTCATTCAGACCGGTGGCAATCGCGATATCAACCCACTCATTGGCTGCGGTGCTGTCCTGTCCGGGCAGCAGACCGATGGTAGTCCCGCCGGCGGAGCGGGCGCCCCGGCAGGCCCCAGCCATCACCCCACCCAGACCGCCGCAGATCAGCCGCGACCCAGATTGTACGATGATCCGCCCGACTTCTTCGGCGAGTTTTGTCAGATCGGGGTTAGCAGTGCCCGAGCCGCACACGGCGACGGTTATCGGTCGTTCCATGCCGGTAACTAATGAAGTCGGCCGCAGCCGGGCAACTCCAAATCCACTTTTTGCGGAATAACCGCTCGGTTCTCAGGTATTTAGGCCGGCACCCCGCGAAAGCGACACGCCCATTCCCGCCACCGAGGCAAGCGATATGGGGGCTCCACGCTAGCCGATTAGGCACGGGTGACATTATGCCAAAAGCGTGGAGCAGTTTGCCAAAAAAGAGTTGACACTTTATGCTAGCGCAAATTTATTCAATGGTTTAACGGTATGCGAACTCGGACGAGTGGCGGGAGGATGGTACGAGCATGAAATACCGGATCTTAGTTTTGACCGGACTGTTGGTTGCTACGGCAAGTATCGTCTGTGCACAAGGACTGCGGTACGAATCATACTATAACTGGAATTTTATGGGTTCCGGAGCGCGGGCGCGCGCCATGGGCGGGGCTTTTCTTGCCGTCTCCGATGATGGAAACGCCGGCACCTGGAACCCCGCAGGGCTCCCGTATAATGAGGGGGTCCTGACATCGATGAATTTGAACTTCGTTCATTCATCGGTCGAGAACAACCCGGTGGGGTACGGCGAAGCATCAGACAACTTCGGCAGCATTGGTTCCTGGACTTTTGTCGCACCGGCGATTATCCGTGAGCATGAATTTATCGGGTCGGTCTCCTACAATCGCGTGCAGGATATCTTCTATGAGGATGGAATCATCGCCGATTACAATTTGGTCTTTGAAGAGTTTTCGACTCATCAGACTCTGCAAACCATCCGACACTCAGCGGGGAACCTGGCTCTGATCAGCCTGGCTGTGGGAACCGAAATCACCTCCAACCTTTCGCTTGGCGCCTCAGTTGCCCTCGCCTCTGGGGATCGTCAGGACCGGGATTTGTATCTCTCCTTATCCGATCCTTATGAGTTGCAGGGAAAGACATTCGTGGATACCGTGATTAACCGCAACGTGGCGGAAGTCGACTACGCCGGTGTTTCCCCAAAACTCGGTGCCATGTATCGTACTGATAAATGGTCATTTGCCGCGGTTTACTCCTTACCGTGGACCCTCACGCAGGAACTGGATTATTCTAACCTGCAACAGGTTATCTCACGAGGGATTTATCAGGATCCCTTGGAAGCCCTGTTTGTGACTGAGCGCAGAATTGAGATGCCGCGGTCGATTGGACTCGGCACCTCGTATCGGGCGACCGAAAATCTGCTGTTGGCGGTGGACTACCAGTTCCGTAATTTCAAGGATCAAAATATCAGGACCCAACAAACCCGTACCCCCCAAGAGGGCGAGCATGAGGGGATTACGAACCCGGCAAGCCAGTTTACAGATTTCCCCTTGAAATGGTACAATTTACACCAGGTGCGGCTGGGTGCGGAATATGTTATGGAAACCGACTACGGCCGCGTCCCGCTGCGTCTGGGATTGCACAACCAGCCGTCGGTGGTCGGCGATGCGAGCGGCACGACCAACCGGCTCATCAGATACTATAACATCCCCGTGAACGACATAATGGTAACGCCGGGAGGGTCCAACGAGCAGAATATGGGGTTCGGTTTCAGCTTTGGCGGCGGGATTCATTGGACACAAATTCATCTCGACTTTGCCTTCGAGTTGACCTCGATGTCATCAGAAGATCAGGGGAATTATGAAATGGTTTGGTCCAATAATGGCCGCGATTTTCACACCACGCCGTTGACGACGTACAGCCGGGAATACAAGACCACGGCCAGCCGATTTCTGCTTAATTTCACCGGATATTTCTAGAAACATGCTTTAGTGGTAACGTATAGAAAAGGGCGAAACCCCGCTGGTTTCGCCTTTTTTCAGGGAGAAATCCAGTCGATAAGACGTAGAGACCGGTCTTCACAGAGCTGGAACGGTGAAACGGAGTTAGGCGACGTATGAACCCGAAAATTAAAACCCGCATCTCCAAGCGGGATATGAAGCAAGATCAATTTGTCTCCTCAGTATTTTATTTGTCCGAACAATTTCAGAAACACCAGCGCGTCATCTACGGTGTCATTGCGGGTATTGTCGTGGTGGTGGTGCTTATTGTTCTGCTGATCAACAACCAGAAAGCGGCGCACCAGGAAGTAGTCGAGCTCTTCGGCCGAGCGTCGGTGGAAGCGCGATCGGGCAATACCTCTTTGGCCATCATTGATTTTCGCAAAATCGTTGATGAACACGGCGGCTCGGATCTGGCCGGCCTTGCCTGTTTCAACCTCGCCAAGGCGAATTTTCGGCAGCGTGAATTCAATGAGGCCGAGACCTTCTTCCAGCGATATCTGGACAAGTATGGAGATAACAAAGAGCTGGTCCTGTCCGCGATGGCCGGTATTGCCGGCTGTATGGAACAACGGGGCGAATTCGCGCAGGCGTCGGATCAATATCTCGCGGCGGCCAAACGCGATTTCCAGCATTTCATGGCTACCGATCTCCTGTTCTCGGCTATCCGGACCGCAGTGGAGATTCCTGATTCCACACGCGCGCTACGGGCGTATGAATTGATGCGGGAGGAGCTTGGTGAAGACGCACAGATGCTCAATCCCGCAAAGATGTATCTCTACGAGCATAAGATACTCGAACCACCACTGGAGTAGATATCAGCCGGGTGCACGAATGGCCGGTGCTCCCACCTAATCCTTTGCCTGGCTGTCTGTTAGCCCGTATCAACTATCCACCCCACGCTGCGGTAAAAAAACCTCTGCAACGTGACGATGATTAGAACGATAGCGTCATTTTCGTCACAGAGGAGGTTCCATGAAACGCGCACTGCTTATGGCACTTAGTGTAGTCATCCTTATGGTATTTGCGCTTGGATGCGCCGCCACGGTATATGCCCCGGGCCCCCCGCCGCCGTCAAAGACCGAAGCCAGACCGACCAAGCCGAACTCGCAAGCAGCCTGGGTATCCGGCCATTGGAAATGGAATGGTAACCGATACGTGTGGAAATCCGGTCATTGGGTTAGCAATCCAAAGGGACATTGGGTGCCCGGTCATTGGGAAAAACATCGCCGCGGCCACGTATGGGTGCCCGGTCGCTGGAAACGCTGAGTGCCTTTGACGTACTTGCATCGCAATCCAGCCTTTTTCTGAATTGCCTGCACAAAACGGATGCCGGGGTAAGGCTATCTTCCCCGGCAGCATACCGCATTTCTCACCGTAATTAGACAGTACTATACGGACGATTAAACCCGGGAGCGGCAGAACCCGGTACGGCAGAAATGGTAATGCATTTGCACCCCGGTCGTGCTATACTATCGGTATGATAAATGGTGAAATGATCCATAGAGGTAGAAGGTAGCTGCATGGAAAAGATACTGAGGGAGTGCCGCCAGGCAGTGCTCAGCGGTGACCGGGCAGGGGCAGCCACTCTGGCTGAAAAGGTTGTGCAGGAAGGAATCGATCCGTTAACGGCAATCGACGGTGGATTCGTTTCCGGGTTGCGCGAAGCAGGACGGCTGTGGGATGAAGGGGAGTTGTTCTTGCCGGAACTGGTCATGGCAGCCGAGGCGATGAAAGACGCCGCGGCAGTGCTGCAACCGGCACTACTCGCCGGAGGTCAGAAACAGCAGACTCGGGGCAAGGTAGTGATTGGCACGATTGAGGGCGACATTCATGATATCGGCAAAACCCTGGTGGCTACCATGCTTTCTGCCAACGGCTTTGAAATAAAAGACTTGGGACCGGATGTCCCGATACGCCGGTTTATCGAAGCGGCACAAGCCTTCGACGCTCAAATAATCTGCATCTCGGCATTGTTGACCACCACCATGGCGGGCCAGCGTCGGGTCATTGAACAGCTTAATGAGAACGATCTCCGGGATAAATACCACGTTCTGGTCGGCGGTGCTCCCTGTAATGACAGCTGGGCCTCGGAAATCGGTGCCGACGGGTATGCCGGAGACGCTGTCTCCGCGGTGAAATTGGCGGAAAATCTCCTGGCGGCTGATTAATCATGAAGAAAACCTTTCTTGAACGACTGTCGGAGGACGGTCTGGTCTTCGACGGCGCGATGGGAAGCCTGTTACTGGCGGCTGGGTTGCCGACGGGTTCCGCACCGGAGGTGTGGAATGTGGAACACGGGGAGCGGATTGAAGCGATTCACATCGCCTACCTGGCAGCCGGCTGTGATGTCTTGACTACCAATACCTTCGGTGGCTCCCCACTGAAACTGGAGCACCACGGTCTTGCCGACAAAACGGCCGAATTTAACATCGCGGGTGTGCAGCGAGCCATGACTGCGCGACACGCAGTGAATCGGCCGGACACATTCGTCGCTGGAGATATCGGCCCCTGCGGCAAGTTTTTCCCACCGGTCGGCAACCTGGAGAAGGAAGCGTTAGCCAGATCAGTCACTGCGCAAATCGAGGTGTTCGCCACCGCCAGTGTCGATCTGATTCTGATCGAAACAATGGTGGATTTACAGGAGGCGCTGGTCGCGGTGCTGACCGCCCGCTCACTGACCGACGTGCCGGTGGTCGCTACCATGACCTTCGAGAAAAAACCGCGCGGGTATTTTACGATCATGGGTAATTCCCCGGCCGATGCCGCAAAGCAGTTGGCCGATGCGGGTGCGGATGCGGTCGGGGCAAATTGTACTTTGACGCCCACGGAGATGATCGAACTGGCCCGGGAGCTGGGGGATGTTTCACCGGTGCCGGTGTTGATCCAGCCGAATGCCGGCCAGCCGGAGGTTGTCGATGGCCAAACGGTGTACCGCATCGAGCCGCATGATTTTGTGGCATCGATGAAGGAGATCGTGGAAACAGGTATCGCTGCAATCGGCGGCTGTTGCGGGACCACCCCCGATCATCTGCGCGCAGTAGTTGAAATGATGAAAGACAGGATCCCCGGTGACTGAATATCGTCTGCGACGTTCGCTGGAACCGGTCGTCAACCAGACATTACTCTTTCGCTATCTGGGCTACCCGGACGAGCACGCTGCCGACAAGCGGGTTCTGGATGCGCTCCGGCGCTGCAAACAACGGGTTCCATCACTAATTGATCCGCAGGGGGTGTTCTGTCAGTGCAACGGAATTAATATTTTCGCACCCGATTTTCCCCTGGCCGATCGAGACGTGTACGTAGTGGTGGTTACCATCGGCAAGTCTCTGGAACAGCAGGCACAACAATTGGCCGCTAGCGGAGATGTACTGGAGAGCTTTGTCCTGGATACTCTGGGGTCGGTCTATGCCGAAGGCACGGCCGAGGCGCTCTATCGCGAATTGGCGACGGCGGCGGAGGCTGACGGCCTGACCGTGGGCTGTCGTATCAGTCCGGGCTACGGCAAATGGGCGCTGGACCATCAGCGGGATATTTTCGCCTTGTTACCGGTTGAGCGCATCGGGGTGACGCTTTCACCGGGTTTGATGATGCGGCCCCGCAAGTCGATTTCGTTTGCCACCGAGCGGGCAAAATATCCGTTGCGCATGCGCGAGGGCGATCAGTGCGAATATTGCGAATTTGAACAGTGCCGGTTTCGCCGCAGCAAATATCGGGGTGAGGAGAATACGCACGTTTAGACGGGGATTGATTATGGAAACGGTCCGACCGAAGATTCGCTGGTTAACCGATGAGACTATTGTTGTCATCGTTGAGGAGGCCTACCGAATTCTGGCGGAAATCGGTGTCACGGTCGAGAACAAAGCGGCGGTTGAACTATTGATGTCTGCCGGTGCAACACAAGAAAATGAGCGAATCCGTTTTCCGGAAGAGATAATTACCAAGGCGATCCAAACGACGCCATCATCAATCCGACTATATGATCGCGATGGCGAGGTGGCCATGTCGCTGGAGCAGGATACAATCCATTTTAATCCTGGGTCGGCCGCACTGCATGTCTACGATGCCGAGCTGCGTGCTATTCGCGACGGTCAAGTTAAGGATCTGGTTCCGTTTCATACACTCACCGACCTGTTGCCGCACTACGCGGCACAAAGTACGGGAATAGTACCCGCGGACGTCCCTGAAGATCTCAGTGACCGTTTTCGGCTCTATGCCGCGTTGACTTGTTCTCGTAAACCGGTAGTGACCGGCACGTTTCGCACCGATGCCTTTGCGGTAATGCGGGAAATGCTCACGATGATCCGGGGATCAGCGGAAGATTTGAGAAAAAAACCACTGGCCATTTTCGATTGCTGCCCGTCCCCGCCGCTTAAATGGAGTGATTTGACCTGCCAATGTTTGTTAGACTGTGCCGATTCGGGCCAGCCCGCGGAATTGGTTTCAATGCCGCTGACTGGGGCGACGTCCCCGGTGACCTTAGTGGGGGCGATCGTGCAGCATTGCGCGGAATCTTTATCCGGCATCGTGATTCATCAACTGAAAAATCCCGGAGCGCCGATTATCTACGGCGGTTCGCCGGCGTTTTTCGATATGCGGCATGGCACCACTCCGATGGGCGCGTTTGAAACAATGATGATCGACGGCGCCTATGCACAAGTTGGTAAACATCTCGGCTTGCCGACTCATGCATACATGGGATTGTCTGACAGTAAGACGGTTGATTATCAGGCCGGATTTGAATCGTCGGCGGGGGCGGTGTTCGCCGCATTGAGCGGGGTGAACAACATTTCCGGGCCGGGGATGATGGAATTTGAATCGTGCCAGAGCTTGGAAAAACTGGTGCTTGACCACGAAGTCTGCGGCTATGCCAAACGTGTAATTGAGGGAATTGCGCCTCGAGAGGAATCGTCACTGGCGTTCGATGTTTTACAGGAGGGGTTGAAAGCCGGGCATTTTATGTCGCTGCCGCATACGTTGCAGTGGTTCAAAGAAGAGGGGTATTATCCCGCCAACGTAGTCAACCGCGAGGTGATGGAAAAGTGGAAGCAAAAGGGCAAACCGGATGCATTCGCGGCCGCGCGGGCGCGGATAGCAACGCTGCTGGCGGACGGTACCCCCAACCTGCTGGATGATGACCGTCGGAAAGCCCTGCGCGAAATCATCGAATCCGATGCCCGCACCCACGGCGTTGATGCATTGCCGGAGTTGCCGACCTGAATCTGCGAAGCTTTTAATGTCACCCCGGCGCAGGCCGGGGTCCAGCTTCGGGTGGAAACAGGGGGCATGGGAATTCTGTCCATGTTCACCGGCAGGATGCCTGTGCCACTGTGCAGGTCCCCGGTACGTGTTTCGCCTGCATCCGTCCCCATTCTCCACACTTGACAACCACCCGCGCGCACAGTATATGCATACCCGTTCCGCCGATCGATACGTACCAATACCGACGGAACAAGATGAGTACCAACACGGGTGGGATGTGCAGCATGATCGATGTTATGGTGGGTCGAAACCCCTGAGTCCGCCGAAGGCGAACGTGGTTTCGACACCATGCTATCCAGATGCCGGCGTAACTCAGTTGGTAGAGTAGCTGATTTGTAATCAGCCTGTCGGAGGTTCGAGTCCTCTCGCCGGCTTTTCTGCCCTCGGGTCTCTTGTCCTAGCCACCAAGGAACGTACGGCGTCACCGGGCTTTGATGATGTGATATTCCCCGCCAATTCAGGTGCCGGTGTTGCCCCTTCCCCAAGAGCTTGTTGATAAAGGTACTTATGAGGGATTTGAAGTAGCGACTATTGGGATGATCAAGATATTTTTGGGTTCCAGTACTCCTTTCTGGCCAGCATGGTGTTCAAGGTGATGATCAATTTCCGTATGGCGGTGGCCAGGGGGGCCACGAGGGGTGGTTTTCCCGCAGCGCACAACCGCTCATAGAAGGCGCGGATGACTGGATTGAACCCCATGGCAACCATGGTGGCCATGTATAAGCAGGTCCGTACTCGCGTCCGTCCGCGGCCGGTTGGTTCCGCCGTTCGCCGAAGGCGGGCAAGAACCCCGACATGCTGGCAATGAGTTGCATGTATCGGGTCTCTCGTAGTGCTGCGCATTCCTCGGAAATTTATATTCCACCCAGGGTTTCGAATCCAACTGGATTCGGAGTGGCGGGTGGGTCGGAATATTCCCGGACGGTTACCAACCCACCCGGCACTCCGAGCTCTTTCGGGTCTCGTCGTTCTGGGTGGAATACACGGTTACCGTCGAAACCACGTTCCCCGCCGCGGCGGACAAGGAACTCAGGGGTTTCGACCTACCCCAAATCCAATGCGACTTGCTTCTGCGCGAGGCCTGTTAACCAAAGGTTACCATAAATGCTCCGGTGACGCCCAAGGCTATCCCGAGTATGCGCAATGGGGTGATCGGTTCCTTCAGCAATAACCCCGCGAAAATAAAGATGAAGATATTACTGGTCTGATTGAGCGCCGCCGCGGTCGACGCCTGCGTATATTTCATCCCGCCCAGCCATAAGACCATGGCCAGGTAGGTACCGATCAGACTGCCGGAAAGCGTATATCCCCATTGTTGACGGGCAAACATCGAACGCATAATCCGTCGCCGGTCTGAGCGCAACCAAAGAATAAATGCAAGAACTGCAATGCCGCCGATCAGCCGAATCTCAGTCACCCATAACAACGGTGAACGATTGAGAATGGGTTTGATCATGACAATCCCCACCGCCATTGTACCCATCGCCAACGCTCCCCAGAGAATCCCGAGCAGCACGTGGCGTGGGCCGGAGATATGATTGCGCCCCTCGTGCGTGGCGGTAAGCACCGCCGAGACAATCAGTGCCGCCCCCAGCATCTGCACAGGGGATAGTGATTCACCCAGCCAGAGGAAAGAAAGGGCAATAATAAACGGGCTGTAAAGGCAATCAACAATTGCCGACAGCCCGGCCCCCAGTGCGTTGAGACTCATGAAGAAAAAGGTGTCGGCGATGCCGATACCGAGGGCGCCGCTGATCAGCAGCAGAGCATAGTCGGTCCGGGTGGCCGAGTAGGTCATGGACTGCCCGATTAGATACATCGTGGGGATCAGGAGCACCGCAGTCAGGACACTTTTAAAAAGGTTTAAGGCGATCGGGTGAACGACCTCCCCGCTTTTTTTGAACAGGACGACCGCAAAGGCCCAGCTGAGGGCGGTCATGAGGGCCAGGATTTCCCCGAGGTATTGGCTGATGACCGGCATGTACACCCTTTCAGATGTCAGGGAATCCGGGGTTGACACGAACGGTGACCCCCTCAGACATCGCGGACGAAGATAGGGTCGAACTCCTTGTATCTCAATACAATCAATCCCCAAAACTGGCAATAAATAGTGCCAATGCGGCCAAGGTCTCCCCGTAATCCCTACAGGCCTCATGAACCGGACTCATGAGGTCCTGATTGATGGTACGGGGAGAGACGCGAGAGACCAGCCAGGAGGTTACCACGATCATGAAAAAGCTGCATATTCACGGAGAAGCTACCATTCCGCTCCACGATCGCGGCAGCGCCAGAACCGACGACCAATGGCGTGCCGTCCTTACCCCCGAACAATACCGCGTGGCTCGGCGCGGCGAAACCGAGCCACCGTTCAGCGGGCAGTATGTGCAATTCAATCGGGCGGGCACGTATTGTTGTATCTGCTGCGGCAATGAGTTATTCAGTTCCCACACGAAATACGATTCCGAGTGTGGCTGGCCGAGTTTCTGGGCCCCGATCAGCCCGTCCGCGTTGAACGAAAAACTGGATATTAGCTGGAATATGGTCCGAACGGAAGTCTGTTGCAGCCAATGCGGTGCTCATATCGGTCACGTATTTCCCGATGGCCCGATGCCGACTGCCTTGCGCTATTGCGCCAATTCGGTTGCGCTGGAGTTCATTGCCGCTGATCTCGACTGAGGAGGACAGATGTCCCACAATCCGGAAACCATGTATGTCCAAACTATTACCCCCGGCAAAAAGGGAACGTATGTCAACCGGGAAAAGTACGAGCGTATTCGGGACGCTATCCTCCGGGTGTTGGCTACACACAGTGAAATCCTGTTCAAAGAACTTTCCAGCGCCGTGAAAAGGGAACTGGACGGTCGGTTTGACGGGTCGATTCCCTGGTATACGACCACGGTAAAGCTGGACCTGGAATTCCGCGGGATTATCGAGCGGATCCCCGGCAAGGCCCCGCAACATCTGCGGCTCGCGAAAGCCAAGACGAAGAAAACTGCTTGACGCCGTGAAGTTCCCTGCGATTTTTCCTCACAATCCGGGGGGGAAATCGTGAATACATGGTTTTTGATTGCTGCCTTATTAATCTATCTGATCGCCCTGGCACATTCTATTCTCGGTGAATGGCTCTTAATTGGACCACTGTTTCGCCTGGAACTGCCGAAGTTGGCCGGCAGTGAGGGAGCGATGCGGCGAGTAATCCGCTTTGCCTGGCACCTCACGACCATTATTCTATGGGGCATCGCCTCGGTGGTGGCTTATTGGACCCTGATAGAACAAACCGAGGCGATTGTGGTGATGGCGCACATTGTCGCGATCACCTTTATCTTCAGCGGAATCTTCTCGGCGGTGATGACCCGCGCCCGGCATTTCTCGTGGTATGTGTTCCTGGCGATTGGCCTGTTGATCTGGATAGGGAGTTCCTAGGTATCCAATCTTGTCATTCCCCACGACGGCGGGAAATCTATTCTGGGTGAGGGATGTCGGGTTTGTGGTATGGGCAAGAAGCCCATGCCACCTGACTTGCCATCCCTCCCCAAATCCCGTATATCATCTTCATGTTGAACCCTTACACTCTCATTTGCGGTCACTGCGGCAAAGAACACGATGCCAAGCAGGTGCAACGATTATGCGACTGCGGCCGTCCGCTGTTGGCCACGTATCAACTCGATCACTATTCCGAGGCGCTCGATCGCGCGCTGGACCCCTCGCTCTACGACACCATGTGGCGGTATCGCTATCTCCTGCCGGTGCAGAATGTGAGTAACATCATCTCGCTCGGCGAGGGACAGACTCCGCTGTTGCACGCGCGAAATTTAGGGAAGCACCTCGGCATGGAACGGGTGTTCATCAAAGACGAGGCGGTAAATCCGTCCGGCTCCTTCAAAGTCCGCGGTATGAGCGCCGCGGTCTCCAAAGCAGTCGAATTCGGCATTACGAAATTCGCCGTGCCCACCGCAGGCAATGCCGGTGGTGCGGCGGCCGCGTATGTGGCTGCGGCAGGCGGGACCATCCGCGTGTACATGCCGGCCGATTCCGGGGACGCCTTTATCGACGAATGCAAAACCTGCGGCGCCGAGGTGACCACGATCGACGGCACCATTGTCGACGCCGGCGCGCGCATGCGGGAAGAGTGTGATCCCGACGAGTGGTTTGATCTTTCGACCCTCAAAGAGCCGTTCCGTCTCGAGGGGAAGAAAACCATGGGGCTGGAAATCTTTGAGCAGTTCCGGGGATACCTGCCCGATGTAATCATCTATCCCACTGGCGGCGGTACCGGCCTGATCGGCATGTGGAAAGGGTTCAATGAACTCGAGCAAATGGGCCTGCTCAGATCGAACCGCCCGCGTCTGGTGTCCGTGCAGTGCGAGGGCTGCGCGCCGATCCCCAAAGCGTTCGCCGAGGGCAAAGAATTCGCCGAGCCGTGGCCAAATCCACAGACCGCTGCGCCCGGTCTGCGAGTCCCGCAGGCGGTGGGAGATTTTCTGATTCTGCGCGCCATCCGCGAGACCAACGGCGAGGCAATCGCTGTCTCCGAAAACGACTGGCGCGAAGGCGTGAAACAGCTGGGCCGTCACGAAGGGCTCTTTGCCTGCCCGGAGGGCGGCGCGGTGCTCGCGGCGTTACACCATCTCCGCGAGTCCGATAAAATCTCGGCCGCTGATCGCGTAGTCCTCTTCAACACCGGCACGGGCTTTAAATATCAGCATGTGTTGTAATTATCGTTGATCATATTGTAGGAGTGGTTTTATCCGTAAGCGCTTTCCGAAAAATAGGACTTGACATCTACCCCCCCCCCGCCACTATCTTACGATTGCA
>CAYWVO010000026.1:0-48839 GCA_964461835.1 uncultured Ignavibacteria bacterium | reverse complement strand
ACAATCAGGCTGAAAGGCACGCTGCGTGAAAAAACAATTTACACAACTCTTGACATGAGCTCCTATAGTGGTATTAAGGATTGCCAATAAAGGCCGGCGTGGCCCTGATCTGAGGGAGCGCTGAAAGCGATCCCGGAGATCAGGGTCTCTAGGTGCGCTGGGTAGAACACGCCAACTCCCAAGTTATTTCGTCAATTGCCAACACAGCACTGCTGTATCCCGCGCGAGCCTGAGCACTGGACCAACGCCAGTCCGTGGTCTCCGTTACAAATCCCCGTCGCACAGGATTATATTCAATATACTCAATCGTCTTACGTATGCGCGCGATTTGATACAGATTTTTATCAAATCCACCACCCGCTTGCCAGAATCGATATTTCGGCCTGCCATCTATGGTAGTCCGAAGTCGCTGCAATTTGTGCGGTGTGTGCTCTCGCCAATGGGCAATCAATCGTCGGGCGAAAGGCGCTTTGATCGAAGAAGTTATACGAGTGGTCGAGTAGTCATGTGCAGTTGGACGAATGAGTAAATGAACGTGTTCGGGCATGATGACCCATGCCCAGAGATTGAAATTGTAGTCTGTGCGCGCTTGATCGATGAATTCAACAAGCTCGCGGCAAAGGGTGTCGTGAGTGAGTAGTTGTAGACGGTGGAAGCAGGAAAACGTCAGGTAATGGGCGTGGTTGGGATCATTGAAGTATTTGCGTTTCACTGCGTAACTCCATCGCTCCTAGAAACCCTGATCTCCGGGTGTGCCGATGGCACCCCCTCAGATCAGGGCCACGCACGGTGTTGCCAAATTCGACCGCCCTCAGATCAGGGCCACGCGAGATGTTGCCGATACCATGATGTCAACAATCGCTGAATAAGCATATCATTTTCTGGAGTCTCAGGCAAATGAAAAACGGCCACCGTTTCGGGTGGCCGTCTATGCTTTCGCTCATCTTGTCGAAACCACGTTCGCCTGTGGCGAACTCAGGGGTTTCGACCTACAAGACTACTTCCCATTCAGCGCTTCGCCCAACAGGGAGATTAAGTCGCGGACTTCCACTTTTTTATCGTCGGGGATTGAATCGCCCTGCAAGGTGCACTTGAAATGAATCAGGCATTTCGGGCAGGCAGTGATCATCATCTCCGCGCCGACATCATGCGCGCCGACTAAGCGATCGGTTTGAATCTTCTTGGAGGTCTGGTCGCAATTCTGCCAGGCGGACGTGCCGCAGCAAATCGCGCCTTTGCCGTACTTGGTCATCTCGTGAAACTCCATCCCCGGAATCAAACTGATCACCTCGCGCGGTGAATCATAAATCCCGGAGTGCCGTCCCAGACGGCAGGGATCCTGGAAGGAGACGGTCTTTTTGATCGGGGCAAGCAGGTCTTTTAATTCACCCAAGTGTTCGGAGATCAACTCGGTAATATAAATCATCTCAAAGCCGAGCGGCCCGACCACGGACGGATACAACTTGTTGATCGTGTGATAACATTCCGGGCAGTGGGTGACCAGCTTGGTAATGCCGGCGTCGCGAATCATCTGCACGTTGCGTTCAGCCAGCCGCTTGAAATTCTCGACATCGCCGCCCCACACCAGATCGTGCCCGCAGCAGCGTTCGTCTTTGAGAACCGCCGGTTCAATGCCCAGGTGATTCATCACCCGCACTGAGCCTTGCGCAATTGATGCGGTGCCGGGTTTCAAATCCTCGAAATACGCGTCATAATAGGGAATGCACCCGACAAAATAGCCGTACTCGCCTTTTTCGGTGATTTCTAAATCATCGGTCACCCAGCCCATACGGTCCTGCGGCTGATCGGACGTGGCCATGATCCGCATGGTCGACTGCAACGCGCCGCCGTGCGATTCGAACGGGTTGTTGTTCAGCCGTACCGCCTCCGCCCGCAAGGCTTTGGTGAGCGCGCCGTACTTGACATCGGACGGGCACCGCAGTCCGCAAAGTCCGCAACTCAGGCAATTCCAGATCGTCGGGTCCAGGGGCACGTTGGCCGGATCTGCGGTAATCAACCGGCCGACAATCCGGCGCGGCGAGAAGGTGCCGTTATAGCGGGCCACCGGGCAGGTCGCGGTGCACTTGCCACATTCCAGGCAGCGGAACGTGTTGGTGGCGGTCATTGTCTTCTGTAAGGTCGCAGTCGCCATTGTCATCACCCGGTTTGATCGACCATGGGGAGGTCGATCGGTGTCGGTTGCAATTTGCCGTTGCCCTTATGCGGGCTTGGTCCGGCGGCTTTGATATCTTCCACAAATTCTTTAATCAGCGCCGCCCACTTGTTGCCCTCCGCGGCGGAGACCCATTCGAGCCGGAACCGCCGGTGGTCAACACCCAGCATGGTGAGCATCTTTTCGAGTTTTTTGTAGTTTTTCTCGGCTTCGTAGTTGCCAAAGATATAGTGGCAATCGCCGAAATGGCACCCCGACCAGAGAACACCGTCCGCGCCCATGCGGAACGCGTCGATAATATGCCCGATATTCACCCGGCCGGAACACATGGTGCGAATCACCCGAATTTCCGGCGGGTACTGCATGCGGTTGGTGCCGGCGTTGTCCGCCCCGGCGTACGAACACCAGTTGCAGGCGAACACCAGGATTTTGGGTCTGAATTCGTTCTCCGCTGCCATGGCGTTTATCCTTCCGCGCCCATGAGGAACGCTTTCATCATCGACGTGATCTGATCATCGGTAAAGTGCCGCGCCTTGATTGCGCCGGTGGGGCACATCGCCGCGCAGGTCCCGCAGCCTTTGCAGAGCGCCTCGTTGATTTTCGCGGCGAACAGTCCGCCGCCGATGCTCTCGCGGCTGGGTGCGTGGAACTCGCAGACCTCCACACAGGTGCCACAGTCGCGGCAGAGGTCGGTCATCACCATGCAGGTGGTCGGATCGAGCAGTACGGTCTCGTGCGAGAGCAGCGTGGCGGCCCGTCCGGCGGCGCCGGAGGCCTGCGCGACCGCGTCAGTGATATCTTTCGGTCCCTGTGCGCAGCCACAGATAAAAATACCTTCGGAGGTCGTCTCCACCGGGCCGAGTTTGGGGTGACGTTCCATGAAGAAACCATCCGAGCCGGTGGGGGTTTTCATGATTTCTTTAAGCTTGGCGAACGTCTCTTTGTATGGCGACAGCCCGACGGCAAGAACCACCATATCGACATCGGCTTCGACATCCTCGCCAATTTGTTCGACATACGCTTTGATACCAGTCACATTGCCGTTGCCGAGGACTTCGGGTTTCTGGTTATCCTGGTAGCGTACGAACATCACGCCTTTGCGCCGTGCTTCGCGGTAGGATTCCTCGGCGTGATGGCTGAAGGTACGCATGTCACGGTAATACACGATCACATTAATACCACGCTTCCGTAGTGCCAGCGCCTGCTTGACCGTGGTGGTGCAGCAATAGCGCGAACAACCGGGGTTGGTGTTTGGATCGCGGGAACCGACACATTGCACAAACGCCACAGTCTTGACCGGCTTGCCGTTGACTTCCAGATCGTCGTTCGTGCGGAGCATGGTTTCCAGCTCCATGTTGGTAACCACACCCTCTTTCATGCTGTAGCCGTATTCGCCGATCGGATTATACAGATCCGAGCCGACCGCCATAATAATCGCGCCGGCTTTGATATCACCGTCAGTCGTCTTGACCGTGAAATCGCCGACAAAACCGTCCACGCCGATCACCTCGGTGCCGGTCTTGACTTTGACGCCGCTTTCTTTGAGCCGGTCGTACGCTTCGAGGAACATCGCCTCGGCGTCGTATTCTTCCGGGAAGGTGATATTGAGTTTCCGGGAGCGGCCGCCGAGTTCGTCAGCTTTTTCAATGAGTGTGACCGGGAATCCCTGGCTGGCCAGGTCGGTGGCAGCGCGCATTCCCGCGAGACCACCGCCGATCACCACGGCGGACGGATTCACTTTCAGCTCTTTGGCCTCTAGCGGCTCAAGCCGCGCGGCGCGGGCCACTGCCATGCGGATTTGATCCAGCGCGCGCTCCTGCGCTTTGGCCGGTTCCTTGGCGTGCACCCAGGAAATTTGGTCGCGGATGTTGACCATTTCGAATAAAAATGGATTCAAACCGACCCGCCGAAGCGATTCGCGGAAAATCGGTTCGTGCGTGCGCGGCGTACAGGCGGCAGCAATTACCCGGTTAAGTTTATATTCGGCGACTTTTTCCTGGATTTCTCTTTGTGCCTGATCGGAGCAGGCAAACAGATCTTCCTGCACATACACGACATTGGGCATATTCTTCGCCGCTTCGGCTAAACCCTCGGTGTCCAGCACACCGGCGATATTGATGCCGCAGTGACAAACAAACACGCCAATACGCGGTTCGCCACTGGTGTCGATCTGCGGAATATCCTCGACCACCTGCTCGATCCGGTGATCCTTGAGATGTTTCGCCGCAATCGCCGCGGCGCCGGAGGCCTGCGCGACCGAGTCGGGAATGTCTTCCGGTCCACGCGCACAGCCGCAGAGGTAGACCGCTTCACGGGTCGATTCCAGCGCCTGGGTGTTGGACTGGCGGGAGACAAAGAAGCCGTACTCGTCGGTTTCGATTCCGAGCGTTTTGCCCAGGGTATCGGTTATTTCTTTATCAGGAAGGCCGGCGGAGGCGAGGATTGCCAGATCGACTCGCATCTCATGTGGTTTACCATCGACCTGATCCTCGGCATACATGATCAGTTCTTTGGTTTTCGGATCTTCAAGGATTTTGGACGGTTTGCCACGAACGTAGCTGATCCACGGTTCGGCCTGGGTGCGGCGGTAGAATTCGTCGTAGCCTTTACCGAAGGCACGCATATCGATATAGTGAATCGAGACTTCTTCAACTTCCGGCAGATGGTCCTTAGTTAGGAGCGCACACTTGGCCGAGTTCAAACAGCAAAACCGTGAGCAGTATTCGCCGCCCTCCAAGGTGCAGCGGGCGCCGATACACTGGATAAATGCAACTTTTTTTGGCGGTTTGCCGTCGGACGGCCGGATAATATGGCCGTTGGTCGGGCCGGACGCGTTGAGCATGCGCTCGTATTCCAGGCCCGTGAGGACGTTCGGGTATATCCCGTACCCATAATCGCCTTTTAAGTACGGCGTATAGACTCCGGTTCCGGTAGCGACCACAACCGAGCCAACCGGGACGGTAATCTCTTTCGGTTCGTCATCATACTGGATTGCGTCGATATCGCAGGCTTTCCGGCAGCGTTCGCAGGCGAGGATCACATCGTTTAAACAGGCGTCGGGATCCAGGGTGAAGGCATTGGGTACCGCCTGCGGAAATGGAGAGTAGATCGCTTTCCGCGTCCCAAGGCCGACATCGAATTCATTGGGTACGGCTACGGGGCAAACATCGGAGCACTGCCCACAGCCGGTACACAGATCGACATCGACATACCGGGGAGCGGTGCGAATGGTAGCGCGGTAATCGCCCGGACGACCCTCGAGTTTGACTACCTCGGAAAGCGTGTGAACATCAATCAGGGGATGCCGACCGGCATCCATCATTTTCGGCCCGAGTATTCATATCGAGCAGTCCATCGTCGGGAACGTTTTGTCCAGTTGGGCCATTCGCCCGCCGAGCGATGGAGCTTTCTCGACCAAGTAGGTCTTCACGCGTGCATCGGCGAGATCAAGCGCTGCCTGAATGCCGGCAACGCCACCGCCAATTACCAGTACGCCTTTATCCATCATGTCGTCTCTTCCGTCCCCCGCCGCGGCGGGGGACGATGTATGAGGTCACAATCGCTAATTCAGTCCCAATTTTTCCATGGCCGGTGCGGCCTTCACTTTGTGCCGCTTCAGGCCCACGTCGTCCGGCGAAAATCCCTGCGCCAGCGCCAGCAATTGGAAATAGTAAATCACCGGCAAATTGAATTTTGTTTTCAGTTTCCGAGACAGTTTGACTTGTCCCAGATCGTATTCATCAAAGCAGGTCGGGCAGACCAGCCCGATCGCATCGACGTTCAGATCATGAAAGTCCTGCAGGTTATCGCGCATGATCTCGGCCGACATCTCCTCGTCCTGGCAGGCCATCCCGCAGCACATCAAATGCCGCTGGTTCCACACCGGCTCGGCGCCGGTGGCCTTGATCAAGTTTTGGAGGATCTCCGGCTGGTAGGGGTCTTCAACGTGCATTACATCGTGTGGTTTCAGGAGGTGGCAGCCGTAGTGTATCGCCACCCGGAATCCCTCCAGCGGACGGCTGACTGATTCAGCAATTCTGTCGTACCCGACATCGTCCCGCAAGATAGTCGCTGCGTTGCGCACATTGATCGTGCCGCGAAATATCTTACCGATTTTCTCTAACCGGTCGTTGACCTTGTTGCGCAGCTCAACATCTTTCTTCAGCGTCTGATTAGCCTCCATCAGGGTATTGGTGCATCCTGAGCAACAGGTCAACAAATCGAGTTCTTTCTCTTCCGCCAGGCAGATATTGCGCGCGGCGAGGGTCAGCCAGTCGAGCTTGTCGGTCGCCTTATAATAGATGGGATCGGGACAGCAGGAGAACCCGTCGATGTCGACCAGTTCCAGGCCCAAATTCGGCGCAGTCTTGCGCACGGCCGCTTCAAACTGCGAGTGTTTGGTGGTCATCAGGCAGCCGAAGAACGGGGCGAACGTCTTCTGTCCATTGCCGTCTGCACTCATGAGTCTTTGCCATTGAGAATGGTTTGCAAATCGTCTACCGGAATCTCAGACAAGTCAGGTAGTCCAAGTTCTTTCCGGCGTTTGAGGATCAAATCGTTGACCACGGTCGTCCGGCCCATTTTGGCGACCGATTCCACCAGCGGCTGTACCGGTGGCGGCGAATAGCCGGCCTTGTGGACCATATTCTTTAGCGCCTGGATCACCTCGACCGGGCGGACATCTTGCGGGCAGTGCTCGTAACAGTTGTCACAGTTGGTGCATTCCCAGACCAGCGAGTCCTCACAGATCAACCGGTCCGCCAGTCCCAACACCGCGTCCAGCATAATTTGGCGCGGATTGAACCGCCGGGAATACGTTGCTGCCGGGCAATCCCCGACACAGGCACCGCACTGGAAACAGGCAGAATGTCCCGGTCCGCCGATCTCCGCGTCGAGCATCGCCTTAAATTCAAAACTTACTTTTGCCACGACCGCCTCGATTCATTCCGCATACCTGGTGGATTTGAATTGTAACTGCGATGAGGCTGCAACATTGCCGTCGGCAGTGGCCGCATCAGCGCCGGCGTGTGTACGTCCCCAAGTTGTCCATGAACAGTTCGCGACCGTGAATCGTGCCTCTGGTTGCCATGTGCGTCCCCGTTGGCCGACCCCGAAGTACCCGGATGTGTCGCGCAGGACAAAAAACTCCTTGACAGACGATCCGCGCGCACATCGTTCTCGGCATTGCTCATTTAATATATCGGCACTAATAAATGCCTCCAAGAAAAAAACGTGAACAAACCTCGAAGCGGTGAGGCTTTTAGTAAATATTGACAGGAATACTCACGCCGAATCAGCGATGGGCTTTCAGACAAATATGATTTAATTGGTTAGGTATGACGGTCGGCAAACCAATTGATGGCAATTGATGTCAAGAGGTTTTTCGACTTTAAAGAAACCCAATAAACTCCGCATTTTCCGCTCAATAGTCTTGAGTTGCCGGAGCACATTAACAGGATTGTATTTATCCCTATTAAAACATAACAAAATTAGTTAGGTAATGATAGTACTGCGGAAAGATGAGCTTTTTACTTACGTATTCAGGTAGTGACAACGCGTCATAGGCACTCTATTGACAACGTGTGGTGGAATTGCATGGGCCCAGTGACAATTTCTGCCGAATTGACTTTATAGAGACCCTTTTTCGTTGACAGATATGCGGGTCGCGCGTACCATGGTTGTGGCAGTAACATAAGTGTTCGGGGAACGTGGAAAGGTGGGTGAACGCACCCGGGCGAGCCATTGGGCATACACCGTTTTCCGAGTGCCAGGGCCCGAGGAGGCAGGGCAGGCATACTGACGATTTTCCCTTCCGGCAATACATGACTCACAGTGAACGGGAGTTACCGCGGCGTGCGGCTTATGTCCTGCCGGGATCGTGAATGCAATCACCGGAACGAATGTGAATCGGAAGAGTAAGGTTGACGTTTAAGCGATATTGAAGGTAGCCTATGAAACTCTGGAGAACACCACTCGACGCAGAAAAAGTGCGCACGCCGAAAGGGATGGTCAATATCATCATCGAACGCTGCAAAGGTTGCAGCTTCTGTGTGGAGTATTGCCCCAAGGACGTGCTGCGCATTTCGACGCGATTCAACAAGAAGGGGTATCATTATCCGGAGGTTGTCGAAGAGGGCCTCTGCGTTGATTGCAACCTGTGCGAAGATATCTGTCCCGAGTTCGCGATTTACTCCGACCCGGTTGAGCAGGTGTCGGCTGCCGAAAACAAGGAGACCGCATGAGCGAAGAAGCTGTCTTAACCGGTGAACATTTTATGACCGGTGATGAGGCGGCGGCCGAAGGCGGACTCGCTGCCGGGTGCCGGTTTTTTGCCGGATATCCTATTACGCCCGCCACAGAGGTTGCCGAGCGGATGGCCGAGCGACTTCCCGGCGTGGGCGGCGTATTCATACAAATGGAAGACGAGATGGGCTCGATGAACGCCATTCTCGGTGGCTCCTGGGCGGGAGCCAAGACTATGACCTCCACCTCCGGACCGGGTTTTTCCTTGATGATGGAGAATTTTGGTCTGGGAATCATGACCGAAACACCGACGGTTGTGGTGAATGTCCAGCGCGGTGGCCCGTCCACCGGGTTACCGACCCTGGTGGGTCAGCAGGATATGATGCAGTGTAAGTGGGGGTCGCACGGCGACTTTGAAGTGATCGCCCTTGCGCCCAGCTCTCCGCAGGAAGCGTTTGACTTCACGATCCACGCGTTTAACCTCTCGGAACGATACCGGCTTCCGGTGTTCCTGATGATGGATGAATCGGTCGGGCACATGTTCGAAAAGGTCGTAATCCCGTCTGCGGACCAGATCAAAATTATTAACCGGCGCATCACCGACAAAAAGCCGGGCGAATACATTCCGTTCGAACCAGGCGAGGACTTGGTGCCGCCGATGATCGAATTCGGCGAGGGTTACCGTATTCACGCTACCGGCCTGACCCACGACGAGCGTGGCTACCCGGTGATGGAAGCCGGCGCCCATAACAAACTGGTCAAACGCCTGGTCGATAAGATCCGCGTCAATGCAGATAAGATCTACATGTACGACGAAATCATGCTGGACGATGCGGAGATCGTCATGATCTCCTACGGAATCACGACTCGGATTGCTCAGCAAGTTGTAGATGAGAGCCGCGCTGATGGCATCAAAATCGGACACCTGCGCTTGATCACCGTCTGGCCGTTCCCGGAAAAGAAAGTCCGCGAGCTGGCGGATTCGGGAATCAAGGGGTTTGTCGTGCCCGAGGTAAACCTCGGACAGATGTCGCTGGAAGTTGAGCGTATTGCCGGACGAGGCGTTCAAACAGTTCAGGTGCCCAACGCCGGGGGAGCGGTTCATACACCCGAACAAATTCATGAACGTGTGCGGGAGGTGATCAAGTGAGTACCGCAACAGCTGAAGTACGGGCGGGCGAACGCGAGGTGCTGCACCACCCGAAAGATACCATGCTGCGCGAGGATCGCCTGCCGCATATCTGGTGCCCGACGTGCGGGATCGGCACCGCGGTGTCGTGTTTTGTCGACGCCCTGCGCGATACGGGAATTCCAGAAGAGAAAGTCGTCGTGGTCTCGGGCATTGGCTGTACCGGGCGCGTCGCGGGATACGTCAATCTCGATTCCTACCATACCACCCATGGTCGGGCAATCCCGTTTGCTGTCGGCGTGGCATTGGCCAAACCGGAATTGAAAGTGGTCGTGTTCTCCGGCGACGGCGATCTGGTGGCGATTGGCGGTAATCATTTGATTAACGCGGCTCGCCGCAATGTAAACCTGACCGTCATCTGCGTGGATAATTTCATTTATGGGATGACCGGTGGGCAGTGTGCGTCTACCACGCCGACCACGGCTCGGACCTCCACCACCCCGCGCGGGAACAGGGAATATCCCTTCAATGTGTTGAACTTGGTGGAAGCCTGCGGCGCGGTGTATGTCGCTCGTTGGACGGTGCTGCATATTCGCCGGTTGAAGAAGGGGATGGCGGAGGCGCTGAAAAAGAAAGGATTTTCCTTCATTGAAGTGATTGCCCCGTGTTCGACACTGTATGCGCGTCGCAACCGGCTCGGCACGGGCTACGACTTGATGAAGTTCTATCACGATAATTCTGAGATCAAACACGGTGCCGACACCCGCGAGTGCGGGATCGGGTTCCAGACGAAGATTACCTGCGGGAAGTTCGTCGATATCGACAAACCCGACTTTCTCGATATGTACTGGGGCCGGGATAAGGAAGGTGACCAATGAGAACCGAAATGCGGATAACCGGATTCGGTGGTCAAGGGATCATCCTCGCCGGGTACATTGTCGGGAAAGGCGCTTCGGTGTACGATGATCGATTCGCGACCATGATTCAGGCCTACGGGCCGGAGGCGCGCGGGTCGGCCTGTTCCTCCCAGATCATCGTCTCCGACAAACCAATTCAATACCCCTATCTGCAGGATCAGCATATTCTCTGCGCGCTGTCTCAGGAGGGGTACGATAAGTTCGCACCAGCCATGAATGAGGACGGCACGTTGCTGTACGATTCGGATCTGGTCGAATTTGAAACACCGCCGAAAAGCAAAGTACTCAAAGGGGTCCCGGCGACACGAATCGCCGAGGAACTGGGCCGCGTGATGGTTGCCAATATTGTCATGCTCGGTTTTTTCACGGCCCAAACAGGGGTGGTCGGAAAAGAGGCGATGCTCAAAGCGGTCGTCTCCTCGGTACCGAAAGGGACCGGCGAACTCAACACCAACGCCTTCGAACGTGGATTTGCGCATGAGGCGGCTGACGTGGCCGCCGGCGTGTAAACGGGAGTCAGCCTGTGGATGATCTGACTAAATCAGCCCTCGACGCGCCGCGGATCGGCGTGTTTGTCTGCGATTGCGGATTAAATATCGCCGGCACTGTCGATACCAAGGCGGTCACCGAATGGGCCAAGACACTCCCGGATGTGGCCTGTGTGGTCCAGAATAAATACACCTGCGCCGATCCGGGCCAGAATGAAATCAAATCAGCGGTGGTCGAACATAAGCTCAACCGCGTTGTTGTCGCGTCCTGTTCGCCCCGCATGCACGAACCGACCTTCCGGGCCTGCGTGCAGGAAGTCGGGATGAACCCGTACCTGATGGAGATGGCCAACCTGCGCGAGCATTGTTCGTGGGTACACGCCAACGAAAAAGATCGAGCCACGGAAAAAGCCAAAGACTTAATCAAGTCCGCCGTGGCCCGCGCCCGCCATCTCACGCCGCAAGAAGAGTTGAAAGTCGAGGTCACCAAGAGTGCCCTGGTCATTGGCGGCGGCGTGACCGGCATCCAGGCGGCGCTTGACCTGGCGGATTCCGGGCATCAGGTATATTTGGTTGAAAAGGAGGCAACCATTGGTGGGATAATGGCCGCGTTGGATAAGACGTACCCCACCATGGACTGCTCCATATGAATACTCGGTCCGAAAATGATTGATGCCGGTCGGCATCCACGGATCAAGTTAATGACCTACGCGGAAGTGGTCAACGTCAGCGGTTTTGTCGGCAACTTCAAAGTCACGGTCAAAAAGAAGGCACGGTACGTCGACGAGAAGGAGTGCACTGCCTGCGCTGAATGCGCTGAGGTGTGCCCGGTCTCCAAACCCGATGAATACCAGACCGGATTCTCGTCGCGCAAAGCAATCCATATTCCCTTCCCGCAGGCCGTCCCGGCGTCCTTCCTTATTAACATGGACGACTGTCTGGGTACCAACCCGATTGCCTGCGGCAAGTGCGCCGATGTCTGCGAGAAAAACTGTATTGACTTTGACATGCAGGACGAACTCGTCGATCTCGAGGTCGGCGCGGTGATCGTGGCCACCGGAATGGATGTCTACGATCCGTCCGAAATCGACGAATACGGCTACACCCGCTACCCCAATGTGATCACCAGCATGGAGTTCGAACGCCTTATCTGTGCCGGTGGTCCGACCGAGGGACATTTTATCCGTCCCAGCGACGGTGAACGTCCAAAACGCATTGGCTTCGTCCAGTGTGTCGGGTCCCGCTCTGCGAAACGGGGCAATCCATACTGCTCGAATATTTGCTGTATGAACACCGTGAAGGACTGCCTGCTGCTCAAAGACCACTATCCGGACACCGATTGCAAAGTGTTCTACATGGATATCCGGGCGTTCGGAAAAAGCTTTGAAGACTTCTACATGCGCAGCAAGGAGGAAGGCGTCCGTTACATCCGTGGACTGCCGGGTGAGATCGAAGAGGATCCGGCGACACACAACCTGCGAGTCGCAGTTGAGAGTACCAACGGTCATGGTGTCGATTTTCACAAATTCGATATGATCGTCCTGGCAACGGGGGTCATCCCACGGCAGGACTCGCCGATTATTCGCAAGCTGTTGACCTTGTCGAAAACCTCGGACGGCTTCCTGATGGAAGCGCACCCGCGACTTAAACCGGTCGATGCCGCGACACGGGGCGTGTTCATGGCCGGCTGTTGCGAATCGCCCAAGGACATTAAGGACTCGGTCGCCCAGGCGGGCGCCGCGGCCTCGCACGCCAATATCCTGTTGAACGCCGGACAGATTTCGATCGAAGCGATTACTTCGGTAATCGACGAGGATCTCTGCAACGGTTGTGAGTTGTGCGTAGGTGTCTGCCCGTATCACGCGATTCAATCCAACGGCAAGAAGAACCCGCCGACCGTGATCACCGCAGCCTGTGCCGGTTGCGGCAACTGCGGCGCGGCGTGCACCACGGGTGCGATCACGATGCGGCACTTCACCGACCAGCAGATTCTCGCGCAGATTGATGCGGTTCTCTCCGAGGACGCCGACAAGAAAGTCCTCTCGTTTGCGTGCAACTGGTGTTCCTACGCGGGTGGCGATTTCGCCGGAATCTCGCGGTTGCAGTATCCGACCGATGCGCGCCTGATTCGTACCATGTGTTCGGCGCGCGTGGACGAGGAATTTATCTGGCGGGCGTTCCGCAAGGGTGTGGCGATGGTGCTGGTCTCCGGTTGCCACTATGCCGACTGCCACTACATCTCGGCCAACCGGCAAACCGTCCAACGGGTCAACCGCGTCTGGGATAAGATGGAGCGGTTGGGGATTCGCCCCGAACGGCTCCAGTTGGAGTGGATCTCGGCGGCGGAAGGCCAGAAGTTCGCCAAGGTGATGCGTGACCTCGAGGAGATGCGCAACAAAGTCACGAAAGAGGAAATCGACGAAACTGTGCACATCCTCACCGAGGAACACGAAAAGAAAATGAAAAGACAGGCGGAGAAAGAGGCCAAAAAGAAAGGCAAGGCCAAAGAAACTGCCGCCGCGTAAGAAAAAGTGAACCGAGTACTGATATGACTAATTTCCGTTGCATGAAATGCGGACACGAGTTTGAAGATTCCTGGTCGAAAGAGAACGACCACGAAGTCGCGTGTCCCAAGTGCAAATCGAACAGTTGCCGTCGCTTGAAAAAGAAGAAGGCGGCAGCAGCCAAATAACTCGACTCACACTCTCCATCCGTCAGGATAGAGAGCAGCAGTATACCTACACCGTAGCGGCCCGTCACTGGCGGGCCGCTGGTGTGTTTTGGAACTTAGTGCGCGGCAGACGTCTCGAGGCTGTCCCACAAGTAGGTCAGGTTCCGAGTTCGCCTTGACGAACGAGAAACCCGACACCTGTAATTTGTTGGGATCGTGTCGGGTTTCTCCGCGCGTTGACACGCACGTCGGAACCTGACCTACATTAAAAGTGGCTTTTGAGACAGCCTCTCCCCGTCTGCCCGTTCGTCCGGTGTCCCATCCGCCGCGGCGGATTTCTAAGGTCGTTGATCCAGGTCACCAAATTCCATCGCGCCTAGAAACCCTGATCTCCGGGATCGCGTCCCGCGATCCCGGAGATCAGGGCCACGCCAGCCCGGACGTACACCAGCCAAGAAATGGTGAGTGCAGAACACCCACTCTATGCTCTGCTACATTTCCTTGACAACCGGTGATTTCACTGTCAGAATGGCTGCATGGTGCAGACGATTCTTATCATAGAGGACGACCGCAATATCGCCGAGCTGGTCACCAAGAACCTGGAGGCCGCCGGGTTTGCTTGTGTGCAGGCGTTCGACGGTGACATTGCTTTGCGCGAATTCGAACGAACCGACCCGGCGTTGATCGTCCTTGATTTAATGATCCCCAAAATTGACGGGCTGGAAGTCACCCGCCGCATTCGCAAGCAGAGTAACGTACCGATACTCATGCTGACCGCGCGTTCCAGCGAGGGCGATAAAGTGCTGGGATTTGAGCTCGGCGCGGATGATTATCTCACCAAGCCGTTCAGCACCCGCGAACTGGTTGCCCGCGTGCGCGCGTTGTTACGCCGAGTGACTTCGACCTCGGGAGACGAAATCCTCACTCGCCGCGAGTTGCGTATTGATCCGTCCCGCCGGGAAGTCGAAAAATCCGGCACGCCGGTGGAGATTACCACGCTGGAGTTCGATGTCTTGCATTTTCTGGCGTTACACCCTGGGCGGGTGTACTCGCGGGAGGCACTGATGGAACATGTCTGGGGGGAAGACCGGGTGGTCGACAGCCGCTCGATCGACAGCGTGATCAGCCGCCTCCGCCGAAAATTGGAACCCGATCCCGCTAAACCCCAATATATCCAGACCGTCTGGGGCGCCGGCTACCGGTTTGCCGAAGGTGTTGCGTAATGAAACGGCTGCGATTTCCCAGTTTATTCTGGACCTTCGCCGGGGCGTTCCTGGCGGTGATGATTGTTACCTTTATCCTGAATGTCCTGTTGGTATTTTTGATTATCGAACCGATTTCCACACAACTGGCGCACAGCCGGGCCAACAGCGCGGCGCGGAATGCGGCCAATGAAATCGCCGCCGCGCATCAGGCCAATTCCCTGGAAAGTATCGAAAGCATCCTTAACCACTATCGTCAGGAAAACGCGCCGATCTTCCTGGCCTATCGCCGCAGTGACGGCCGACTGTTTCTCGATCGGCCGCTTACCGGTCGTCACCGCCGTATCTTAAATGAAATCCTCGATAGTATTCCCGAACATCCGCGTTGGCCCCACTCCCGTGAAGCGCCGGGAAGATGGTCGCCAAATCGCGGACCACGTCGCGAACTGGCGCAACGCCTTACCGATCACTATACCGTTCGGTATCCGGTAACTGTCGACAGCGACGTGCTCGGCCAGGTGATTGCGTGGATGCCGCCGCGTCGTTTCCCGTTTTTGCCGCCGATCCTGCCACGACCGTTACTCTATAGCTTGCCGTTGGCGATTCTGGTCGCCGGCGCTGCCGGGCTGATCATGTTTCGCCTGATGTCGCGGCGATTGCGAATGTTGGACAATCTGGCCGCACGCGTCGCCGAGGGTGATTTGAGTGTGCGGGTGCCGAATCTGGGACGCGATGAACTCGGCCAACTCGCACAACGGCTCAATCATATGACCCAAAACCTCGCCGAGGCCAAAGCCCGAGTAGAAGAGGGTGAATTGCAACGAAAGCAACTCCTCGCGGACATCTCGCACGAACTTGCCACCCCACTCACCTCCATCCGCGGCTATACCGAAACCCTACTTGAACCGTCAGTGACGCTGGACGACACCGAACGGGAGAACTACCTCACCAATGTCCTTGGTGAAGCCAAACGCATGGATTTTTTGATTCAGGACTTGCTCGACCTGGCGCGTCTGGAATCGCGAGCAGTCAAGCTGGAAACCGAACGGCTCAACTGGGCCGAGCTCTGCCGTAACACCGTGTCGCGGTTTCAATCACGCTTTGCCGACGCCAACATTTCCCTACAATGGGAAGACGACCGAGATCCGGCATGGGTCGACGGCGATGGCCGGCGACTTGAACAGGTGCTGGAAAATCTGCTGACCAATGCGTTAAGGTATGTGCCATCGGGTGGGACAGTTACCCTGTCCATGACCACAATTTCCGCGAATTCCGACACAGTCCATCGCCTTGAGGTCACCGATGACGGTCCAGGATTCCCGCAGGAGGACTTGCCGCGGGTGTTCGACCGTTTTTATCGCGCGGACGAAGCCCGCTCAACCGGCGGCTCGGGCCTGGGGCTGGCGATCGCTAAAGAGATTATCCAAATGCACCACGGGGAGATACGCGCAGAAAACAATTCCCCGTCCGGCGCCAAAATCATGATTGAATTGCCCGCTGTGCCGTAGGCCGGGTTCGGAGGAATCCGTCGTGGCGGATACCGAGAAACCCGACACCGGCACTAAACGCCACGCAGTATCAGGCCACCAACATGCCGCACTCTTGTCGTCATTTGCCGCACGCCTGCCACACTTCTGCAATATTTCCTGAGTACAAACAGACGAAAACAAAAACGGAACCCGCTCACAATCAGTGAAGGGACAGAGGGATGATGGGTCGACAAATACTTTCAATTCGCACATTGCCGGTACTGATCATGAGCGGATTGCTGTTCACTTCTACCGCTCAGGCCGGCACCCAAAAGCTTTCCAGCGCCTGGCTGACCGGAAAAATCACCATTGACGGTACTGCGGCAGAATGGGACGGGCTGCGCAATAAAATCGAGGATGAAAATCTCGCCCTCGGCGTGCAAAACGACGGCGAGAGGCTCTATGTGTTAATTGCCACCAATGATCCGACGATTCAGCGCCAACTGTTTGTTCGGGGATTAACTGTCTGGCTCGATGAGAACGGAGGTAAGGACAAAGAATTCGGCGTGCGGTTTCCCATTGGAACACTGAGTATGGGACAATTGCCCGGTAACTCCGATCCTCGTACCGAAATTCGTGGAGAAAGAGACATCGATTCACTCAAAGCACAATTCGCAAAATCTCTCGACGTCATCGGCATTGTCAATGGCGACGGCGAGATAACACAGTTTGCCAACACCGACCCGGACGGGATCTACGCGCGTCTCGGCAAGCAGGACGACTGGTTGATTTACGAATTGCAGGTCCCGTTGCACACCTCTGAAGTCCTGCCAACCAGTTTCCAGGCCACGCCCGGAGAGAAAATTGATGTCGGCATTGAGACACCGGAATTCGATCGGGGTGAAATGCGCAACATGATGCGTGACCGGATGGGCGGACGCGGCGGCATGGGTGGCCGCGGCGGCATGGGTGGCCGGGGCGGCATGCGCGGGCGTGGCGGATTCGGCGGGATGCGCGGGGGCGACCGACCGGAAATTCCTGATCCACTGAAAATTTGGACTACGGTGACTTTAGCTGAGGACGAAATCAATCAAACAGAAAATAAATAGTACGCACATACAACCATGTAATCGCCTCTACCAAAGGAGGGCACAATGAAACACATGACCAAAATTCGTCAAGGCCTGGGGCTGGGAATTTTGCTGATGGCTCTGGCGGCGTTTGTCGGTTGCCAGGATTCCGCGTCCAACTCCGGCGCCACTGCGCTCGGGTCTGCGGTCCCCGGCACTGATGGCCAGTTGACCGGTTTCAATCCGCCGTCCATTGACGACCTCGCTGATGAGTTGAATCTCACCGACGAGCAAAAGACCGAAATGGAAGCAGCGTTGACGGCGCTCAATACGGCGATGGAAGAACAGCGTGCCGAACGGCAGCAAAATCGCCAGAACCGCCAACCCGGTGAACGCCCCGGTCGGTTCAACCGACCGGACGGTCCGCCGCCGATGCACACCTTCCTCGTGACGAGCGCGGATATTCTCGACAACGACCAATTGGTCGCCCTGATCGAGTTCCTTGAAGAGCATCGGCAAGAACGCCGGCAGCAACTCCAGGGTCAGCGGGGCCAAGGACGTGGACCTGGGCAACACGGCATGAGAGGTGAAGGTCACGGCTTCATGCAAAGACATCTGGAAGAAATGGCCGACCAACTGGAATTGACCGACGAACAAATCGAACAACTGCGGGCGGCCCATCAGGAAATGCGCGAATCGATCCGTGAACTCATGCAGCAAAATCCCGGTCGTCCCGATGAGGCCACGCGTGAACAGATGCGCGCGCTGCATGAATCGATGCGCGAGACCATGGAAAGTATCCTGACACCGGAACAACTGGAACAACTGGAAGCGATCCGCGATGAACGGCACGAGGAGCGTTCCGCCGAACGGCAGGCGAATTTTGCCGAACGCCAGGAACGGCACCTCGATTTTCTGACCAATGTCCTCGGCCTGACTGATTCCCAGCGCGATCAGATCGAGTCGATCATGATGGATGCGCACGAACAAATGGTCGAGCTGCATGAACAGATGCGGGATCGGGATGCCGATCGCGAGGCACTGCGCGACCAGGCTCAGGAGATTCGGGAGAATGCAGCAGCCTCGATTTTAGCGGTGTTAGATGAAGACCAGGCCAAGATTTTCGAAGCGCTGAAAGACCTGATGCCCGGTCGTGGTGGCCCCGGCGGCCGTGGCCCCGGACACGGTCCGGGTGGACGAGGATTTCGTTTCGGCCGTTAGCATGGCACTTTGACATACACCGACCTCCGTGTCCCCGCGTAACCCCATACGCGGGGCCGCATTATATCCCCTGCAGTTACGATTACGGGTACCCCACCCAAAGTGAGAAATCCCGGGGGATTTGGTCGCCGTGAGCGATGTCTATCAACCGTGTCATTCCGGACTTGAGTCGGAATCCATTTTCCCCTTGCGCAGCAAGGGGGGTGTGCGATTGAAACGATAATGCCACGATTAGTGTGCCGGTCAGCCCTTGGGGCTGACTGGTTTTTGTGATCTAGTTGCCCGCTCCGCCGGGGCCATTTTTTGTCCCGTATCATTTTTCACACGAAATGATACCCATCGCTATCCATACCTGGCGATAATGCTTATCGGTAAGGAAGGGCCGCGCTCCCCGTGGGGTGCATGGTGGTGCGCGGCAGGCAGCCTGCCCGTTCGTCGGATTTGGTAGCAGGACGCCGGTGTGCGCGGCAGGTCTTTAACCTGCCCGTTCGATCAAACTAAACAGAAGTGGCCCAACCCGTCATTCCTGCGAAAGCAGGAATCCCGTTGCCCGCCGCTCGCGGCGGGTGCGTGGCCCTGATCTGAGGGAGTGCGGAACGCGCACCCGGAGATCAGGGTTTCCAGGAGCGACGGGATTTGGTCGCAGTGAGCGATGTCTATCAACCGTGTCATTCCGGACTTGATCCGGAATCCATTTTCCCCTTGCGCAGCAAGGGGGCTGTGCGATTCAAACGAGAATGCCACGATTAGTGTGCCGGTCAGCCCTTGGGGCTGACTGGTTTTTGTGATCTAGTTGCCCGCTCCGCCGGGGCCATTTTTTGTCCCGTATCATTTTTCACACGAAATGATACCCATCGCTATCCATACCTGGCGATAATGCTTATCGGTAAGGAAGGGCCGCGCTCCCCGTGGGGCGGCGGGCATGTACGCTAATTCGTGCCACCGTTGCGGCCGTACGGGGAACGGGATTCTCCGCCGCGACAGGGAATGGCGAGATTATGAATTCAGCCGGATCCCATCGCTCGCGCAGGTTAAAGGCCTGCCGCGCACGTATCCGTAGCGGGTGGCAACCTCAAGAGTTTCGACTTTCGATTTCCCTTACCGCCCCCAACTGGATCCGGGTTCAAAGCCGGGATGACATAGTTGGGTGGTTCTGGTAAATTCAATCGAATGGCCAGGCGAGACATCTGCGGCGCACATAGAAGGGCTTAGACCTACGATTCCAAGGAACGTTCTACTGCCAGCGGAACATCTTCACCGAAATCGCAAAGAACACAACCGTGCAGCCGGCCAGCACTGCGATTTCTAATCCCAGTGACGTGATCGACGCGCCCTGAACCAGAATTTTGCGCAAACCTTCGACGAGATATTTTAGCGGCAACGCATAGAGTAACGGTTTGAGGAAATCCGGCAGGTTGTTAACCGGGAAGAAGGTGCCCGAGAGAAACATCATCGGGAAAAAGATGACGTTCGTCACACCGGCGCCGGTCTCGGTTTTGGAGATACGGGCAGCGATCAAAAAGCCAAGCGAGATAAACGTCGACATCCCCAATAACATAAACACAAAGCCCTGCCAGAGGCTGCCGTAGACATGTGCACCGAACACCACCACGGCGATTGCCAGCAGCAAGACGGCCTGAGTGAAAATAATCACTGTCCGCTGAATAATCATCCCCACGATATACACCCACTTGGGGAGCGGGGTGACCTCCAGCCGCTTGAGATTCCCCTTTTCGCGGTACATAATCAGCACAAAGCCAATCGCGAAGAGACACGTGCTCATAATCGACATGCCGACCAGACCGGGCAACAGGTAATCGATATACGACCATTCTTTTTCCTCGCTGCCGACCACGACATTCTCAAACTGGAGAGGTGGTGTGAATCCACGCATCCGTTGCGCGAAGTGGTATTCAATGACTTCCATCACCGCCTGGGCGGTCGGATTATTCTGGATGTTCGATTCATTATAATGCACACGTACTGAGATGCCGCCACTGAGCACACTGTCGCCAAACCCCTCGGGGATTTCTACCACCATTGTACCCCGGCCGTTTTTCAAACGGGTCAGCAGTGAATCCAGCTCGCCCTCGTAGACGTTGAAGGTGGGCACCCGGCTGAGGGCGCTGTCGATCAGGATCTGCGACATCATGCTCTGATCCTGATCCGCCACCCCCACACCAAGCGTAAACGGTGATTTATCGCCGCCGCTGAATACCGCACCAAAGAGCAAGATGAGAAACACCGGGAAGGCGTAGGACCAGAAGACCGACGCTTTCTCCCGTATGAATAATTTCATGTGCAGGACAATTTGTCGATATAGTAAACCGATCATGTCATCCTATTCCCGTAAGCGATGCCCGGTGAGGTGAAGGAAGACATCCTCCAGGTTCGGGCGGCTGACATGGATATCCTCCAGCGTTACCCCATGCTGTTCCGCGATACTCAACAGTGCAGTCAATGCCGGTTTGACTTCATCGACATTGAACGACAACTGCCCGTCCGCAGTCTTGACTTCGGTCACGCCGGGAATTGCTTCAACCTCATCGAGGGGTAAATTGTTATCCACCGAACATTCGATCTTCCCGCGCGTACCCAGCATACGAATGAGGACTGGTGGTGTATCCATGGCGATAATCTGCCCACGATCAATCACCGCGACCCGATCGGCGAGGCGTTCGGCCTCCTCCATGTAATGCGTGGTGAGAATGACCGTGCGGCCCTCGGTCTTCATCTTTTCGATAATCGCCCAGACATTCTGCCGGGCCTGCGGATCGAGGCCGGTGGTCGGCTCATCCAAAAATACCAACTCCGGATCGTTGACTAATGCCAGCGCCAGCGCTAACCGCTGAAGTTGGCCCCCGGAGAGATTTTTTACGAACGCACCGCGTTTCTCCTCCAGAGAAACCAACTGAAGCAGTTCCTCAACACTGCGGGCCTTACGATAGTAGCCGGCAAAGAGTGAGAGAGCCTCACCGACCGTGATCCGATCGTAAAGCGAGGTCGCCTGCAATTGCACGCCGATTATCTGCTTGAGTTGATCGAGTTGCCGGGGCAATTCTAGACCGGCGATATGAATCGTCCCGCTGTCCGCGCGGCGCAGGCCTTCCATGATCTCCAGGGTGGTCGTTTTCCCGGCGCCGTTTGGCCCGAGCAGGCCGAACACTTCTCCCTGGGCTATGGAGAATGATACATCATTGACTGCGACAATGTCGCCGTAGGTTTTGCGGAGGTTTTCGACGCGGATATAGGTGTCGTTCACAATGCTGGTCTTCCGTTGCGACTTCGTGCGAGTCTACCCTGCGCCCCTGACCAGTACAATAAAAGGGATGAACAGAGCATTGGCAAAGGAGACAAGACACTCAGAGTGGCGGGAAGTTGAGTTCTTGATTAGCCGATGTCTTGGTGTTTTTTTCTTGTGAGTTGTTTTTATATGTGGGCCAATCAAGCTTGTATTCTTCTACTTCGTTGCCCCACTGCTTCCATTTGGGACGGGTCCCACGTGCAAAAAGCTCCAAATACGGACCTGGGCTACAAGCTTCAATGATTGAATAAAGCTCATCTGGTTTTCGTGAATGCTCTCGTTTCGCGCTGCGTATCATATTTACTTGACTTCTGCCTGGTCGAAGCGTGCGCAATTTGCCCCGGATTCCAAACAAAATCAATTCAGTGGTGTTACGAAAATAAAAGCCGACACCTCGGCCGTCAGGACCACCATCTTTGCGGACTTTATGCCAGACGAGATTCGTTTTGTAGGTGAACCCCCAGGCTTCCATCACTCGTAGGCCCTCTACCAGTAATGCATTTGGCACCCAGAGATATAAATGGGATTGGGGAGCAGCCACGGATGCCACTGGAATTTGCAGAATTTCTTTGAGAGTCAGCGTAGAATAACGTGATAATCTTTTGTGTTCGGGAGCCATTTTGCCGGTGCGATTGGTGAAACGCCAGGGCGGGTCCGCTAAAATCGCTCCGAAAGAACCTCTAATACTTTGAGCGAAATCTTCGGCAGGACTAAATATTTGCCTCGTTGCCATTTCATTAATCCTCAATATACAGCGTCTTTTTTATCCCAAACACAAGAATCGGACATCCACCGCCCCCGCCGCCTTCGATTTTTGGAAGAAGCTTACTCATGTGCGTGGTTGAAGCCCCGTAAGATTTTCCCCTTCCCAGTTTGACGAATACATCCTGTAACTCATCACAGCGCGTCACGATAATTCCTACGCTGATAGCTCGTAACTCGAACAGTAATCTGAAATTGTTGAGGTCACGGTCGAAAAACGGATCTTTGTTGTTCCACTCAATCTCCAGAGCAACGCCGTTCTTGACACAGTCTACCTTGTGCGTTGGACTCTCGATGCTGTCTTCGTCAATGACTATTTTAGTTCCAAACTCCTTCTCTATCCAGCCTTTGCTTAATAAAGAATCGTCGATTGCATTGGATACCTTCGACTTGCGTCCTCCTCCAACCTCAATCCAGCTCTTACGTAAGCGAAATTCAGTCAAGACGTCAATCACTTCTTGAAATTCCTCAGGAAAATCCGTTTTCAACACCGCAATGGCGTGTTTCCATTCATGAACTTCGTAATTCTCCCTTATGAACTTTGGTAAAATGTCGATTCCCATGCAGAAAAGGAAGTCGTATGCGCTTCAAAAAACAATCTAAAACGACATAATTTCTGAAATTTCGGACCGTTGCTTCTACCTCTCCGACTCCGTACTATACCCCTGTGACAATTGTCAGACAGGGAGAACGATGAGAATTCTCAAATGGGCACTGGCAGTGTTGGTATTGGTGCTGGTGGTGGGCGCAGTCATTTCTTACCTCTGGCTTAAATCGACCGTGGCCGATTACGATGGCGAACGTCTGGTGGATGGGCTGCGCGAGCCGGTCGAAATCATTCGCGATTCCTTCGGGATGCCGCATATTTACGCGGAGAACGATCATGATGTCTACTTCGCGCTGGGCTACGCGATGGCCCAGGACCGGTTGTTCCAGATGGATATGGTCCGCAGAACCGTGCGCGGGACTCTCGCCGAGGTCCTCGGCCCGCAACTGCTCGATTCTGATCTCCTCTTTCGAACGATAACTGCGCCTGTTTCACCTGAGGAGATTCTGGGCGCACAATCCTCGGAAGTACAGGATGCACTCGGGGCATTTGCCGCGGGTATTGACAGCTACTTGGATAATCCGGATGCACGATTGCCGCTGGAATTCACTTTGATCGGGTACACCCCTGAGCGCTGGCAGACTGCCGACTGCACCGCTGCGTTATACTATATGGCCTGGATGTTGAATTTCGCCTTCCGGGCGGAGATGTTATACGCGGCGATTATTGACCGACTCGGACCGGAGGCCGCGGCGGATTTGTTCATCGATTATCCGTCCGGGTACCCGGTAACACTCCCGGATACCACTGACTTTTCCGATTTCGGGTCACTACTGGCACTGTTTCAGAAGGTTGCGGACAAAACCGGCGCCGCCAATTACGGTGGGAGCAACGCCTGGGTGGTAGGTGGCTCAAAAGCGCACACCGGGATGCCACTGTTGGCGAATGATATGCATTTGCCATTTGGACTTCCCTGTATCTGGTATGAGGCACACCTGGTAACCCCGGACATGAATGTTTCCGGCGTGACCGCGCCCGGCGTACCGTTAATCATTGTCGGTGCCAACGAACATGTGGCCTGGGGATTTACCAATGCGATGGCCGATGATACCGATTTTTATCGTGAGAAACTCGATCCCGCCGACTCCAGCCGCTATATCTTCCGGGATTCGTCAACGGCGATGGAATTGTTCCACCATCGCATACCAATTCGCGACTCAGATACAATCGAACACATCGTGCGTCTTACCCGGCACGGCCCGGTAATCAGCGACTTAATCGACCCCGAATCTGATCCCGGTGAAGTCATTGCCATGCGCTGGGTATTGTATGATTTACACCAGGAAGCCACCACGCTGTACCAGGTTAATCGCGCAGAGACCATTGATGGTCTCGAAGCCGCGCTCGACTACTGGAAGTGCCCCGGTATTAACTGGCTGTATGCGGATGATCGCGGCGAGATTAGCTTCTGGTGTGCCACCGGTATTCCGATCCGTGATGGTTTCGATGGATCGGTTCCCATCCCCGGTTGGGACGGTGATCATGAATGGCAGGGGTACGTGCCAACCAAAAGGGAACCGCACCTGCGCAATCCCGTCCAAGCCTGGCTGGCCTCGGCCAACAATCTCCAACTAAAAGACTACCCGTACCCGATTTCACATTACTATTCAATGCCCGACCGAATGGAACGCATCACCGAGGAGCTGACCAGCAGGGACAAGTTTTCTCTTGCCGATCTTGAACGGTTACAGCTTGACGAACACCTGGTCATTGCCGAGGAGCTGCTACCGATCTTTCTTGAAGTGCTGGAAAATGAACCGCTCTCCACGCTCACCGAAACCGCTATGACGTATTTAAAAGGCTGGGACTATAACGCCCACGCCGAATCGGTGCCGGCAACGATATTCCATACACATCTGGGATTTTTAATTGAAGAGACATTTAAGCCGCATCTGGGTGATGAGTTGTATGTCAAGTACAAGAGCAATCCCTGGCGCACCTGTAATGCGATCCGGCGGCTAATTCAGGAAGTCGACACGGTTTTCTTCGATGTCCCGCGCACTGCCGAACGAGAATCACGCGACGATATGATTGTCCGCACTTTCCTGGATGCAATAGAATATCTCCGTGAAAAACTGGGCGAGGATATTACGCAGTGGCGCTGGGGGGATCTGCATACACTCACCGTCATACATCCCATCAGCCGAGGGGTGAGTCAGTTGGGCAGTATTGTCAACCGGGGGCCGTTTCCGTTCGGCGGCAGTATTGCCACGGTTAATCCCGGTGCGTATTCCTTGCCGCACGGCTGGCAGGTATATGCAGGTGCCTCTATGCGGTATATTTTCGATCTTCAGGATATGCACAACGCCGCCAGAATTATCCCTGGCGGTATCTCTGGTAATCCGCTCAGCCCGCACTATGCCGATCAGCTACCGCTCTGGCTGGAAGGCAATTACCGGCCATTCTTGCTTTTCCGGGATGAGGTGGAGGCGGACGCTGAATACCGGATGACCCTGACACCGAACGTGAATTAAGCTGAAACCTCTTGCCGGGGTTCACCGTCTGTTACTTAGAGAATCTTGATTTGATGATAGCGAGGTAGTAATGCGTACATGTCTGCGTTTTTCGGTATTACTATTTTCGGTACTGGCCATAATCGTTGCGTTCACCCCGGTCAGCGCCACCACCGCCGACCAACCAAAATATTACAGCGTTGGCGCTTCGGTTAATGATTACGGCATTCGTTTTGGCAATGCTCCCCGGGTGCATGGTATTCGGATCAACCTCATGGACGATGGGCTGCGGCGGGTCGACGGCCTCAACCTGACGTTCTGGTGTCCCCGCAATAATGATCGAGCGACAATTAACGGCCTCGCGGTGGGCTTGGTCGCGCCGGCGGCGGGAGAAATCAATGGCATCGGGGTCGGTGGAATCGCGTTGGTCGCCAAACACGGACTTACCGGGATTGGTATCAGCGGCATCGCAACGGTCGCCGGCGATCTCACCGGGATTACCCTCGGTGGTGTTGCGACCGTGGCCGAGGGAGACCTGCGCGGCATCCACCTGGGAGGAGTAGCCGTTGTCGCCGAGGGGGGTCTATCGGGAATCTCGCTGGGAGGTATCGCCTCGGTCGCGGAGCGAAGCATCCAAGGCATTCATCTCGGTGGACTCGCGGTTGTCTCCGAAAGGAGTATCTCTGGCATCACACTTAGCGGCCTCGCCACCGTCGCTGAACGCTCGATTTACGGTATTCACGCCGCCGGCCTGGCCGTTGTCTCCGAGGGGAATGTTCGCGGTGTTTGCCTGGGCGGCTTGGCGGTTGTCGCTGAACGAGGTCTGACCGGCATCAATCTAGGCGGACTGGCGGTGGTGTCTGAGCGCGACATCCGCGGATTCACCATGGGAGGTCTCGCGGCGGTCTCTGAGGAAAACATGTACGGCCTCAGCACCTCGCTGGCGGTGGTGTATGCCGAGGAGTCGCTCACCGGCGTCTCGATCGGCGCGTTGCCGGCGCCAGCCAGAATGAGTGGGGATCGAAAGATATCACTCTATGGCATTCGCACGCACCATGCCACCGGCTTGATTGTTCATGGGGCTGATATTCGCGTGGCGGGTCTCCTGCGTGGAGTGGCGATCTCCGGCATTCGAGTACGGACACGTAGAATGGAAGGGCTGGCGCTGGGCGGATTGCTCGTATCGGGGCAGGAACTCACCGGGATGTCAGTTGGCGCCCTCAATTACTTCGACGATCGCCAAACCGGTCTGGCGATCGGCGTCGTCAACTACACGAATGAATTAAGCGGAGTCCAACTCGGCCTCTTCAACTATGCGGGCAACAACCGGGGAATCCTGCGGTACCTGCCGATTATCAATGCACATTTGTGATGATTGCGAGGTTGCCCATTCTCCGCCACAGGCATGTACGACAATTGCATCCGGCCTGCAAATCCATTCTACCTCGTCATTCCTGCGAACGCAGGAATCCCATTTCCCCTCGTGAAGCGAGGGGCAGCACTAATCGTACCCAGCACAGATGATCGGACAGATTGCTATTTTGCCTCTCCGCTGATTTCCGGATACAAATCCCGCCAGGTCGGATTGCCCTGTTCAATCAGTTCAATTTTCCATTGACGTTTCCATCTCTTTAATTGCTTCTCGCGAGTGATAGCGGCAGGCATATTCTCGGCCAGTTCATAATGGACGAGCATATCCACTCCGTACGTCTTCGCAAAACCATCAATCAGTTTTTCTTTATGCTGATACATTCGTTTTACCAAATCACTAGTTACACCGATGTAAAGTGTCCCATACGGTTCGCTGGCGAGAATATAAACGGCAGGCCGTTTCATATGGACTTTTCGTCATATCAATTCGTTGGGTTCACACTTGACCTTATCGATCAAATCTCCCTGCGCGTCATTCCTGCGAACGCAGGAATGACGAGGAGGAAGCATCATTAGATTGCCGTGTTCGTGCCGTTGCCGGAAGTATCCACTATCCTCCTATCCACACAACACTGCGCCACCATTAGCATTGAGCACCTCTCCGGTCACGAAGCCGGCGAGATTCGACGCCAGAAACACCACACAGCCGGCGATCTCTTCCGGCAAGGCAATGCGGCCAAGGGGAATCTTGCTCAGCACCTGTACGGCTTCGTCACCGGCCATGGTATCCTTGGTCAGGTCGGTATCGGTCCAGCCGGGTGCCACACAATTGACTCGGATATTATGGGGCGCCAGTTCCGCCGCGAGTGACTTGGTTAAACCAATCACCCCGCTTTTGGAGGCGGCATAGTGCGCATGAAATGCCTCACCCCGCAGCCCGGCGGTGGAGGCGATATTAATAATCGTGCCGCGTTTGTGTTCGATCATATACGGTGCCACCGCACTACAGGTGTGGAATGGTCCCAGGAGATTGATTTCAATCGTGCGCCGCAGGTCCTCGTCACTCATCCGGTCAATTGCAGCTTCCTCCCAGATTCCTGCGTTGTTGACTAAAATATCAACACCGCCCAGGGTTTGAATCGCCTGATCGATGAGCTTCTCCGCTTCCTCGCGACGGGAAATTTCCGCGCGGCATTTATCTGCATTATGACCCAACGCCCGGATGTCCGAAACAATCGAGTCGGCAGCCTGTTCATTGGAGTGGTAATGCACCAGAACATCACAACCCGCCTGCGCCAGCATCAACGCCGTTGCCCGGCCGATTCCCCGTGAACCTCCGGTTACCACCGCATTTTTATCCTTGAGATCAATCATCGTCCCTCCCGAGAACATTTCGTTGATGGGCAATATACAGATCGCCCACCTGGCGTGACAAGCCCATCAGCATGTGGAAAAGAGGATTCGGTGGATGTATGGTTAGTCGGCGGCGCCGAGAACCTCGTCAAGGCATTCCAGGAGAGAGGCAACGTCATCCTTTTCCATGGTCAGACACGGATCGAACCGAAGGAAATTGCCCGCAGCATGATAGCCCACCAAAAATCCCTCCTGCAAAAGTGCATTATAGATCGATGTGGCTGAACAGCGTTCATGCGGATAGAATGCCAACGCAAGCAGCATACCTCTTCCGCGCGCTTCCTTCACAATACTGTGTCTTTGGCCCAATTCCTTCAACCCTTCAAGAAAGAACCGCCCCAGAGCATTTCCCTTTTCGACCCACTGTTCCGCCCGAATGACTGTCACGACTTCCTTAGCGATCGCACATCCCAACGGGTCATTTTGATGAGACTGGACGTAATGGAACCCGGTGCTTTCTAATTGTTCCGCGATTTCCCGCTTCATTGCCACCGCGCTGACCGGATATCCATTCCCCAGCCCTTTTCCTAAGGCGACGATATCTGGGTGAAGGTCATAATGTTCGAACCCAAACCACTTCCCCGTGCGCCCCATCCCGGTGGTGATTTCGTCAACAATAAGCAGACCGTTTACGCGCTTAACCCGTTGAACAATATCCCACACAAGCTCTCGGGCAGGGAATTTGACTAACGCGGGACCGCTGCCGCCCGGTTCGAAGACAAAGCCACCCGCGTGCGCAAAGGGGATCCTGGTCGGATATTCGATTGGTTCTGTATCGGCGCAGAGATCACAATCGAGCAACTGCCAGTCATCCCCTTCCTTTTTCCCCGCCGAACCGTAAGCGCCGAGGTAGGAATTCGCAAAGGCTAGCAGCAATGGCTTCCCTGTAAATCGTCTCGCTATCTGCACTGCGAATTCAACGGCTTCACTTCCTGAACTCAGGAAAATGCATTTTCCATTCTTCATACCAACGATCTCGAGGATATCGACAGCGGCACCTTCGGCAAGAACATGGGGATAACCTGTACCAAGATGAATGACTTTGCTGATTTGTGTCTTCATCATCTGATTGATGCGGGGATGATTATATCCCAGCCCCACGCACCAACATCCTGACTCAAAATCAACATATCGTTTCCCTCGTTCATCAAACAGGTAACAATTTTCACCCCGTACAAAATCGGTCTTCACAATATCATGACATTTGAGGATGTGATTCATTCTGCACCACCTCCTGCCTCGGGCGATTGCGGTTAGCACCTTACCGTCATCTAAAGCTGGCCGAATCCCAAAAGCCACCGCTGGAATGAAAAACCTGACCCGTCAGCTTGAGGTCGAAGTCAACCAGTTTCATTATCCCACATTTTCGCATATTCATACAGCGGCATTCCAAAATAATCTTTGACTATGCCGGTAGCCCGGTAGCCGTTGCTGACATAAAACCTGATGGCTCGTTGGAGCGGAATCGTCGTGTCCAGGGTTATCCGTGAACAGCCTTCCTGCCGCAACGTCTCTTCTGCGGCTGATAACAACCGGCACGCCACACCTCGACCTTGAAACTCCGGAATCACGGCCATGCCGCGTAGATGGCCTTCACCGGCGCCGGCGACGTGATAGGCCACAGTGCCTATTATTCGCGCGGAATCAACTTCCGCGACAATCACCGTCATGTTCCGCAGTCGCCTCAGGCCATTGCGAAGGGATGGGACTGTATCCTTGAATCCATCGGAGGTGTAGCGTGTCTTGTACGGCCCGAATGCTGCCGCAAGGCAGGAAAGAACTCCGGGGATGTCATCTTTGGTTCCCCGACGGATTATGATTTCCCAATCCCCTGACGACATCTCAACAACCTGATCTGGTTATATCCGGTGGCTGACCCATTTCGGCAGCCACCACCTGCTGGTCTTTACGCCCGGACGTTGCAGATCAACGTATACGCGCGCAGTGCCGGGAGTCGCGTGCGCAATATCCGTGAATTCCCCAGCCTGTTCATATACTGTGACAGTTTTCAAAAGTTGCATTTCGAAATAAGGTCGGAGCGTATGTCGGGCAAAAATGCCATCCCGACCTCGCACCCACCGCGGCGGCCCGGCTATTCACTCGCTATCGAGTAATGATAAAGGGCGGCCCATGAAACGGACCGCCCTTTGTTATGTTCTGTTGTCGAGCCTTACGGGCACGGATCGCACAGCGCATCCAGACTCTTATACACGAAGTTCACCAGGTATTGAACATCCACCGGATTGACGCTGGCGTCACAGTTTACATCCCCGCACGCCCACGAACACAGTGGTTTCGAACATCGTGCATCCAGACTCTTATACACGAAGTTTACCAGGAACTGTACATCCACCGGGTTAGTGCTGCTATCGCAGTTGATATCACCTACGGCATCGACATCGGTGCCAAGTTGATCGCCGCAATCGCAGGCGCAACTTGGATCGGGATCACACGTGGTTTCGCCGTAACAAGTCGGACCGCTGACACAAGTTGGGGTCCCGGCGCAAGTCAGTACACCACCGCAGGTAATGGTCCCTTCGCAGGTCGCATCACCGGGGCAGGTTCCCGTTCCCGGACACGTCGGCGTCGCATCACACGTTGTCGTTCCCGGACACGTTGCACTGCCTGGACAGGTCGCCACGCCGGGACACGTCGCGCCCCCGGCACACGTTGCCGTACCGGCACAGGTATTGGTGCCCGGACAAGTCGCCGAACCCGCACACGTTGCACCTCCGCAGGTCACCGTACCGGGACACGAGGCAGCACCGGGACACGTCGCCTGCCCGCCACAAGTGTTGGTATTTGGACACGTTGAGCCACCCGCGCAGGTCGATACGCCGGCACAGGTCGATGAGCCATCACAGGTTGCCGTACCGTCACAGGTGAAGCCACCCGAGCAGGTCGTCGAGCCCACACAGGTCGGATAACCTGGACACGTTTGCTGATCGGCACACGTCACCGAACCTTCACACGTGTATGAGCCGGGACACGTACTGACACCGGCACAGGTTGCACTACCGTCGCAGGTTACTGCACCGTCACAGGTGCTACCGCCGGAGCAGGTCGTCGATCCCTCACACGTCGGGTAACCCGGGCAGGTCTCCTGATCGCGACAGGTCGGGGTACCCGGACAGGTGGTCGTGCCCGGACAGGTGTCATATCCCGGGCAGGTGGAGACATCGGGACACGTCTCCGAACCCGGACAAGTAACACTGCCATCACAGGTGTTGCCATCCGGGCAGGTTGGTTCGTCGGCACACGTGGCGGACGGATCACAACTAACTTCGTTGCACGTCGGCTCACCGCGGCACGTGGGTTCCGCGTTACAGGTTATGCTGCCGTCGCAGGTGTAGTAATCCGGACAGGTCGGCGCACCGGCACAGGTTTCCGTTCCCTGGCAGGTTATGGCGCCTGGACATGTCTCGTAACCTTCGCAGGTAAAGGACCCTGGACACGTGGTATAGCCCGGACACGTGACGTAACTCGGGCAGGTCTCATATCCAACACAGGTTACCACCCCTTGCGTCGTTGGGGCGTTCGGGCAAGTCGGCTGTCCGTCGCAGGTCTCGCCACCCCCACCACAGGTCGGTGTCTGGTCACAGGTAGCGGTTCCGTCACACGTGACATCGGCGTTGCATGTAGCCTGATTGCACGTTGGTTCGGCAACACAGGTGAATTGTCCTTCACAGGTTTCGACGCCGAAGCAGGTTGTCGTTCCTTCACACGTTGGATATCCCGGATAGGTCGGTTCCGGATCATAGCAATAATCTTCAGGACATGTTGTGCTGCCGTAACAGGTCGGGGCACCATGACAGGTAGTATTGCATGACGCGGTTCCCTCACACGTGGCCTGCCCTTGGCACGTCGCTGCGGCATCGCAGGTGGTCACACCCGGACACGTCGGCGTTCCATCGCAGGTCGTCGTGCCGAAGCATGTCTGCGTTCCGGCACACGTTTCCATGCCTTCACACGTGTACGATTGACAGGTTACTGAACCCTCGCACGTAGAAAAGCCAACGCACGTCTCCTGTGGGTAGCAGGTCTCTGTTCCAGGACAGGTCGGCCAACCACAGCACGTCTCGGTTCCACGACAGGTTTCCCCCAGACCTTCACAGGTTGGTTCAGCCGTACAGGTCACCGATGTGCAGGTAATCAATCCGCAGGTGACTGAACCATCACATGTCTCGATCGCATCACAGGTGATGTACCCGCGACAGGTCGGCGATCCATCACAGGTTTCGATCCCCGGACAGGTGACGGTTGTCGCACAGGTTGGCATTTCATCACAGGTGGTCGTCCCATAACACGTCGGCCAGCCGGCGCACGTTTCCCCGTTGTCGCAAGTTGGCGCGGCTTCGCAAGTTGGACTCACGTCGCAGGTTGGGAACTGATAACAGGTCTGTGCTTCCGAGCACGTTAATTCACCGCCACACGTCGGGGTGCCGGGGCACGTATTCTCGCCCGGACAGGTCGCGACGTCGGGGCAGGTCTCACCGAATGCGCACGTCGGTGAACCTTCACAGGTGTCCCAGCCGGGGCAGGTTTCCGTATCAGCACAGGTGGTCGTCCCGGAACACGTCTCTGTACCATCGCAGGTAGCACTGCCCGGCAGAGTCGGTTCACAGTTGGGATCACCTGGACAGGTGGACGTGCCTTCACATGTTTCGAATCCAGGACACGTCTGCTCATCCGGGCAGGTCGGGGTTCCTGGGCAAGTCTGCGTACCATCGCAGGTCGCCACGCCCGGAGTCGTCGGCTCACAGTAAGCATCACATGTCTCAGTACCTTCACACGTGTCCCATCCGGGACAGGTTGACGTTCCATCACAGGTGGTCGACCCTGGACAGGTCGTCGAACCATCACAGGTCTCCCATCCGGGACAGGTCTGCTGATCGGGACAGGTTGCGCTGCCCGGACAGGTTTGAGTTCCTTCGCAGGTATTCGATCCCGGACAAGTCTCCGTGCCGGTACAGGTGAGTCCCTGAGCGCAGGTCGCCGTGCCTTCACAGGTTTCAAATCCCGGGCAGGTGCTTGTACTCGGACAGGTGGCCGTACCATCACAGGTCGGATAACCCGGCATGGTCGGCACAATTTCTTCGCATTCGTTGGGCGGCGTTTCGCCGTCGACCCAGATGATCGGGAAACCCGGAACAGCATTCCACGCGTCCGCCCATTCATACCACGCGGCGCGATAATACCAGGCTTCGCATTGCGGTACCGGTACGTCTGCCGGATCACCCATCACGATGCTGGGGAATTGTGGCTGGGACTGGCCGGTGTATTCAACCACCACGAAGAACGGCTCATCCACACAGCATGGTTGAGTGGATATCGGCACTGCGGCAACGTTGGGGTACTCATATGTCGCTTGATCCAACCACACTTCCGAGAAACATAGCTCCAGGTCCGGTACCGGACAATCAGGATCATCAAAGTTAGCCGAGTAGATTGACACCCGTACGTGAACCGGCCAAACCGAGGGATACAAGCCCGCATCGGTCATGGTTACCCACACATTGCTAATTTCGTAAGGATATTGTGGCGCCGGACAGCCGTAGGCAGGATCAGTCGGATCATAGTAAACCGCGATTCGATCGCCGGCGACAAAGCCTGATGAAATCGAAGCCGCACTCGCGGGATTCCGCTGCATCTGACAATACGCGGTGGGCTTCGCGAGATTGTCTGTACTGGTCAGCGCCGGTAAATCGACCGCGATTGACTGCATATTCAGGGCATCTGCGGACACCGTCCCGGCAGGCAAGTGATCAGTTGCCGTTCGGGCATGCAATAGTTGCGGCTCACCCCCACCTCGATCACGGCTTTGAAATTTTTGAATTGAGGTTTGCAGGGACTGTTGGAACAGGGGGGACGGGGCAGGACTGCTGTCATCGGCCAAGGCTGAACCGATAACCAGGAACATACTGGTGAGCAATACCCCGACGATTGCCCACGCATTCCTGTGTCGAAATGAGCTACTACATCGCACAGGACACCTCCACACTGCTAGTTTCAATGGAAATTCTCCATAACCACACGGTACTCCCCCAAGCCGGGGCGAAAACAGTAACATGCGCGGGTTGTCGGATCACCCGCGACTCGGTAGTAACTTTTGGCTCAGAAATCAATATCGGTTAGGTCTGTAGTGGTGTCAAGGCTTAAACTGAGGTACTATCCCCATGTACTTACTAGGGGTTTCGCCATCATTAATTAGTAAGCCAATGCGGAATAATGAGTTATATGACGATTGGGAACTTTCCCCATCTCCTCACACAAGGATAAAAAAAACGGCCCCGATACCCGAGGCCGTTTTTTTCTTGTTGCCAGATTGCTGCAGTGACTTAGGGCGAAGTGCATGGATCACACATGGCGTCCCGTCCCTGGTAGACAAAGAATACCAGGAATTGGACATCCAACGGATCCACAGACATGTCGCAATTGACATCACCGCATTCCCAAGTACACAGTGACTTTGTGCACCGAGCATCGTTGCTCATATACACAAACTGGACCAGGAACTGGACATCCAGCGGATCGATGTTTCCATCACAATTGATGTCACCAACGTCGTCTTCATTCCCTGTGGTCACCTGATCGCCGCAGTGACAGATTTGACAGGCGGGATCAGGAGCACAGGTCGATGCGCTGTAGCAGGTCGCCGAGGTGACACACGTTGGCGTGCCCGCGCAGGTCAACACACTGCCGCAGCTGATAGTTCCGAGACAGGTGGCGCCACCCGGACACGTTGCCGTACCGGCACACGTTGGCGTTCCGGCACAACTTGCGGTTCCAGCACAGGTGCTGGTACCCGGACACGTTGCCACACCCGGACACGTCGCACCGCCAGCACAGGTCGCAGTACCCGCACAAGACGCGCCACCCGGACACGTTGCTACACCGGCACACGTTGCACCGCCAGCACAGGTTGCTGTGCCCTTACAGGAGGCCGCACCTGGACAGGTCGGCTGCGCACCGCAGGTGATGGTCGACGGGCAGGTGGTGGTGCCGCTACAGGTTGCACCACCGGTACACGTCGCCGAGAAATCACACGTTGGATTGCCGGTACAGGTGAAGAACCCGGAACAGGTGGTCGTACCCAGACATGTTGCCCAACCCGGACAAGTCTGCATATCTGGACACGTCGCCGATCCCGGACAGGTAAACTGGCCGTCACAGGTCGCTCCGCTGCACGTCGCGGATCCGTCACACGTCGGGGAACCGTCACAGGTGAAACCGCCCGAGCAAGTCGTCGACCCATCGCAGGTGATCGCGCCCGGACAGGTAACAAACGCATCGCAGGTAATCCAATGACAGGTCAATGAACCCGGACAGGTTACCGCTTTATCACAGGTTACCTGGTCGATACAGGTCGGCGAACCGTCACAGGTGAAGAAACCCGAACACGTGGTCGAACCATCGCAGGTCGCGAAGCCCGGACAGGTACTGCCGACCGGACAGGTGGGTGATCCCTGACAGGTGTAGGATCCTTCACAGGTATCGAATCCAGGACACGTCGACACACCCGGACACGTAATTGTGCCCGAACACGTCTTTGACCCGAAGCACGTGACATCACCTGGGCAGGTAAACACGCCTACACAGGTCAGATCCGGATTACAACTGACTTCTGCGCAGGTTGCCACGCCGCGACAGGTCGGCCCGAAGTCACATGTCGCTTGGTTCGCACAGGTGGCGTAATCCGGGCACGTCGCCGAACTGCCACACGTGGTGGTGCTTTCACAGGTCTCGCTACCCGGACAGGTCTGCACTCCTTCACAGGTATAAGAACCCGGACAGGTGGTGTAACCGGTACACGTGTATTCACTCGGACAGGTTTCGGAACCGACGCAGGTCGGCACGCCTTGTGTGGTTGGCGCATTCGGACACGTCGGTTGACCGTCACACGTTGCACCGCCGCCGCCACAGGTTGGCGTTCCATCACAGGTGACCGTACCGTCACAGGTTGCCCCCGTGGCGCTGCACGTCGCCTGATTACAGGTCGGCTCGGCAATACAGGTAAACTGCTCGCACGTTTCCACGCCGGAGCAAGTTGTTGTCCCTTCACACGTCGGATAGCCGGGGTACGTCGGTTGAGTCAAATCATAGCACTGGCTCTGCGGACAGGTCGTAGTACCCAGACACGTGGGCGAACCATGACACGTCGTATTACAGGACGCGGTGCCGCTGCATGTCGGCTGTCCCTGACAGGTCTCCGACGCACCGCACGTGATAACGTCTTCACATGTCGGTGATGATTCACACGTGGTTGTACCATAACATGTCTGCGTACCCGCACAGGTTGCCACATCTTCGCAGGTGTGAGATCCCGCACAGGTCTCCGAGCCCTCACACGTCGAGAATCCGACACAGGTTACCATCGGGTAACATGTTTCAGTCCCGGCACAGGTCGGCCAGCCGCAGCAGGTTTCCGTGCCGCTGCATGTCGGGCCGCTGCCCAGACAGGTCGGTTCGGAGGTACAGGTAACCGATTCACACGTGTAGGACCCACAGGTAATCTCGCCACCACACGTCGGTACCGCATCACAGGTCACATAGGAGAAGCAGGTCGGCGATCCTTCGCAGGTTTCACCTCCCGGACAGGTTTGCGATGTGATACATGTCGGCATCAAATCGCACGTGGTAGAGCCCGGACACGTGACAAACTCCGGACAGGTCTGCTGTCCGTCGCACGTCGGCGCGTTGGCGCAGGACGCTGAGGTCTCGCACGTGGGAGCGTTGAAACACGTCTCTGTGGGATCACACGTCGGCTCGCCCTGACAGGTTGCCGTGCCCTCACATGATTCCGAACCCGGACAAGTCAATGCTCCTTCACACGTGTAGTTTGATTCACAGGTTGCCGTCCCTTCGCACGTTTCGGTGCCGGGACAGGTGGCCTGATCGGGACACGTTGTAGTTCCGCTACAACTGAGACTGCCTTCACAGGTAGCCATACCCGGAATTGTCGGCTGACAGTAAGGATCGCTGTCACAGGTCGGGGTGCCTTCGCAGGTCTCCCACCCGGGGCAAGTTTCCTGGTCGGAACAAGTTGGTGTTCCGGGGCAGGTCTTGGTCCCTTCGCACGTGGCATATCCCGGAACTGTCGGCTGACAGTCAGGATCTTCGTCACAGGTCGGGGTTCCTACACAGGTTGCGAATCCCGGACATGTCTGGTGTTCACTACAGGTTTCCGTTCCCGGACAGGTCTGCGTTCCCTGACAGGTTTCCGTGCCCGGGATAGTCGGCTGACATTCCGGCCCGCACGTTTCGGTACCGGCGCAGGTCGCCTGATCCGGACAGGTCAGCGTTCCGTCGCAGGACGCCGTTCCGGGACAGGTGGTCGATCCATCACAGGTTTCCCAGCCCGGGCACGTCTGCTGATCGGCGCAGGTAGCGCTTCCCGGACACGTTTGCGTCCCTTGACAGGTCTGCCACCCGGGACAGGTCTGAACACCGGCACAGGTCTGTCCACCGGCGCAGGTTGCCGTGCCTTCACAGGTCTGGAATCCCGGACAGGTACTGGTCGTTGGACAGGTCGCCGTACCATCACACGTCGGATATCCCGGCATCGTAGGGACAACATCTTCACACTCATTTGGCGGTGTGCTGCCGTCGACCCAGACAATCGGGAATCCGGGATCCGGATCCTGCCACGCATCCGCCCACTCAAACCAGCCACCCGCACTCACGCGATAATACCAGGCTTCACAAGGCGGGACCGGCACAACCGCCCCATCACCCATAATGATGCTGGGATAGGGCGTCGCGGTATTCCCGGTGTATTCCACCACGACAAAAAACGGTTCTTTGACACAGCATGGCTGCGTGCTGATCGGGACAATTCCCACATTAGGATACTCAAACGCCGCCTGATCCAACGTGGTTTCGGTGAAACAGATTTCCCGATCCGGCACCGGGCAGTCTGGATCGCTGAAGTCCGCCAAATAAATGGAGACCCGCACATGCACCGGCCACACCGCAGAATATAACCCACCGTCTGTCAACGTCAGATGCACACTGCGAATTTGGTAGGGATACTGCGGAGCCGGACAACCGTACGATGGATCCGTTGGGTCGTAGTAGATCGCGACGCGGTCATTGGCGATAAATCCAGACGAAATAGAGGAGACACTCGTCGGATTTCGTTGCATCAAGCAATATGCATCCGGCTTGGCCAATCCATCGGCAACCGACAGTGGCGGTAATTCAACCTCAATGGACTGCAGGTCCAATTGCTCCGCTGACACCGTTCCCGCGGGGGGTTGATCCGATGCCTGCTGGGCATACAATAATTGTGGCTCTCCCCCACCCTGGTCGCGGTCTCTGAACTTCTGAATTGACGACTTAAGCGATTGCTGGTACAATGGTGACGGCGCCGGATTACTGTCATCCGCCATCACCACCAGTGTGGGACAGAGTAAGAAAAGTGTAAGCATTCCGATAAGCATTCTACATCGGAACGCGCCCCGGGATTGCACCCGGTTCACCATGCGCATAAACCACCTCCTGGCTGATAAGAGAACATAAAGGATCTTTCCCTGCGAACCGCCACCCCGAGCGGGGAACGCGGGTAACAGCATTAAGTCAGCGTGTTGAGCCGGATTCGGCCGACACGTATCTTCGATTTGTCAAGAATATTTGGAACAAGATTGTTTTTGTCAAGTATAAATAGTGAGGATTTTCTAAATTTTATAAAATTTATCTCAATAACGGGCAGGGATCTACGTACTCGTTTGTAGGCAACGATTATGACCCTGACGCCAGTGAGGGCGAAGTTGTTTTCTTGGGGATAATCAAATAAGTGTAGTCTATTGCCGCCTACAGTATACGATCCTTAGATATCAGCAGACTCCCACCGGTGCGCCGCCCGGCCGTAGAAAAAGATGCCAATCGCCGCCAGAATACCGATGGCGGCAAATTGATACCATAATTTATAGGGATCGTACGTGTTCCAGAGTAGCCGAGTGACCTCCGCGGCGTTTTGCCCGAGTACCTCTTGCAACCTGGCGAAGGCGTCGGTCCGATCCACTGCTTCGGTCACCAGGTTATGTTCTTCCAGATAGCGGATCGCCAGGTTGGCCTTTTCCCCCATCCGCTCATAGACATTGCCGGCATACAGTGAGCCGATCCCCCAGCCGATAGCGAGCGGGACATTGGCAAAACCCATATACAGACCCTTTTGTCCCGGCGGGGCGATGACTCCCAGGTATTCGTTCATTTTGGGACTGGCCAGCATTTCACCCACCGAAAAGATCAAAATGCCCGCCAGACAGAAATACCCAACCATCGTAAACCCCGCCACCACCAGACCGACCGAGGATATGGTAATCCCGATCATAATCGAGTGCAGCCGCTTCATTCGCGAAACAAGCCAGGAGACGAACACCACCGCCAGCACGATGAGTCCGGCATTAGCGTTAATCAACCATTCCTGCGTAATCTGAGGACCGCGAGCGGTCTCACGAACCATCCATGAGGGGAGCCCTAAATCACGCACCATCTGGGACGAATCAACCCAATCGACAATGAAATTCGGCAGCATATCGAACAACTGCATGAACATTAGCCAGAAACCCGACATAATCAGGGTGAACACCAGCACGCGCGGCGGCAGAAAATTAAGCGCGACAATCGTCACTCCTACGATCAGGATCGACTCCCACCCGACCAGCGAAAAGCCATAGAGGGTGCCGATCCCTGCGATCAGGATAGCAGAAAACACCAGCCGCGGAGGAATATTGCGTTTGAATGTCTCCCACATAATTTGCATCGCCCCGAATCGCCGCTCGACCCCCGGTGACAGCTCCTTGTACATGAGCATCGTGATGAAATTGAGTGAGACCACGATTGCACAGCCGTAAAAGACCGCCGGCCAGGAAATGCCATAGAGAAAATGAGCCAGCGGCGGCCCCAGAAAGCCGCCGATATTGACCAGCATATAAAACGTCCCCCAGCCCACCGAGGAATTGTCTTTGTTGAGGGTTTGGACCAGGGAACCCTGAATGCCCGGTTTGAAAATGGCCGTACCAAACGCCAATACACAACACCCGAATAGGAAGGGGTAGAAATCTCGCTGCGTTGCCATGAGGAGATATCCGGCGACCTTGAGCAGGATCGACACCGAAATGGTGCGTTTATACCCGTACCGGTCCGCAAACCCTCCGGAGAACATTGGCGTCAGTGATTGCACGATCGCCCACCAAAAGAAGATCAGTCCCTTTTCGCTCTGCGTGAAATGCAACCCATGGATCTCATCTGCCTGCGCAATGTAGATGGGAATGACCACCCGGACCCCGTAATACGCCAGGCGTTCCAGCATCTCCATGAAATTGAGCCACCAGAACGCATTGGGGAAACTGCCGATTTGCGCGAAGAATCCGCGTGAGGATTGATCATTCATGAGCGTTTGCCACTCCTCTTTCCCACCGTTTATGAGCAGGTGTGCCATCATAGCATATTTGCCGGTCAAAGTAAACGGGCCACTGTCAATCAGATTTGACCACGACCCGGAGACCGGTCAACGTATTACCCGTATTTAGGATCAAAACCGGTGGGAGTACCGTGATAAACCGGCACCGTGTATGAAAGTATCTGATTTAGTCGTGCGCTGCCTGGAAACCGAGGGTGTCCGGTACATCTTTGGTTTACCGGGTGAAGAAAACGAAGACCTTCTCTTCTCGCTGCAAAAATCCGACATCACGTTCATCCCCGTTCGTCTGGAAATGGGCGCAGCGTTTATGGCGGATGTGTATGGCCGTCTCACCGGCAAAGCCGGCGTGTGTTTAGCGACCCTGGGCCCGGGGGCGACGAATCTGATGACCGGCGTCGCGGATGCGCATCTCGACAAAGCCCCGTTGGTGGCGATTACTGGACAGGGCAGTTCCGCGCGCCTGCACAAAGAGAGTCACCAATACATCGACATCGTCAGCATGTTCCAACCAATCACCAAATGGAATGCCAGTATTCGTAATCCGGCAATTACCACCGAGGTCATCCGGAAGGCGTTCAAACTGGCCGAGATCGAAAAGCCTGGAGCAACCCACTTCGAGTTGCCGGAAGATGTTGCCAGGATGACCTGTGAACTCGAACCCATGGAACGACGCCCGGTTCGCCGAGGCGCCCCCGACTACAAGGCGATTGGCCAGGTGTTGAACCTGTTGAAAGAGTGCGAGTACCCGTTGATCCTCGCCGGCAACGGCGCAATCCGCAAGATGGCTTCCAAACATCTGCGAAAATTCGTCGGCGAGACGCATATTCCGGTCGTGCACACGTTCATGGGGAAGGGTGCAGTTGATGATCGGGATAAGCATTCACTCTTTGCCGCCGGACTCCAGGCCCGGGATTACGTGATGGCAGCGTTCGACCGGGCAGATCTGATCATTGCCGTAGGGTACGATATTGCGGAATATGCGCCCGAATCCTGGAATTTCAACAAAGACAAGTGTATTGTGCATATTGATTTCACTCCGGCGGAGGTGTATGAGTATTATCACCCGACCGTCGAAATCGTCGCCGATATCTCCGGGACATTCTGGGAACTCAACCGCCGGGTCTTTGAGCAGAAGATCCGCTTCGATCCCCAGTGGTATCAACCATTGCGGGAGCACATCCAACAGGATATCGCCTCGTACGATCTGACTGCGGGTGATGATTTTACGGTACCGGGTGTCTTAAATCTCATCCGCCGCTACATGCGACCGGGAGATATACTGCTCTCGGACGTTGGCAGCCACAAGATGTGGATCGGGCGCAACTACCCGGTCTATGAACCAAATTCAGTGCTTATTTCCAACGGCCTCGCCAGCATGGGAATCGCCCTCCCAGGGGGCGTGGCGGCCAAACTTGCCCACCCCGACAAGCGCGTCGTAACGGCGATGGGTGATGGGGGCTTTCTCATGAATTCCCAGGAAATCGAGACCGCCCGCCGCATTGGTGTTGGATTCACGATTATCGTGTTCAACGATAATGACTACGGTCTTATCTCCTGGAAACAGGATAGTCACACCGGTACAACGTTTGGGACGAGATTGACCAATCCCGATTTCAAGAAATACGCCGAAAGTTTTAGTATCATCGGCTATGCTCCGAAGACACTGAGTGAACTCCATCAGAGTTTAAAACGCGCCATCACCAGCCAGGAGCTATCTCTGATCGAAATCCCGATTGAACCAAAAGTGAACTATCAATTGAGCCAGAAACTTGAAGCCAACGTCCGGGATGGTTTTCGCTTGCCCGATGAGCGGGATGAGTGAACCCGTTGTTCAGCGGTGATCTGAATCTGTTTCATTCGTCATGAACACGTCGGTTGATGGAAGCGGCTGTTGTTGCATACGGTGTTCAATGGAGGTAATACCATCTGGAGTTGAGGATGAGGAGATCAATGCCAGAGAATACCCCAGATGATAATATGATCTGCGATGCCTGCGGCGGGAGCAACCTGGAGACCTGTGGTACGGCGCCGTTTTACACCGCCGGCGATCCCATCATCTCCAGGCTCATCCGTTGTATGGCGTGTGGGACCTGGTTTCGCGATCTCGATGTTACCACACCGGCCGCTGTCTCCCACTTCCGCGTGGCCAGTTACACCAATCCGGACAATGAAACTCGTTTCCTGCGGCGGCGCTCGCCGTTTTTCCGCTATATATACAACCTTAGTCGGCAACAGCTCGGAGAGAAAAAGGCTCGATTGCGGATGCTTGACGTCGGCTGTTCCTACGGCCATTTACTGGATATATTCGCTGCTAATGGACATGAGGCACACGGAATAGAAATCAACGAAGAGCTCCGCGCCCGTTGTCACCAAAAAGGTCATGTACTGTACCAATCCGCTGAGGAGCTCCCGACAACGGCAACGTTCGATGTTATTGCGATCATTGATACTCTCTACTATTATAATGAACCGGCGGCAATCCTGCGCAGATTGCGCGAGCACCTTGCGGAGGACGGACTACTGATCATCCGCGTTACCAACCGAACCCATTTATTGAAAATCGCGCGGATGTTTAGGCGGCCAATCACCACAAACCTCCTGGGCGATAGTAAATGGTGCTTCAGCCCCCGAGGGATTCAGACATTGTGCCGGCGTACGGGATTTCGCATCCGTGCCTTGCAGCTGCGTGAACCCGGTAAACGCTTTCAAAGCCGGGCGAAGTCCCTATACTACTCGCTTACACCAGTGTTCAGCCGGATCGTGGGGTATCCGTTAACACCGGGCATTATCCTCATATGTCAACCGGACACACAGCCCGATCTCCCAGCGGACCTTTAGGTAAGCAACCGCGAAAAAGATTCGGCTCAGCCGGGAGTCACTGCCGTATAATCGCATGTGGTCAGTTTTCGGGTCGGCGACTGCGGTGCAGGGACAGGAATTCCCGTGGAATTCGGGTTGACAGGAGGCCCATGGTGATTATTTTCGAACCGATTAGGCAACAGGTACAATGAGTGGACCGACAATGGATGACGCCTTGAAAAAAATGGCCGGGGATGCTGAGAAAATGGCCGATGAAATTCGCCGTCTCATCACCGAGTGCCGGGATTATGAACTGCAACGGATGCTGAAAAAGCTGGACGCTGAAGTGATGGATATGCGGCACAATATCCAGTTGGCGATCGATTTTGCCCGGCGAAACAACATCACCAAATAGTGTGGGTATCGGTGCTATGGCTGAAACGACCCAACCAAATCCGCATTTTCTGCATTTGATCATGTCTCACGAAGCAGCAGCCATGCAGTATTTGGGCAAAACTGCCGGCCCGGAGGGCAAGATTCAGAAGAACCTCGAGATGGCCCGCTTTATTATCGATACCCTCGATGCACTTCGCACCAAAACCACCGGCAACCTCACTGAGGACGAAAAGCGGCAGCTCGATCATACAATCTACCAACTGCAAATGAACTACGTGGACGAACGGGAAGCCGAGAAGAAGGCCGCCGCAGAAAAACCTGCAAAAGACACCAAGCCTGAATCATCAGCGGAGAGCACGCCCTCTTTTGATGTTGATTCCGAAAGTCCCGAGTCCACTAAGGATTCGAAACCCGACGAGTAGTCACAATCCTCACCGGTTTCTCCTGCACCCCGCCGCCTGTCTGCGTATGTACAACGGTATTCGGGAAATGATGGAGAAGCGCATGGCTGACCTCACTGCCAAACACGAAACATTGAAAGATATCCTGCGTTCCCTCAACCGAGTCCTGGTGGCGTATTCCGGCGGAGTCGACAGCACGTTTCTGCTGGCGGTTGCGGCGGACGTTTTCGGCGATAAAGTGCTCGCGATCACGGAAATCTCCGAAGTTGAGCCATCATGGGACCAACAACAGGCCCACGATTTCGCCCGCTCGCTACCGGTCCAGTTCGAGACCATAACCACTCAGGCCCTGGCCGACCCGGCATTCGCCGCCAATGCTCCCAATCGCTGCTACATCTGTAAACAGCGGTTGTTTTCACAATTGCGTGACATTGCTGCCGAACGAGATATTCCCTACGTAGTCGATGGATCCATTGTGGATGATCTTGATGATTATCGGCCGGGTTTGCAGGCGATTGACGAACTCGGTATCCGCTCGCCCCTCCGGGAGGCCGGCCTGACCAAAGATGATATTCGCGCACTCTCGCGTCAGATGAACCTGCCGACCTGGAACAAACCGGCCTCGCCGTGCCTGGCCAGCCGTTTTCCTTACGGCACGACAATCACCGGGGAAGGTATCCAGCGGGTGCGCAAGGGAGAAGAATTCCTGCACGATCTGGGCTTCCCCCAGGTTCGGGTCCGGCATCATGATTCCATCGCCCGCATCGAGGTCCCGCCGGCTGACAAAACCAAACTTCTTGTTGAGCAGCTTGTCGAGAAGATCAGTGCGTATTTCAAGACACTCGGCTATACTTACGTGTGTGTGGATTTACAGGGATACCGTACCGGGAGCATGAACGAAACGCTGGACCTGGCGCCGGATGGACACTGATCGTCTTACCAAATTATTGACCGATCTGCAAGCCGGCAGGATCGCCGTCGATGAAGCACTGAGGCGCCTGCGTGCGCTGCCGTACGACGATCTCGGTTTTGCCCGGATCGATACCCATCGCGACCTCCGTACCGGCTTCCCGGAAGTGGTCTTTTGCAAGGGAAAGACGACCCTCCAAGTCGTCAAGATTGTTGAGCGTCTCGCCCAACGTACCGAACCGGTCCTCGCCACCAAAGCCAATCTTGAGGTGTTCACTGCACTAAAAGAACAAGATCCAAATGCCGTGTATCACCAAACAGCACAAATTGTCGTCATCGGGAGGGAAAAAGAGAAAAAACACGAACGACCCGTGCTGGTGGTTAGCGCCGGGACAGCCGATTTGCCGGTGGTGGCGGAAGCGGCAGTAACCGCCGAGGCCATGGGCAATGTTGTGGTGCAGCTGCAGGACGTCGGGGTCGCCGGAGTACATCGGGTCCTCGACCAACGCGAGGTGCTTTTCTCTGCCGGAGCAATCATTGTGGTGGCCGGTATGGAGGGTGCACTGGCCAGTGTAATCGGCGGCCTGGTCGATAAGCCGGTAATTGCGGTGCCGACCAGTGTCGGCTATGGCGCCAGTTTTAAGGGACTGGCCGCGTTATTGGCAATGCTTAACTGTTGTGCGCCGGGCGTGACCGTAGTCAACATTGATAATGGTTTCGGCGCGGGATATTTCGCCGGTATAATAAACCGCATGGAGCAACCCCGATGAAAACGCTGTACTTCGATTGTTTCGCCGGTATTTCCGGAGATATGACGCTGGGCGCATTACTCGACGCCGGTGTTTCGCTCGATGATTTGAAAGCTCACTTGCGCACTCTTCCCCTCTCGGGTTGGGATATAACGACCGAGCGGCTGTCCAAACACGCGCTCGCCGCTACCAAAGCCACCGTGACCACCGATGAGAGCCATGCCCATCGCGGGCTGTCAGACATCCTGAAGATTATTGTCGCCGGTGATTTCGACGAGGAGATAAAGGTGAGCAGCATGGAGGCATTCACGCGCCTGGCGGACGTCGAGGCGAAGATTCATAGCAAGACTGTCGATGATGTTCACTTTCACGAAGTGGGCGCAGTGGATGCCATTATCGATATCGTTGGCTCCATGATTGGTATTCATCTCTTGGGCATAGAGAAGTGTTACGGTTCCCGGGTGCACGTGGGTACCGGATTTGTTCGAGCTGCGCACGGGCAGATTCCGCTGCCCGCTCCGGCCACCGCGGCAATATTGCGGGGTGTACCGACTTTTTCGCAGGGGATCGAATCCGAACTCACTACCCCCACCGGAGCTGCGATTTTGACCACCCTCTGCGACTCATTCGGCCCGCTGCCAGCCATGACCACTGAGGCGATCGGCTACGGCGCCGGCGACCGTGACCTGCCGATTCCCAATCTGTTGCGGGTGTTTGTCGGCGAGATGATCGAGGATACCACTGAGTACGATACGGTCGAACTTCTCGAGGCCAATATCGATGATATGAATCCCGAGTTTTTCGAATTTGTCTTTGACCGGCTGTTCGCGGCGGGAGCGCTGGATGTCTGGCTCACGCCGGTCCTGATGAAAAAGACCCGGCCGGGATTTGTCCTGGGTGTCCTCTGCGATCACACTAAAGCCGGCGAACTCTCGGCGATTATCTTTGCGGAAACGACTACGCTTGGCATTCGGTCGGTAACGACTCCTCGCCGCAAACTCCGCCGCGAAATCATCACGGTCAGTACCGATTACGGCGATGTCCGGGTTAAACGCGCTCGCACCGACGACCGCATTGTTACTATCGCTCCTGAATACGACGACTGCAAACGCTTAGCTGCTGAGCGGAACGTTCCATTGCGCACGGTCTACGACGCCGCCCGCAAACAGGCCGAGCAAGAGTGAGTCGTAATGAGTATTGTGCGCGGCAGACCTTCGTCTCGTGCGCCAACTCTGATATGGCAGACCCTCTCCCTGTGTCATCCCGGCCTTGAGCCGGGATCCATTTACCCTTGCGTAGCAAAGTGTGTGCAACAAAACACATGAGCGTGGCCCGGACATTTGTCCGGGTTTCAAGCAGCCATCAGTCTTGCGTGCGCGGCAGACGTCCCGTCTGCCCGTTCCAAAGCATTGAGCAGAATCCCCCAGATGTATCATTCCCCGCCCAGGCAGAGAGCGTATTCCACTTCGTGCGCGGCAGGTCTTTAACCTGCCCGTTCGACAGCATTTAGTATGCACGGGCCCTGACACGTGCTGGGCAACTGACTTTCTATTTTTTATATTTCGTTTGTGAAATTTGTCTGCGACGACAATCTGGGACGGCTGGCGCGGTGGTTGCGCACGCTGGGATTCGATACGGTCTGGGAGGTTGATATCACCGACCGGCAGGTGCTGACCGCCGCCCTGGACGAAGACCGCGCGATCCTGACCCGCGACCATGCCCTGGCCAAACAGGCGCTGGCGAGGAAATGTCTGAGTATTCGCTCAGACCAGCCGCTACGGCAACTCAGCGAAGTCATCGAAGCGTTTGGTTTGTCTTTGGAGGAACAGGCACTATTCACCCGGTGCCCGATCTGCAACCAGCCGGTCCACGCTATTGAAAAAGAAGCGTATGTCGCTGAGATCCCCCCCTACGTGTATCGCACACAAAAACGTTTTTCCCGTTGTGATTCCTGCGGCCGCATTTTCTGGGAGGGCACCCACGTGCAGCACATGAAAGAGCGACTGGCGAAAATTGGTATTACGCTGGATTCGTAGGGGTGAAATTGTGCGCGGTTCGCCGCGGCGGATCACGTCCGCCCGTCCGATCCTTGTCGGCAGAATCATCCCCCCGTGTCATTCCCGCCTTGAGCCGGAATCCATTCATCCCACAATGTCACCCCAGCGTAGGCTGGGGTCCAGGGGACGGGTGGCAGGGGGCAGCGTTATGTGCGCGGCAGGCCTTTAACCTGCCCGAGCATCACGATATCGTGTGGCCCTGATCTGAGGGTGCGCTGGGATTTGGTGCTATCAATCAACGCTCCAAGAAATCCTGGGCGGAGCCACGGCCACGCCAGCTTACTCAACGGGTGCCGCGCTCATGATTGAAATTGCAGGTGCCTCACCCGGCTTTTACCCATGTACCTTGTTTAATCTGGGATTCAACTGTCCGGCACTGAGGAACGTCTGAAATGGATCGGATGATTTTAGAAGGGAATTACTTTAGATTGTTGTACTCGGCTGGTGAGATTTTCTTGGACGTCAATGGTGTATGGCCGACTGCTTCGGTCCACATTAGACTTGTATTACTTTTTTCCTTTCGTACTTCATATTCAGTAAGTAATGACCCGGTGATCTCAAATTTAAAAGTCTGAGTATACTGCGACTTTCCCGTATCCTCAGTCCATACT
>CAYWVO010000025.1:0-49691 GCA_964461835.1 uncultured Ignavibacteria bacterium | reverse complement strand
GCTGAAAGGACGCTGCGTGAAAAAACAATTTACACAACTCTTGACATGAGCTCCGCTGATCGAGAGCACATGTGGATACAGGTTACCCAAATCCCAGATGGTATCATCTAACACCTGTCCATCATTCGTTCCGGGTACGATGACATTTTGCGTATGAAAACTGATGCCCCCCTCAATCAACCGTTGCAGGCCCGGCATAATTGGCGGGGCTTTGGGACTGGAAAGATGCCGGCGCCGGACCTCATCGTCGGTAGCGTGCACTGAGATGTATAATGGGGTCAGTCGTTGCTCGACAATACGCTGGTAATCATTCTCAGTCAGGTTGGTCAAGGTGATGAAATTCCCATGGAGAAACGAAAGCCGGAAATCATCATCCTTGATATACAGCGCCCGCCGCATTCTCTTTTTGGGTTGTTGCATGACAAAGCAGAAGTCGCAATTGGCCTTGCAGATGCGGATCTTGTCAGGTACCAACTCAACCCCGAGTTGGCGATCAATCGGCTTCTCGACGACCGTGAACTTCTCCTGCCCGTCCGGGCGACGGACTCGGATTTCCAAGTATTCGTCGCTGGAATAGAACAAAACATCGAGCCCATCACGAATCTGCCGGCCGTTTATTTCCAGGATTTCATCTCCCGGCTGTAGCTGGCCATTAGTGAGGAAACTGGCATCAACTATTTTGGCGACAGTTGCACTGATGGTACACCTCCGTAACCGCTGGAGAGTCTACGCATTAAGGGAGAAGAACATTGGCCGAACACGCCAATCAGCGAATTACCACCCGATACGTGGCATTATCACCATGCTCGAGCTTTTCCTGCAACTTGCGCGCCAGTTCGAGGGACCGATACGCGCCCACCTGCACGACCCAATATGTTTTCTTCGCCACACGACGCGAGAACATGTACACGGGGTAATCCTCATCACGGTAGCGATTGCGCAGCTTGATCGCATTGTGCTTATCGGCGAACGCCCCCAGTTGCACGGTGTAAATGACGCCCGCCAGTGTCTCCGCCTCCCGGGAAATCGGGGCGTCGACCGACTGGGTAGTCTCCTCCTCTGTAAGATCGGCAAAGTGGGCTAGAAAGGGATATCGTTCGGCAAGCATGCCGTGATATAACAGCGCCCGATCGGCTTCCTCCAGTGCCTGATAGCCGTTAACCAATCCCAAAAGACACTGGCTTTCGACAAAGGGATCATTGGTATCCAGCAACTTCCGATACCCCCCCACGGCATTCGCGGGATCGCGTCGTGCATCGCACAGGAGCAGTCGGAATCGTTCGCAAGTTTCCGAATTCCTGTCTTCCGTAGCGAGCGTGTGGAATCGTTCCTCCGCCGCTTCAGGGTACCCTTCTTGCACCAGGGCCAGCCCGGTCCACCAGTAAATCACCTCTGCCTCCGGTCCCGAGTCACCGAAGATGCGGAAATACTCATCAGTGGCAGTGATGATTTTGTGCCACTGTTCTTCAGCGGCATAGCTGCGGACCAGGATCAAAAACGCCTCCGCCATCGCCGGTCCACCCCGGCCCAAATCGATGATTTGCCGCGCCCAGGAACGCGCCGTGTGGCCGTCCGGTTCGGTGCGCGCCAGGATGAGCATGGCGACATTGTTGGTGCGGTCATCCTCTAGGACTTCACCGGCATAGCGGCGCGCTTCCTGCGGCCGACCATCCGCCAAGGCACCGAGTGCTTTATCAATCAAGGCGCCATGGGAAGATTGGGCGCCACAAACAATGATCGCTAAGACGATCCAGATCGCGTGTCGGTGTATCATAACCGCTTACGTGGCCTCAGATTTTTCATCGCCTCTCTGAGCGTCAGGCTTGGTTTCCGGGCGCGATTCCGCCGGCGGTTGCGGGGACATCACCTCACGATTGAGATTCCCCACCTCCGCCGACAACCGCTTGATTTCTTTGCCGCGGCGACGCAACTGACTCTGCAATTTAAACACATACGATAGTCCGAGAACGATGGTAATGATAATACCAGCCAAAAAACTCCAGTAAATCACTGCGATTAACGGGATACGCTCATACCGCACAAACAAGAGATTGAACGCCACATTCTGAGTGTTATTCAGCAGCGTGACGGCGATGATTACTAACAAAATCAACAGCAGCAGGGCTGCACGTATTGCCCACATCAGCTGTCCCCCTTTTGATCAACCGGTTTGAGTCTACGATGCAGGCCTCCGCCTGTCAACAGGAATGGACCACGCAAATTGACAGACTCCGTATTTGATTTTCGGCGATCGGCATCGTATGTTTAAGATACGGGTTGAACGGGGGTGGTCCCAATGGGCCTGAGATCATACCCCTGAACCTGATCCGGGTAATTCCGGCGGAGGAAGAAGCAACCCACATGATCGACCCTTCAGCGCAATGGTTATTCTTTCTTTGCCGCAAAAATCATGGCCCTGAGGATGAGACTCATGGTATTGCGTAAGATTTCCCTAGTCGTATTTGCGGTGCTCTCTGTCGGCGCTCAGGCATATGCCGGCACCATTTCCGGGACAATCGTCGATGACATCACCGGCTCTCCTCTGCCGGGGGTTCAGGTGCAACTGGCAGGCAGCGAGCGAAGAACGCTGACCGAGGATGACGGGAGTTTTTTGCTCACCGTGCCGGACGACCCCGAGACACACCTGGTAATCAATGCACTCGGTTACGAACTGCGCAAACTGGCGATTTCGAAAACGGCCGAATCGCTGCAAATCCGCCTGACCCCGATCTACCTGCCGGGCCAGGACGTCATAGTCACCGGGTCCCGGGCGCGTCGCCGAGAAACCCCCGTGGCGTTCACTAATGTTCCCCAGCGGGAAATCGAAGAATCATATTGGGCACAGGATGTACCCATGCTGCTTACCGAAACACCGGGCGTGTATGCGTATTCCGACAACGGATTGGGTAATGGGTACTCCTATCTCAGTGTTCGTGGCTTCCCACAAAGCCGGGTGGCCGTGCTGATCAACGGCGTGCCGCATAACGATCCCCTGACCCAGCAGGTGTACTGGGTGGACATGCCGGATTTTCTCGAGTCCGTCGAAGACATTCAAATCCAGCGCGGCGTGGGCTCGGCAATGTATGGCTCTGCATCGATCGGCGGCACGATCAATGTCAACGCGACCCAACCTCACCTGGCGAAAGAAATCAATGTATTGACTGGGATTGGTTCCTACGGGACGCGCAAAGCCACACTGGAATTCAACTCCGGTTTGGTGTCACAGACCTATGATGTGTATGGCCGGTTCTCGCGGTTGGTTTCTGATGGGTATCGTGAACAATCGTGGACCGATCAGTGGGCATACTTTTTGGGCGTCGCCCGGTATGACCAGGGCCTGGTTAACCGGCTGCAAGTCTACGGCGGGCAAGAGGAGACGCATTTATCGTATTTTGGTATTTCGCGTGAACAATTGGAAACCAACCGGCGCTACAATCCGCTGGAATTTGACGGCGAGATCGACCATTTCCAACAACCGCACTATGAACTGCTGACCGATTGGTATCTTTCAGAGAACTGGACGTTCAACAACACGCTGTTTTACATCAAGGGAGAGGGCTATTACGACCAACTCTACGAGAACGCAAATTACGCCGACTATCAGTTGACTCCCTTTAGCACCCCCGGCGGACAGGATATCAACCAAACCGATCTGGTTGCGCACTTGCTGGTCGAGAATGACTTCTGGGGAATTATCCCCCGCGCAACGTACCAAAAAGACGGCACCCGGCTTTCCTTTGGCGGGGAGTTCAATACTCATCGCGGCGTCAATGACGGTTCAATTCTCTGGGCAGAGATTCTGCCGCCCGATTCGATCCAGGATGTCGGCCCGGGCCACCGATTCTACGATTACGAGGGCCGCCGGCTTGCCGCTTCAGCGTTTGCTAATCTGGAACAGCAATGGACCTCACGCATCAGCACGATGACCGCATTGCAATATCAATATCGCCGCTATGAATTGCTGAACGATCATCTGTTGGGTGTTCACCATCAGACACCGTACCACACACTTTCACCGCGTGCCGGGATAAACGTCAATCTAAGTAAAGCAGTCAATGTGTTCGGGAATATCGCCTACACGCGGCAGGAACCGGCCTTCGATGAAATCTACAGTCCGATGTGGGATTGGGATTCACCGGGAGATTATTTTGAATGTTACGATTCCGTAACCGGCGAAGGAACCGATCCCATCATGAAACCGGAGAAGTTGCTCGATGTTGAATTCGGTGGCGGGTACCGAACTACCGACTACTCGGCAGAAATCAACCTGTACTGGATGCAATTCGCGGATGAAATTGTGTACAACGGTGGTTTGAACGACATCGGGGTCCCGATCCGGGTCAACGCACCTGCATCAATTCATCGCGGATTCGAACTTTCTGCCAAGGCGAAGCCGTTGCACGGGCTGCGACTATCCGGCAACCTAAGTTATGGTGACAACTATTTCGACGATTTCACCGAATTCGTTCCCGACTGGTCAACCTGGCCGCCGGCGGTCGACACAGTATCCCGCGACGGCAACAGCATTGCCGGTTTTCCAGATCTCATGGCCAACCTGCGCGCGCAGTACGAGTATCGCCAACTCTCTTTTGGCGGGCATCTGTTTCATGCCGGGCGCATCTACCTGGACAACAGTAACAGCGAAGAACGCTCTGTCGATCCCTATACCTTAGTCAATGCCATGGTGAGTTTTGACCTTCCGGCAGCTTCCCGCTGGCCACAGACAACCGTAACCGCGAGACTCAACAACGTATTCAACACCGAATATGAAACCTCCGGCGATGTCGACAACGAAGGACCAAAATGGATTGTTGGGGCTGAGCGCAATATCTTTGTCTCACTGAGCCTTGGATTTTAGCGGTCATGGCGGCACTGGCCCTGCATCCGCTGGACATGGCAGTCCTGGCGGCATTTGCCGTCATTCAGACGATTATCGGCATACGCATCGCCCGCCGGAAAGACCAGACTGACACCGAAGGTGATTTCCTGCTGGATGGTCGCCGTCTGACCTTGCCGGCCTTTGTCGCCTCTTTGGTCTGCACCTGGTATGGGGGAATTCTTGGTGTCGGAGAATTCACCTATTTATATGGTATCTCGAATTGGCTGGTCTTTGGTGTTCCCTATTATCTCTGGGCGGCGGTGTTCGCCACGTTTCTTGCGCGGCGCGCACGCCACAGCCCGTTTGTTTCTATTTCCGATCATTTATATGAGCACTATGGCCGCAGTGCCGGCATTGTGGGCAGTGCGCTGGTATTTGTCATGGTCGTCCCGGCGCCGTATGTGTTGATGCTGGGCGTACTGGGACAACTGCTCTTTGGGATTCCCCTCTGGATCGGCGTGATTATTGGCGCCTTGCTTTCGGTCATCTATGTGTACATCGGGGGATTTCGCTCGGTTATCCGCACAGATGTGTTCCAATTCATCCTCATGTTTGGCGGATTTTTAATCCTGGTACCCATGTGTATTGCCTCGTTTGGCGGCTGGGGGTTTTTGCGCACCTCATTGCCAGACGCACACTTGACTTGGGATGGCGGCAATCCACTGCAATTTATTTTGGTCTGGTATATTATCGCCAGCGCAACGCTCATCGACCCGGCGTTTTACCAACGCTGCTATGCCGCCCGGACACCCCATACCGCACAACGGGGCATTTGGTACGCGATTGGTTTTTGGCTTGTCTTTGATTTCCTGACCACCACTGCCGGTCTTTACGCCCGCGCGGCTTTGCCAGACCTTACCGAGCCGGTAGCTGCATTTCCGCAACTCGCAGCAGCAGTACTGCCACCGGGGATTCTTGGTCTCTTTTTAGTCGGGGTACTTGCGGGAATCATCTCCACGGTAGATTCTTATTCCTTCCTGGCGGGAATCGCCGTGGGCCGGGATATCATCTGGCGCAATCTCCCCAACCGGGATGATTCCCGGGTGCTACCCTGGACGCGCGTCGGGCTTTGGTTTTCTGCCGCACTGGCCGCTGTACTCGCGATCAGCTCCGGCTCAGTGGTCGGTTTATGGCATGATTTGGGATCAGTTGCCGCACCCGCATTGGTAGTACCGGTGCTGAGCACCTTTTCTCGCCGCTGGACGCTGCCTAATACCTGGGCTACGCTGGTCATGTTGTTTGGCGGATCGACCAGCCTGGTCTGGCTGCTCGCCGGTCGTCTTATCGCCGACGATTATCCGTTAGGATTGGAACCAATTATCCCGGGTCTCGCGCTGGCCCTGGGGATGTACTTGATCGGGCGAAGGCAGAGTAGGCACTCGTAGCTGATTGCCGGCATGTCGGGTTTCTTGGCCCGCCAAGCCGGGCGGCGGAACCCGACCTGCTTTGAAGCTCGTAATTAAATGCAGATCAAGGAATTGAGCAAGGTTCCAGCGGCGCGGGGCCAGAACGAAAGACATAGTTCACCAGCCAGACCGCATCGGCAATATCCACAATGCAATTGCCGTTAATATCCGCAGACGTCCCTGCTTTCAGTGAGCCGCTACGAAAGAGGTAATTGATCAACCAGACAACATCGAGCGGCGTGACCACGCCATCACCGTCCATGTCTCCCGGCTCGATATAAATCCACCACCCCCAGATGCGCGACATGAGTTCGTGGCGTTTAGTGTAGCCGGGGAACAGGTCGGCGATCGCTTCCAGGCCAAACCCAAGCGTTACGGTGCGAAAATCACCGTCAAACCGCACTCCGGCCACGTCGCTGCTTTGGTAATAGGTGAAGATGGCTTCCCCACCAGTCGTGGCCGTCAGAATATCCATCGACTGTTGGTTCGCCGCGCCGCCGGAGGAGTTGCACAGCACCGTGAGTCCATCTGAAATTGGATCACCATCAACACCGTCCATGATCGGTAATGATGCGGTGCCGGCATATTCAACATGCAGGTAATTTCGCAGGAAATCATCAGCACCCAATTCGTGCATGTGTTCGACAATATCCTGCCCGGTCAGTAGTAATCGGCCGCCACTATCCAGAAATTCGGTCATCCGCTCAATGTCGGCCAGCGTCACGGAGCCCTCGCGAGTGTCTCCAGTGAACCAGATGGCGCTGGGATAACCCGGCAGGATGGACGGATCAAGTGGTCCGTCTACGCCGCGATTATAGATATCGTACGGCAAGCGTAACGAATCCAGCATCGCCGCAAAATAGGGGTCATAGCTCCATCCGGGTTCGCCATCCTGATCAACGATCAAGAATTGGACCGTGCCCAGTATTGCCTGATGGAGATGTTGCTGGGCAAAACTCCCGCCGCCCGCGGTGATCGAGAGAATCACATCAATTGTGCGCGAGATCACATCCGGCCTGACCGAAAAGCGGAGCGTTCCCGGATTATTGGTAATCGGTACGTGTGGCGGCGCCGCCCCCAAATAGGCGACACTGTCCAGCAGGGTGACATAGGGGTCATCGATTGACATGCGCAGTTCAACATCGTCAGCAAAGGCCCAGATATTCTCCATTGTGAGATATACTTCAACAGTTTCTCCACCCTCTGCGAGTCCATCACCATCACCTCCGGCATCGTCGGAGTACATGAAATTCTGCAACATCAAATGCGGTCGTGCCAGATTGACTTCAGCGTCAAAGGACATGATCGAATCAATCTCAGAGATATTGAACATCGCAACATATGTGGCACTGCTGTCATAGGCTTTAGAGTTTGGGATGGTAAGGTCGTCAAAATGCGTTGCCTGTGGTGCATACCACGGATCGGAACCATCGCCGGCGCCGCCGACATTCAGGTCATAGCGGCCGTCCGCCTGTTCAATATCGACCAATCGATGCCAATTGTCATCGTTATGCGCCATCGTCTCATCAACATGATAAATCAGTAAACCTCTCCCAGGTACGGAGCGATCAAAGGAATAGCGTTGACGGTTGGCAATGATGAAATATTCGGGCCCGACCTGGCCGTTTTTCCAGATGCGATACGCCACCGGCGAAAATTCGATTGCCGGAGCGGTAAGACCGGCGGTATTTTCAGTGATTTCAATGAGATCCAGCCACCCGAGTTTCGATTTGCACCAGGCATCGTAGTGCACCGGACGTCGCCCACCGTACGCCCAACTGCCTCCGGCCATCAGTGACCAGTACCCGATACCGTCAGTGTCGTAGTCATAATCATATAGATCGGGCAACCCCAGGACATGTCCGTACTCGTGGCAGTAAACACCAATGGGACTCAGGCCGCCGGTTCCGCTCTCCTCTGGTTCCATCGAGTACAAACCAATTTGCACGCCATCGAGGATCAGTTCTGCTTGTACGGACCAGACATGCGAGTGGATGGCGCCGGTATTGCCGGTATCTTCATAGCCGGGACCGGCGTGGACCACAAAAATCCCATCCACATATCCGTCCCCGGTGATATCATATTGAGTAAAATCGACATACGGATCTGCGACAACACACGCGTCTTCCGCCAGCTTTTGCGCGTTCTGCGGGTATTCCCCGAACCCGCGTTGGCCATCGACATAGTAGGCGTACGGCTCCGGCATCCGCAACCAGCCGACAATCTCGCCCGTAACCGTGACCGTTCCCCAAGAATTTTCTTCGTAAAATTCCGTCATACTCCCGGTTGGATTTAAGCCATGGGAAAACAGGAGCGAATCAAACATTTCCTGCGTGCCGAAAACTGAGCCTGCGGATGCTTCATTATCGGAAAAATCCACCAGGATAACTAAAACATGTAACGTGTCCGGTTCAGTGAGTGCCGAGGCGCCGCTTTTCGCCAGACGGTTTTCCCGCCGCACCTGAAGTTGTGTCCCTAAGTCACCCGGTTGGTTAACACCCCTGTCGATTGCCTGCTTCATCAATCGGGCATGCCGCTCCAATTGACCAGTAGCCCGCAATTGTTCAACCAGTTCGGGAGAAAGTGGCGCCGCCAACCCCGCCGAGGCGACCATCATGCTAATGAACACCGTGGTAATAATTTCGCGTGACACTAAAAATCGAATCCGTCCCATGACATACCCCACCCTGTGGTATCTAGCCAATTCGGCGCGCGGACATCCCCCGACATTCACTACTAATATATACGATTTCGCGAAATCTCGAAGTGTTAAATTGCCGATCAGACCCCGAGCGTTTCCCGGAGCCTGGCGAAGAAACTCTTGTCTCCCTTAGGGGGTTTGGTGCCGTGCATCGTGGCCAGTTTCTCAAAGAGCTCTTTCTCTTCGGCGGACAATTTTGTCGGAATCCAGACCACGAAGCGGACCAGTTGGTCGCCATGACCGAACCCTTGCAGCCGTGGCATTCCCTTACCTCGGAGACGGACCACTTTGCCGGATTGCGTGCCCGGAGAGACTTTAACCGTATGGTCGCCATTGAGCGTGGGAACGTCCACTTGGTCACCGAGCGCGGCCTGGCAGACACTGAGAGGAACTTCACAAATCAAACTATCACCATCCCGGGTGAAATGCTCATGCGGTTTTTCTTCGATAAAGACCGCCGCATCGCCGGGTCGACCTCCGGGCGGGCCGACGTGTCCCATTCCCGGCACCTGGACATAATTGCCCTCCGCAGCACCGGCAGGGATTTTCACATTCACAGTAGAAGAACCGCGTACGCGCCCTTCGCCTTTGCAAACTGAACAAGGGTTGGTAATAATCTGCCCGGTTCCCCCGCAGCGCGAGCAGATTGAGATATTGACAAACTGACCGAAAAACGACCGGCTGACTTGCCGGACCTCTCCCGCGCCATGGCACGCGGGACAACGCCCCGGCTGCGATCCCGGCTCCGAGCCGGTACCATCGCATTCCTCACAGGTCACCAGCCGCTGGATACGGATATTTTTGTTAACGCCCGACGCCAGTTCTTCCAGCGTTAACGGAAGTTTGATGCGGATATCCTGGCCACGCGTTGGTCCCCGTCGTCCGCCGCCACCACCGAACATCTCATCGAAGACTCCGCCAAAGCCGCCGAAGTCGCGCATGAAAGCGCGCAGAGCATCATTGATATCGAAGCCAAACCCGGCACCTCCCGCGCCGGCGCCCTGGGCAAACGCCCGATGGCCAAACTGGTCATACTGTCGGCGCTTCTGTGGATCTTTCAGGATTTCGTAGGCCTCGGTCGCTTCTTTGAACTTCTCCTCCGCCGTGATATCTCCGGGATTTTTGTCCGGGTGATATTGCACGGCGAGTTTGCGATACGCCCGCTTGATTTCGCCATCGGACGCACTCCGTTCCACGCCGAGTACTTCGTAATAATCGCGTTGAGCCATACGTATCCTGCGTCAATCCGCCAGAACAGCCGTGCTATTCTTTTTTGTCGTCATCGACAACTTCGAATTCCGCGTCAACCGCCTCGTCGCCGCCCTCATCAGTCGGCTTCTGTTGAGTTTGCGGTCCCGCCTGTGTTTGTTCTGCTTGCGGCCCACCCTCTGCGGATTGTTGCTTATACATTTCTTCTGCAATTTTGTGGGACGCCTGCATCAACTCCTCGATTGCAGCGTTAATTGCGGCGCCGTCAGTCCCGGACTGTGCGGACTTTACTTTCTCGATTGCTTCTTCAATCTTCTTCTTCTCGTCGTCGGAGACCTTATCGCCGTAATCTTTCAGCGTCTTCTCGGTCGTGTAGACCAGCTGATCAGCCTTATTGCGCGCCTCGATCAACTCTTTTTGTTTCTTGTCTTCCGCCGAATGCATCTCGGCATCCTTGACCATCTTCTCGACTTCCTGTTCGGAGAGGCCGGAGGACGATTCGATTCTGATCTTTTGTTCTTTCCCGGTGCCGAGGTCTTTGGCCGAGACATGCACGATGCCGTTGGCGTCGATATCAAAGGTTACTTCAATCTGCGGTACCCCACGCGGCGCGGGCGGAATCCCGACCAGGTCAAACCGGCCCAGGGTGCGGTTATCGACCGCCATTTCGCGTTCACCCTGGAGGACATGAATTGATACCGCCGGTTGATTATCTGAGGCGGTGGAGAAAATTTGCGACTTCTTGGTCGGTATTGTCGTGTTGCGCTCGATCAAGGTGGTCATCACACCGCCGAGAGTTTCAATCCCCAGTGAGAGCGGAGTCACGTCGAGTAGGAGTACGTCCTTGACATCACCGGCCAACACGCCACCCTGAATCGCTGCGCCAATCGCCACGACTTCGTCCGGGTTAACCCCCTTATGCGGGTCTTTGCCGAAAATATCTTTGACGACTTCCTGCACTTTCGGCATGCGGGTCATACCGCCGACCAGCACAACTTGATCGATATCCGACGGTGAAGCTTCTGCGTCTTTCAATGCTTTCCGGCAGGGCTCAACACACCGCTGAATCAAATCATCGACCAGCTGTTCAAACTTGGCGCGGCTGAGCGTTAAGTCGAGGTGTTTGGGACCGGACTGATCGGCAGTGATAAACGGCAAATTGATATTGGTCTGGAGCGTGGTGGACAATTCACATTTGGCTTTTTCGGCTGCCTCTTTGAGGCGCTGAAGCGCCATGCGGTCTTGGCGCAGGTCGATCCCCTGTTCGCGCTTGAATTCATCGGCCATCCAGTCGATGATCCGCTGATCGAAGTCATCGCCCCCGAGATGGGTGTCACCGTTGGTGGAACGGACTTCGAAAACCCCTTCGCCGAGTTCCAGGATTGAAATATCGAACGTGCCACCGCCCAGGTCGAAAACGGCGATCTTTTCATCCTTCTTTTTGTCGAGGCCGTACGCGAGTGATGCGGCGGTGGGTTCGTTGATGATTCGCAGTACTTCCAGCCCGGCAATTTTACCGGCGTCCTTGGTGGCCTGCCGCTGGCTGTCGTTGAAATATGCCGGTACCGTAATCACCGCCTGTTTAACCGATGTACCCAGGTAATTTTCGGCAGTCGATTTAAGCGACTGCAAAATCATCGCCGAGATTTCCGGCGGTGCGTACGGTTTCTCGCCGATTTTCACGCGGCAGTCACCGTTATCAGCAGCGACCACTTCGTAGGGAACGATTTTCTCTTCTTCGGTAACTTCGTGGTGCCGGCGACCCATGAACCGCTTGATCGAAAAAACCGTATTTTGCGGGTTGGTGATCGCCTGCCGCTTGGCCACCTGCCCGACCAGTCGTTCACCGTCCTTCGCAAACGCCACAATGGACGGAGTCGTCCGTCCGCCTTCGGCGTTCGGGATCACGACTGCATCGCCGCCCTCCATGACTGCGACACAGGAGTTGGTCGTTCCCAGATCTATCCCAATTACTTTAGCCATGTGCTACATGCCCTCCCATGATATGTGCAGTACAAATAACTTCGGGAACAATATCCCACTACCAATCGTAGTCTCTCCAACAAGTCAAATGTTTACGACCATTTCTGTGTTTTATTAGAATTCGAAATTTCCTCTTAGTTGCTGCCAAAAGTGTTTCCACCCAACACGATCTCAGCCCTTGATGGGATCGAACATCCTCTAATTGAAAACTGGCGGTAACTCGCCGCTCACTTTTTGCAGGCACAAGACCTTCTCTACTCACAATTCCTTCTCTAGTGTAACAAAGTACATCTATTGTCTCCACGGTCCTCTTGCCTAAAACCGGGTGAACAAAATGAAATTCAACTTTCTTTAAAATATGGGAGTATTCGTTTTCGTTAACATATCTCATTTCGATTTTGAAATGCGCTGGACTTCCACCTGGTCCAATAGTCGCAATAGTGTAACGAATTTTATTCTTGTCTTTGACAATTTTAACTCGCCATGCAACACCGATTAGAGCAATAATGATAGTCACGGATAATGGCAACACCCATGAAAGGTTCGCCACTACCCACTCAAATATTGCGTCCATCTAAATTCCCATGCTCGGTTATTGTGGTTGGCGTACGTCCTCGTGCGCCAACATACTTTCAATATCAACTATTGGTTCATTGTCGAAACCACGTCCCGCGCAGCGGGACTCAGGGGTTTCGACCTACTAAACTGGATTCCCGCCTGCGCGGGAATGACATAAACGGACCTACTCTTCCTTCTCCTCCGGCGGGCCGCTGGAGACAATCACTTTGGCGTGCCGCAGGACTTTGTCGCCCAACATATAACCCACGCTAATCTCTCCGGTAACATGCCCCTCGGGGATGTCCACCGACGGGGATTGCATCATCGCCTCGTGTTTCTCCGGATCGAATGGCTCGCCGATAACCTGCATACGGGTCAAGCCGCGCTTTTCCATGATTGATTTGAACTGATTGTAAATCAGCTCGATGCCTTTAACAAACTCATCCAACTTCCCGCTGCGATGTTCGGGATCGAGCGAGCGTTCGAAATTGTCGAGGACATCGGTTATTTCCAGGATCAGCCGTTCCTCGGCGTTTTTGATGATGTTCGCGTATTCGCGCGCCGTCCGCTTCCGATAGTTATCGAACTCCGCCGCCAGACGCAGATACCGTTCTTCCCAATCAGGCTCCTCCGCCTTCGGCTCAGCGGGTTCTTCTTCAGGCTCTACCTGTTCTTCGGGTTCTTCAGATTCCGTCACCGGCTCTTCCGACTCCTGGGTCTTTTCCGAGGAATCCTCGATGTCAATATCGACCTCTTCGGTCGACCGATCGCGTTTATCATCCATGACGTTTACTTAGAAAATCTTCCGTAGTTGTTTGGTCAACAGATTGGCAGTTGCCTCCACCAGCGACGACAACCACCCGTAATTCATGCGCTTGGGGCCAATAATACCAATCGTTCCGGAAACCCTCCCCGCAGTATACGGTGCTGTAACCATCGCACATGGTTCGGCAGCGGAGAGCTTAATTTCCTTCCCAATGGTTATAACGATCCCTTCCCCGATATCGTTTTTTTGCAGCAGGTCCACCAGCGATGATCGCTCTTCGATCATCTGGATCACCTGTGTGAGTTTCTGGTAATCCTGGAATTCCGGATTAATCAGAAGATTACTGGTGCCTTCGGTGCGCAAGGCATTCGGCTCGGCGCCCAGCAAAAGCGAGTCGGACGCATCCACGAACATGCGAATCAGCCGCGCATCGGCGCCCTCAAGGTCTTTAACCCGCTCTTCAATATCTTTATACAAGTCTCCTATTTTCCAACCACTTAAGCGTTCATTGAGCAGTTGCGAGGTTCGGGAGATTACATCCTCCCTGAGAGCGATATCCATTTCGAGCAGAAGGGTGCGCGCCAGCCCCGATTTCACCGTGAGAATCAAGAGCACCTTCTTGCTGGCCACCGGAATGAGTTCGACCCGGTAAAGAATCCCCTCGTTGAAGCGCGGCGCCAGGGTCACGCCCAATTGCCGGGAGATAGAGGCCAGCACGCGGGTCGTCTTTTCCAGTAGATCATCAACCACCTTTAATCCTTCCCCGCTCAGCTGCTTTTCCAGAGCCCGGGCATCGGACCAGGGCAGCGGCACACGTTGCAGCAAGTGATCCACATAGGTGCGGTACCCTTCATCCGTCGGAATGCGACCTGCCGATGTATGCGGCTGCTTCACCAGACCATGCTCTTCCAGGTCCTGCATGGTGTTCCGGACCGTGGCTGGAGAGAGCCCCAACCCATACTTTTGGGACAGAACACGTGATCCGACCGGTTCTGCGGTCGATATATAGTGTTCTATCAGGAACTTAAGTATTTCCTGTTCACGATCATTCAATTCTTCAAATGCCATCGCTTCACCGTCAATGACTTAGCACTCCACCATGGAGAGTGCTAAAGGATTTTACGTAAATCAGACCCGTGAGTTTGTCAAGCCTAATTGGCATACGGAGAAAAACCGGCGAGCTTGTTTGGCGCGGATGAAACTGCTGTGATCAATACTCATGCCGACTTCTACCATCAGGCCCGCTTTCGTTTGATAGTCACGATGGCAAGGTCGTCAGTAAGACCCGCTTCTCCCACGAATTCGATAATGTCGGCGACCAGGTGGTCGGTGAGGGTTTGGGCGGACTGGTCCTGTCTTTGGCTGATTTCCGCTTTGAGTTTTTCGGCACCCCAAGACTGCTGAGCGGCATTCCGCGCCTCAATCGCGCCATCGGTGTAGAATACACAGAGGCCGTCCTCAGGCATGATGAGTTTACCCAGGCGGATTCGCTCGTCGAACGAGATACCCTTCGGTAACTGCAATCCCAGCGGACGTCCCGGGGGGTTGCATTCAATCACCTTTTCCTCAAAGGCGTTCCAGTGTAACATCGGCGTGTGCCCCGCCGAGACATACTCCATCTCTCCCGTCTGCTCCGACACATACGCGATAAACATGGTGACAAACATGCCGGGCTTGAGGGTTGTTGTCAAATAATCATTGAGCGCAGTGACCAGAGACAGCGGGTCTTTGTGCTGCGGTGCAAGGATACGAACGGCCGTGCGGACTGAGGACATAATCAAGGCGCCGGAAACCCCTTTGCCGGAGACATCGCCAATCCCCATCACGAATTTGCCGTCCGCCACCCGGAAGATATCAAACCAATCCCCGCCGACGAAGTGGGCTGATTGATACGCAGTACCAAATTCATAGCCGGGAATTGCCGGTGGTTTAGACATGGCTAATCCCTGCTGCAAATCTTCGGCCAGTTTGCGCTCACGGCGGGAAAGTTCCTGCTGGTACTGCACCAGTTTATCCTCGGTTATCTTTTGTGTTGCTGCGTCAAAGGCTCCCAAGATTCGTTGCGTTTCCTCCCCACCGGCACCAGCGGCAGCTGTCCCTTGCACACCGGGGTGTCCGCTGATCTTTTCCGCCAGTCGGCGAATCGGACGAATAAACCAGCCGGTCAACACTACCAATAACCCCCATGATACCAACAGGCCACCGGTGACCAAAAATGCCAGATCTTTCTGGCTGTTACGAATAGTTTCCCGGAGAGCAGAGGTGTCAAGCAGTACATGCACTGCTCCGAGTTGGCGCGGCCCGGCATGGATGGGTGATGTCAGGTAGTACACGGTGGTATCATTGTGTGAAACGAGCTGAAAGCCGTTGATCGACTGCGCCGACCTGTTGGCCGGTGGTTGGTAGGAGGTCCGGATATTTTGCACGGTTCGCGTATCGGCGAGAATTACATCCTCTCCATCAGTTATTACTACATACTCCAGAGAATTGTCCGGTCGGGCCAATGACATAACCAGCTCATCGAATTCCGCACTGGTTGCCCGGTTGAGAATGTTGGTGGCGGCGGCCGCAGCAAGGGTACGGGAAAACTGCCGCCACTCGGCAAAGAATTGTTCCTGCACCATCGATCGGATGCGGGCATTCAGGATGAAAAATAACGCGAAAGCCACCAGAGTCGTAATGACCATCCCGGCTGCAACCCAGCGCCAGCGGAGCGACATCCCCGCTGTCTTCGGCGGTTCAGGATGCAGTCTTTTCAAAAGTTGCAGCACATTCTCACCATCGCGAGTGCGCTCATAGGACACATGGTCCACTACCCGTTCCACCAGATGCATGCCCAGGCTGCCTCGACGGCCGGTTTCTACAATCGTTTCGTAATCATCCCGGGCGGTCGTCGCCCATTGATACTCACGGCCGGTATCACGGAATTCAAGCACGATTTCATCAGGCGCTTGCGTAATGCTGAGGCGGACCAGGCCGGGGCTGTAGAGATACCCGTGCCGAATAATATTGGTGAAAACCTCCTCAACAGCCACCAAAATGCCGTTCAATGCCCTGTTATCCAAAGGGGTGTTGACCAATCGCTCCTGAACGAAAGAACGTACCCGGTTGAGCTGGTCTTCCGCGGCGGTGAAATCAGCAACAGACTCTTTGAGAATAACGGGGGCCATGGTCAACTAACGGACTGCATCGTATGTTGTATCAAAGCAGATTCAGCGTTCAGCAGTTTCGTCCAAAAAAGGCAACGACGCTTCCCAACGATAAATCGCCTGGTAAATGCTGGCGCGAATTTCCGGGTCGTTTGGGTATTTTTTGAGTATCTGCTCCCAGAGCTCGATAGCGTCCGAAAATTCGCCGTCTCGGAAATGCTGCAACGCCTGAAGATGCAGGTTCCACATCTCCGGATCATCCTGCAATTGTGGCTTCGTCACCTGCTCGGCGGGGCCGGTCTGAAGCAGTTGTCGGAATTGGGGAAGCAAAGAATAATCCGGGTCGAACTGTGCTGCCGAATCAAGATATTGCTCGGTCCCCGGAATGTCGCTCTGGAGGTATGATTCCAACGCCTTCAAGGTGTAATTCCGCGAGTAGATACGTCGGCCGGCAAGACGAATGCGAGAGAAAATATCCGCCCGGGAGGAGTCCAGCCGCGCCGCCACGTGATAATTAATCAGCGCTTCGGCAAATGCCCCACGCGCAAATCGTCGATCGCCGGCAGCAATCAATTCCTCCGTCCGCACCCTGAGGGAGTCGCTACATGCTTTCAAAAAACGAGAGGCACGGGAATGGTTTGGCTGCAAATCGAGCACCAGCCGAAAATGATCTCTCGCCTGCTGAAAATCGCGCTCAGCGAGGGCTTGATAGCCGGCACGCAGCAGACGATCAACCGGGGTCATGCCGGACGGTTCCGCCGGCTGTGATTGCCCCCAGCACGTGCCCACGAATGCGATGATAATCCAAAAAACAATGGTTGCGCGAACCATATACTGCTCCCTTGCAGTTTTTCTCCCATTTCGAGAGATCGGCGATTTTCCGTGGAACATCACCGGAATCGATAAGCGAATGTGGAAGGTCTCTATGCCGCGCTTGAATACCTTTTCCAGCGTCACAAATCCCAGTTCAGGGGATTGTGAGATCGACCGATTCGATCTCGAAGCGCGCCCGGACCTCGACGGTGTCGGGGAAAGAAAACCACGGTTCGGCATGGATGAAGGGTTGCAGGCGCCCCGGATCGAACTGACCGTTGCCATTATGATCCACCACCAGTTCGAGCACATAATACCCAGCGGGCAATGAAAATTTGTATGCGCCTGCACCTGGCCTGTAGGTGCGATGTTTCTTCCCGGGTTTCGCGGTCGACAGAAACGTGAGAATCAGCGAATCCTCAACCCAATTCGGTTCGCTCACCGCTATCTCGCCGGAAATCGTTCCCATCTGCCGAGGATCGGCAGTGGTGAAGCAGGAGCGGAAAACCTGGGGCAGACGATTGCCGCTGTCATCGAGAACGCCAAGTGTATCGACGAAGATGATATATTCCTGTCCCGGTTTTAGACGGGAATCGGGGATCAACCACCATTCCCAGGGAGCGACGGCCGCAATTTCCCCGGTAATGGCAGTCCCGGCAGTATCCACGAGGCGCATCGCATCATCGACGGGCTCACCAACTGGTTCGGAGAAAATAACCCGAACAGTACAGGCAACCCGAACCCCTTCGGCGTCATCGGCCGGCCATATTCCCATGACCTCCGGTGCAGTGGTATCGGCGGCCGTCGGCCAGAAAAATTGGACCGTCTGTCCGGTCGTATCCAAGGGTCTACTCTCAGCGGTTACCTGATCGATAGTTAGCTGGTATGATTCCCCGCCATGCCCACTATCGGTATGGGCAATGACTTGGCTGTAATCATCCGGATCGAGAAACAGTTCGTGGACCGCCAACATCCCTGAATCTTCTTTGCGCTGAATAAGCCAATCTGCCGCCTGCCAACTTCCGGAATCAACCGGATGCGTAAACTCAACGACCAATACCCGGTCGTTGTTCACCCTGGCGCGCCGGGCAATGAAGGCGCTGGTGTCCACAGCCTGCAAATGAAGTGTGACTAGGCGGGGTGTGCGCTTTTGTTTGGTGATCTCCGGATCAAACGTCGCCACACCGACTGTTTCACCCACATCCAGGCGGCGGTTGCCATTATTATCTTTGACTGCCAGCAGCCGGAACCTGCCGGGCGACAGATAAGCCAGAGTGAAGGCGCCGTCTGCCCCCGTTTCGGTCAGATATCTGGGGTCTTTGTAGAGGGTCGAGTCATCCTCAAGGGGCAAAGAAAAGGCAAAAACCTGGGTATTGGACACAGGAATCCCATTTTGGTAGACCGCTCCTTTGATGGTCCCCGAATCAATCACCGAAGCGGTGGAAAACGCCCAAACATACGGTGATTTCATTTGATTATTGCGCCGGTCCGGGATGCGCGCAGCAATAGTCAACAGATAGGTCGTGTTTGCCGCGAGAGAATCATCCCACTGTATGGTGATGCGCCTTTCACCACCCCCAATCGAGATTTCTCCTTCCGGCCGGGGAGAAACATAGATCGCATCCTTGACCCTTTCATGCAGAACGGGTTCAGAGAATTCAGCCTGCACCTCGATGTCACGGGGGACATTCACCGAGCCGGGTTCGGGAGTGACGGAGACAACCGACGGCGGCGTCCGATCTTCCGGACCGCCCGGCGGTGGCAGGATCTTTGCGCAGGCAACAACCACCAGGCAGAGAAGACCAATCAGCAACTTTCTCTGCGCTCGCATCGTGGGACAAACGTACAGTCAGGCAAACAAAAAGGCAATGATGATAACCAGTCGAAGCAGAGCAAACACTAGGGTTCTATTGTGCGGAGTTTTTCCTGAATGCTCTCATTTCCGGGATCGAGCTCCAGGGCGCGGGACCATTGGTCTCTGGCGGATTCAATCTCCCCGAGCCGGTGCAGAATATCACCGTAATGATCGAATACCACAGGATCGTCAAATTGCAGCTCACTGACGGCTTTGCGAATTTGCACCGCGGCGTCTTCAACGCGGTCCAGTTTATACAACACCCAGGCATAGCTGTCCAAATACGCGCCATTGTCCGGTTCCAGCTCAACCGCGCGTTCGATCAACAGCAAAGCGGTATCCAGCTTCATTCCCTCGTCTGCGTACATATACCCAAGGTAATTCAAGGCCGCGGCATAACTGGAATCGACGGCAATTATGCGTTGCAGCGCCTCCTCCGATTCTTTGAATGAACCTGCACGTTCATACGCCGAGGCCAGGGCGAAATGAATCCGCAGATCACCCTGATCGCGGGCATGCGCCCGTTCCAGCCAAATAACAGCCGAGTCCAACTGTTCTAACCTCGTATAGGCAATTCCCGCCAGGAATTGTGACGCGATCTTCTCCCGGGCAAGATCCACGCCATCCATCGCGATAGCAATCGCCCGCCGCAGTGAATCCTGTGCAAGATAGGATGAAATCCAGGATTCGTATGCCTCAGGACGTTCATCATCAATCTCAACTGCTCGGGCGAAGAAAGTACGGGCCGAATCGAACTGCTGACCGACCATCTGCAATCGGCCCAGATATAACAGGACAATATAATCATCGGGCTGCACACGGTGCGCCAACGTAAACAGGCTTTCGGCGACCGCATACCGCTGGAGTTCAAATGAGAGAACTCCCAGTCGCAATTGGGCGCTAAAATCCGGATAAATTTCCAGATATTGCGTCAATTCCGCCGCGGCCTCTTCATAGCGGCGTTCGCCGATCAGTATATTGATAAGGCGGTTGCTATAATTGGGACGATTGGGGAAGTGATTCATCGCGCGCCGGAGCGTGGCGATTTGGTCTTCAACCCGGCCATGGGCGTCATAGAGATCCGTCAGCAAATCGAACGCATCACGCACCGGAACCCCGTACACGCCATCGATGACTTCTTGCAACAACCTGATTGCCTGGTCAATTTTCCCGACACGTTGGTACACTCGTGCCAACTCAGTCATCATCCGCGGGGTGCGCTGGAATTCGGTGAGCTGTTCCATCAAGCGTACTGCTTCCTCGTGACGTTTCTGCGCCAAGGCATACCGCACGGAATACCATAGGGCGTCCACGTTATCCGGTTCGAGCGTGAGCACTTGCTGATATGCCTGCCAAGCCTCCTCCCCCCGTCCCTGGCCCCGGTAATGCTGCGCGAGCCGCTGCCACACGGCAGCGTCTTTTGGCTCGATAGGTGTCAGCGCGGCAACGGCTTTTTCGTCCTCGCCCAAACTATGATAACACTCAGCGAGCGAGAGACGAATTTCCCGTGAGTTCGGCTCAAGGGCCAGCGCTTTCTCAAACTCGACGACGGCGTTCCGGTACTGTCGGTCCAGCATCAAGATCGTGCCGTTCGTGAAATAATGGTAGGCCAGCTCGTTGAGTTTTTCCGGTGGTGGGCCCGTTGGCGTGGGGGGCGTCAATTCCCGCGAGGACGAACAGCCCAAGAGCAGGACCAGCAAAGGGATGATTCCCCACACCAGCCGAGTCCGCCGGTGACTGCTGTGCATCGGGTAACCATGTCTCATAGTTCTAGTCATCGGCTCTCACTACCTTCTACGTAAATCCTCCGGCATTCGACGACGACAAATGTGTGACACGCGTGGAAGGCGGGCACCGGATAGGAAGCAATACGAAAGGTCAAGGCGGTCTGTGAGCCAGGAACCCAGGTAAGCTCTAGCGGCAGCACTCAGAAACAGCCGGGTTGATTCGCCGTCATCGTCTAGCCGGAGAGTTTCTCCGAAAAAGTCTTGGTGATCGCCGGCAAATATTCGAACAGATCGCCGACAATACCATAGCTGGCCACATTGAAGATCGGCGCTTCTTTATCTTTGTTGATTGCGACAATCACCTGAGACGATTGCATGCCGACCAGGTGTTGAATGGCGCCGGAGATACCACAGGCGACATAGAGTTTTGGATTAACCGTCTTACCGGTCTGGCCGACCTGGCGGGCGTACGGCACCCACCCGGCATCGACAATGGCGCGGGAGGCGCCTTTGGCGGCGCCCAGTACTTCCGCCAGTTCCTCGATCATCTGGTAATTTTCGGGTTTTTTGATTCCCCGGCCGCCGGAGACGATAACATCGGCTTCGGTCAAACTGATCTCTCCACCGGTGGAAGCCACCGATTCGGCGACGCTGGTTCGGGGTTTCACCTCATCCGGAATCGGCACCATCTTCGCTTCACCGCTACCGCCGGTTGTTTCCGCCTCGGGGTTTGTCTTCGGGCGGACCGTGATAAACGCCGGCCGCGTGTCGCCAAAGGAAATTTCGGAAATAATATTCCCACCATACGCTGGTTTATCACACACCAGATCATTACCGTCGTCAAGCCGAACCGCCCGTACATCGCTGGCAACGGGCGCCTTGACCAGCGCCGCGGTCCGTGGAAAGAGTGCACGGCCATACGTGGATGCCGTACCCAACAGTATTCCCGGCTCATGTTCCGTCACCATTGCCGCCAGCAGCCGTGCATAGAGATCGTCATTGAAATGTTCCAGGGACGCATCGTCAACCGCAAGCACCTCCTGTGCTCCCCGGCCGAACAACGCGGCAACATGGTCCTGCACCGTCTTACCAAAAATGATCGCTCCCAACATCCCCCCTGATTTTTCCACCAGGGACTTGCCTACCTGCAACAGTTCAAAAGCAGTTGAGGATAGTGAACCATTTTTCTGTTGAGCGAATATCCACACATCTTGACCAGCCATGAGCCTCTCCTTACTTTGTCTTTCCAAGATCGTACACGGTATCATTTTCCCGATGTGATGTCAACTCACCAGGGCCCTTGGGTATGGGACAGAGGCTGTTTTTCGTCACGGACCGATTCACCGACAGGCAGCTGCTGTTCGGGATGAGTAGCTCGGTACCGGTCCAGGACCCGACAAACTTCCGCGTAATCGGTGGCGGCAAACAGGCGTGTTTTCAGGGTAGATGCGTGGGCCAGTCCCCGAACATACCAGGCCATATTATTGCGCATCTTGAGCAGTCCCCGCCGATCACCGTGCAATTTCATCTCCTCGGCAAGATGCCAGAGTAGCACATCAAATCGTTCCTCCACCGTGGGTTCCGGTGGAATGGCTCCGGTCTGCCGGTATTCCTTGATCTGCCGGAAAATCCAGGGACGACCGAGTGCACCACGACCGATCATAATCCCGTCACAGCCAGTCTCCTGCTTCATCCGGAGCGCATCGGCCACGGTGACAACATCTCCGTTGCCAATTACCGGGACTGTTACCGTTTCTTTCAACTGCCGGATAAATTCCCAGCGAGCAGGAATACTGTATCCTTTGCTGCCCAACCGGGCGTGTAGCGTGATGGCTTGCGCTCCCGCCCGAATAGCGCGCTGGGCTGCTTCAATATACACTACATCACGAAATCCGGCCCGCATCTTCACGGTCAACGGGCGGTCAATGGCCTCGGCCACACGCCCCACAATTTCTTCCAGCAGATCGAGATTCTTCAGGACGGCCGCCCCGCCGTTTTTCCGCACCACTTTTTTCACCGGACAGCCGAAATTCAAATCGATCAAATCCGGGTCCGCCCGACACAGCATCCGGGCCGCCTCAGCCAGGGAGGAACTGTCGGCGCCGAAAAGTTGGAAGCCAATCGGCCGCTCACTCTTATCAAATGACAGCTTCTTCTGCTGGGAAAAGGTGCCGCGAACCAGACCATCGGCAGACAAAAACTCGGTATAAACGATGTCGGCTCCGTAGCGCCGACATAACTGCCGGAACGGGCCGTCCGTGACCCCCGCCATCGGGGCCAAACAAACCGGCTGCGTCACTGTCAAGTTTCCGATTTTCATACCGAAATTATAGTTGTAGGCCGATTCTTCATAAATTCGTAACCGGCCTCAGCAATCGGAGTACGCTTCATACCCGTTGGCTGGTGGAGGAAAACCATGCCCGAATTAGTCATCAAATACGAAGACAAAATCATCGAACGGATCGTGACCGAAAAGAGCCGCATCACCATCGGTCGCACCTCCGATAATGACATTGTCCTGGATAATCGAGGTATCTCGCGTCGACACGCCGAGATTGAGTTTGCCGGTGACAAGGCCCTGCTCATTGACAAAGAATCCCTCAACGGAACGTTCGTGAACGAACGGCGCGTGGATGAGCAGATGCTTAACGACCACGACACCATTACCATTGGTAAATACAACGTCGTTTTCAATTGTCAAGCGAGCCGGGAAAACAAGCTCTCGGATCTCGACGGAACCATGGTGCTGGAGACCAAGAAGCAGCGAGAACGGATACAGAAGGATGAGGCGGACCGCCAGGCAGTCAAAGCGGCCGGTGGCGGCCCAATTCTGGAAGGCCTTAAGCAATCGGCACTTGACTCCTTCGCTCTCGGTCCCGGTGTAGTCACCTTTGGCAAGGCACCGTGGGTCAACCTTCGCGTCAAAGGATGGTTTATTTCCGAGTTGCAGGCGAAACTCGCCCGGGTGGATCACAGCTACGTGCTGGTAAATGTGGGTCGACGCAATAAAACACTGGTCAACGGCGAACCAATTACCGAATATCAGCTCAAGAATGGAGACCTGATTCAAATCGGGAAAACGGTATTTCGCTTTGTCGCCGGACTGCAGGAATGACTTGGGCGTTTTTTTCGGATGTACACGGTAACGTAGAGGCACTAGACGAGGTAATCCAGGACTTCCAGCGCGTTGGCGTAACGCGCGCTATCTTCTTAGGAGATGTCGTTGGCTATGGCGCCTCACCGAATGAGTGTCTTAAACGAGTGGCAAGCCTGGTAGAATATGCCCTGCTGGGAAATCATGATATGGCAGCCTTGACCGACAGTCCGGCCCACGAGTTCAACGAGGTCGCACAGCAAGCAGTATTATGGACCCGCTCGGTGCTCAGTCAGGAATCTCGGAAGTGGCTGCTGTCCTTTCCGCTGACCGAGGTGGTCGATGATATTCGTATCGTTCACGCATCACCAGTCAATCCCGAACGATGGGAGTACATCCTTGATCCATACACCGCGGAATTTGCTTTCCCGCATTTCGAAGAAGCCCTGTGCTTCGTCGGGCACACGCATGTGCCAATGATCTTCGAGAAACCGACCGACGAGCCCTGCCAGGTACGTGAAGCCACCCAATGGCAACTGCAAGATGACAGCCGATATATCATCAACGTGGGATCAGTCGGGCAACCGAGGGACGGAGATCCTCGGGCCAGTTATGTTCTTTATGATCCTGAGACACGCACGGTGACCTATCAACGGGTCGCCTACGATATTCACGCAGCGCAACAAAAAATTGAAGCAGCCGGTCTGCCGGAGTTTCTTTCGCACCGGTTGGAACTCGGCCGCTGAAGTGACCTGATTCGTATGTTCTCACTGCCGCGCATTTCGTTCGACCGTTGGAGCCTGAAACGTACCTCACCGTTTTTGTTGTATGTCGTTATCACCCTGTTGGTAGTGGCCCTGTACGTCGATCGCCACGCCTGGTTGGAGCGGGTCGAGTTAAAAATCCAGGATAAAATGGTCCAGTTGGGCCGCAGTAAGGGCAATCCTAACCGCACGGTGATTATCGCAATCGATAATTCGGCCATCAAGCACATTGGTGAGTGGCCGTGGGACGCCGAACGCTTGGGATACTTGATTGGCACGTTGGCGGAATACCAGCCGCGTGCCATCGGTCTGGACCTGGAAATGCCCACGCTGGGGGAAACCGATTCTGTAGGAGATGCCTTCCTGGCAGAGATGATCGACCGGGCGGGAAGAGTGGTGGTGCCCCTGGATTTTCACGTATCATCCGCACCACGGCCGGGGGCGGAAGCACCTCAGTATATCCTCAAGGGATCGTACATCGTTCCCGATGACGCCGGGTTAATCGACTATCCCCCCTCGCAGGCCAATGACTTACGCACGCCGACCGAGGCAGTTGCCAAAGCAGCCTGGTCCCTCGGACATGTTAATTCGGTGCCGGGACCCGACGGTATCATCCGCAGTGATCCACTGATCATCAAGTACGATGGTGAGTATTATCCATCCATGTCGGTACAACTGGCTCGTGCGGCGCGGGGAATCCATCGCCATCAGATGAAAATCCACCCTGGTGAACAGGTTCAACTGGGGCCGACGGACATTCCCACCGACGATCGTGGCCGGATGCTGATTGAGTACTGGGGTAAACCGCATACGTTCCCGACAATCTCCGCCACGCAAGTGCTGGAGGGCACGGCAAACCCGGATATCTTGAAAGGTAAAATACTTGTGGTTGGGGTGACGGCCGACGAATATGTCGGAACGTTAAATACCTCGGTCTCGCCGAAGATGGACCGCACGGAACGGATCGCCAATGCGGTGGAATCAATTCTCCGTCAACGGTTTATCACCCAACTCAATTTAACGGCACTGCTGGAGTTGGCGATTATTGTCGCGATTGGGGTGTTTTGCGCGATCGTACTTCCGCGCATTACGCTGGAGTTTCGGATTATCATCTTAGCGGTCTTTTTGTTCGTCATCGTGAATTTAAACTATATCCTCTACTCGGCGTTCCATCTGGTAACGAAGACCCTCTATCCGTCACTGGAGATTCTACTGTTCCTGATTTGTTCACCGTTTGTGAAAATGAAAAAGACAGCGATGGAGGAATTAGACCAGCCACCGCTAACACCCAAACCCGCCAAACGCAAATTTGCTTTGCCATCATCAACCCCGGCAGCCGCCAAATCCACCGGACGGAAAAGCGAGCAACCGTCACCGGCATTTCGCGGTGCGGCGATCAGCAAAGACGAGCTTGCGCAAACGCAACTGATTTCCGAGGACGTCATTACCGAGGTTCGCGGTGTCTCACCCGCCTCGCCTGCGGGTGATGTTGCTGCACAACCACCACCGGATCCACCCTCAGGCACATCACCTAAGCCCGCCGAGGAACGTATCGGCTCCGATCAACCGCGCCAAACCGCAAGCGGTCACCCGACTATGCTCGGACGATATAGAGTCATTGAGACGGTCGGACAGGGGGCGATGGGCACGGTGTATCGCGGGTTGGACCCGGCAATCGATCGGCCGGTGGCGCTCAAAACGATCCTGTTTAGAACGGATCATGGTGCTGAACAAGAGGAAGAACTGCGCGAGCGGTTCTTGCGGGAGGCTCGGGCTGTCGGGAAATTATCTCATCCGAACATCGTGACGATTTACGACGTCGGGCAGGAGGGCGACCTGCATTATATCGCCATGGAATTTTTGGAAGGCTACACGCTGGAGAAGATCACCAGCAGCAAACAGGCGCTGAATTACCGCATTCTGGCCAAGATTATTATGCAGGCATGCGCGGCGCTGGATTATGCTCACAAGCAGGGAATTGTCCACCGGGATATCAAGCCGGCAAATATCATGGTCCTGGACAATTTTGAAGTCAAGGTGGCCGACTTTGGCATCGCCCACCTTGATCAAGCGAATATGACCCTGACCCAAACCGGCATCGCGCTGGGTACGCCCAGCTATATCTCCCCTGAACAATTACGCGGAGACAAAGTCGACCACCGCTCAGATCTCTTCAGCCTCGGTGTGGTAATCTACGAATTGATCACACATCAGAAACCGTTCGCCGCGGAGAATATGAGTGGGATTATCTACAACATCCTCCATGAAGAGCCCAAACGACCGACCGATATCGATCCGGAGATCCCAGGGGTCTTTGAAATGGTCACCCTGCGGTGTCTGGCCAAAGATCCGTATGAACGCTACCAGGCCGCCGGCGAAATCGCCGCCGACCTGGTCGATTTTGTTACCGAAACAACGTCTCGATCAACGACAATTTAACTACTTCGTTACCGTCACAGTGCGCGAGTAGACTGTCACCCAACTGGTGAAGAAATTGATTACCACATCCAGGGCACTGTACCGGGTATGAATGGTATAGTCCTCGGCATCGCCGGCCATCTCATGGGTTTCGACCTCATTGATCGGCACCAAACCCCACAATACATACCACTGGCGCAGTTCGTCTTTGACCCCGGTCTGTGCGCCATGGCCAACAACATGGGTATGCGCCGCGCATCAGACCAGCAACAGCACCATTGCGGCAAGTGCAATTACGGCTGTTACTTTTTTCATGGAGACCCTCCCTTGTGAATCCGTTCGATACTGCCGATTGATGATTCGATGTATCTGACTATTCGTGGATAGGTTTGCCGTGACGCGTAATAAATGAATTCCGCGCCATGAAAATGATCGGAAAGGCAGATCAACTGGAATCGGACATTTAGTGAATCGGTGATGAGAAAATTCTTCGTAAACACCTCGTTGACCCAGAACTCTCCCTCACGGATCGTTGTCTGCTGTTGTCCGTGACGAAGGATGTCGCGATACATGGCAAAGAGCCGCGCGGTGTCACCGTCCAGACTGGCGCTGGTGATCCGGGAAATGAGGATTCCGGCCGGCAGTTCGGGATGAACAAACGAATGGATTACTACCAGTTCGCCGTATTCCCATTCTCGCCCGGCCAGCTGTGTCTTGAACAATTGGGCCAGCGAATCAGTCGGTGGCGTGAAATTTCGTGGTGGACGGAAATACAAATCGAGCTCAGCGAGCTCAACCGGCGGTCGCAAAAGAGAATCCACGACCTGAAAACGCAGTGTGGGGGCCGCCTCCTCCGGCTCGGGCTCCGAACTACACCCCGCCAGCGCGAGACCCACTACGCAGCCGACCATGGCATAAAGAATTATGGTCTTTATGGAACGCATCACGGCAGGAACAAACGGAGATTATCGAGGTAGGTCAATGACAAATTCGAAAGGATCATTCTATCGGAATGGTCAGTCCCACCAGAACCATGGCTTCCCAGTCGTCCGGCCAGTCCCGCCATTCGCTTTCCCATTCATATTTTAGGACATCGTTTTCGAATTGCACGCCGATTAGCGGCTTTACCGATCCCAGATCAACATTCACCGTGCCGCGAATCGTCAGGTATTGTTTTTCGAAGTCGATATCCTGATCCCCCAGGGGAACCGGGGTTTCATCGTAGTCGGTTTCCCGTTCACCCGATAAAACTCGATAGCGCACCATCGCCGTGGCGGTCACCGGCCCCGCCAAGACGCGCACCGATGGCCGTACGTGCACTCCGAACTGAAAATCGGTGACGTCGGCCTCCACTGGCTCTGACTCTAAGGTCTCGACCTCCGACCGTGTTTTCTCAACCGCAGCGGTTAAGCCGCCACCAACCAATAGCTCCAGCCGGGGATCCGCACCAACGCCGAGACCGATCGTCGGAGTGACCTCCCCAAAAAACATACTCCCGCGAATGGTATTGATGTGTTCCAACTCGTCTACATCGAATTCCCAGGCCGATAGTTCGGTCTCCAGCAACAGAGACAGAACCAACGGTTCGGAATGCAGCAACTGCCAGTCGAAATACACATCGAGCATACCGCGATAGCGATCGGCAATATAACTTTCTTTCTGGTTGTCAATCTGCCCCGCCCCGAGGCGAACACCGATTTCGCCGGCGGCGTGAACAGGTGCGCTAAAGAGACAGAGTATCATTGGCACTATAAGGAAGATCGCAGCAGGATGATTCGTCATAAAATGCCTTTGCCGTTTGTCATTTACTGTACTCACCTTCAACCTCACCGTTGGCTTTACAAGTAACCGATAATGTTACGCTTTCTTCCTCTCCTCACTGCAGCATACTCCCGGGAATAATCCCGCGCAAGCGTGGAGTATCCAACTCGGGAGAAATGGTCTCGGACACGGGTCGGACACGGTACCGGGTATGGCCGGTGCCGATGACGATCCCCAACGGGATGCGCAACAGGATCATCAAGCAAACTATGACCAGACCCAATCGCGCATGCCTTTTGGCCAGTCCTGCCAAACCCCAGGCCACTGAGACACACGCCGCCGGCAGGGCCAGGACCACATGCCAGCTCTGTACCGTTACCGGACTCAATCCCGCGCTGACGATGGTAGAGACCAGCATCAAAAAACAATACCCGAACAGCCAGTGATCACGGATGCCGGCTATCAGACCTCCGCGACTCAATTGGCGTATGAACTGATATACCGCATACGCACAGACCCCAATAGAGCAATAACCCAGCACCTGCAAAATCCGTACGCTCCAGGCGAGGTGCGGACCCAGCGGCCGGCCTGCAATCCACTCCTCTTTGAGAAATACTAATCCTTTGGTTATGCTTCCTGCATCCAGGGACGGCAATCGCAACCAGTAGGATATCCCTTTGAGTAGCGGGAAAAAAACGATGAAGCCGCGACCGGGGAATCCATCCTGCGGAGCAATGCGGGGCGAATCGCCGGTCACCAGCGCGATGATGGCGGGGATCAACGTCAATGCACCGACACAAACACCCAGCAGCATTGCCGGATAGTGGATTCTAATCAATCGCCAGGCCCGCATCAGCACTGTTGCTACCACCAAAACCACAAATGACGCGTGAATCTGCATAGTCAAAATCACCAGTACGCCCAATGCCAGCGACCAGGCCGGATTTTTCTTTTGTTGCAGCCGGTCACACAACCAAAGATGGCCCGCCACACTGAGATAGAGGTAGGACGGTTCCCAGAGAAAGCCTGCATGATACAGACGCCACGGGGACAGCCAGAAAATAGCGGCAAAGATCACCGTGGTTCGCCAGGAAGTTCGTCGACGGAGCACATCGACCAGCAGAAAGAAGGCACTAATATGAAATATACCGACCAGTACATTGGGGGAGCGAAAATGGGGCACGAGCGCGAGCGGGACGCCGACCAGCAGGCTGAGCAGCCCGCCGGGGAGATGTCCCGCACCGGACATGCCCTTGGCAACAGCCGGGAGTTGGTGTGTTTCCACGAAGTCCAGACCGACATGCAGGAGGATTGCCTGGTCATTGGAGGGCCAACTCCGGCTGAACATCCAGACCTGGAGAAGTAATCCGGTCACGAAGATGACCGTTATGATACGCCGTCTGCCTCTTGCGTCCATTCTCGCTCGCTGTTCCCCCTCCGGGGACACTGACCTACGCTGCCGGTAGTCCTCACAACATGCAATGAAAAGTAATATGGAACAAGATCAATTCGGTTGGGATCACCGTTACGATGATTAGGGGAGTGCCGGAAAAGGCCGGTAAATGGAATTTGGGGTCGGTCGGCGTCCCGAGGTCCGCAATCAGCGGACCGAGAAACCTGACGCCGTCCCAAAAGCATGCAGGTGTCGGTCTATTGTGCAGACCGCTTAATGGTCCATTTGTCGTTTCAGTAGACTGACGACACGTGCGTGATCGCGTTCCACGGCGGTTTTCAGTGGGGTGCGGCCATCCTCATCTTTGATATCGACTCTGGCATCTTCTGCCAAGAGCAACGCCACGACCTCGAGACGGTCATAGGTGGCTGCCAAATGCAAGGGTGTCGCGCCGTTTTCATCTTTGGCGTTGATCTCCGATCCTTCGGCCAGCAGGGTTTCGACAATTTTCTCGTACCCGTTTTCTGCGGCATAGTGCAGAGGTATTCGCTGATCCTCATCGCGAACGTCCACTTTCGCGTCATCATTCAACATCAGCCGGACAACCTCTTCCCGCCCATTACGGGCCGCCAGATGCAGCGGTGTCAGCCCCTTGTCATCCCGTACGTCCGACCGCGCACCCGCATCCAGCAGTTTGCTGATAATCTTGTCATGGCCGTTTTCAGCAGCATAGTGTATGGGCTGTCGTTTCGCCTTGTCGACAATCTCAAACGAAACGCCTGCCGCCAACAGCGCCGTAACCACGTCAAGCCGGCCGTTGCGGGCCGCCAGATTCAGTGCGGTGAGACCACCCCGGTCACGAATATCAGTCCTGGCGCCGTGCGCCAGCAGCATCTCAACAACTGCGGTGTGACCGTTCTCGGCCGCGTAATGCAGCGCAGTCTTGTGATCGTAGTCTTTGGCGTCGATCTTCGCCCCATTCTCCAGCAGAACTGCCGCGACCTTGTCGTACCGGGCTACGTCGTCGGACTTCAGCGGGAATTTTTGCGTATAGCGAAACCGCGCCGCGGCGGCATGCAGTGGCGTACAACCGCGAAAATCCCGCTCATCGATATAAGCGCCTTTGGCAATCAGGGAGCCGGTTAATTCATCCAGCCCCAGACTGGCCGCTACATGTAACGGCGACATATCCTGTTTTTTCTCCTCACTCGCTTCGGCAAGCAGAGTACTCAGAGAAAAAATAATTAGTCCCGCAACGATAGACAGAATGGTTCTTCCCCGCATCATTGACTCCTTTATGTTTACCAAGACTCCTGTCGTGGAATACGGAAAATCCCCGGCAAAGTTCCCCCCAATTCCCTTCCTGGATAACCCCGCCAGCGAGATCAGGCAAAACAAAAGTATGCCGGATTCTGGCACACTTTTGGCGGTAACGGATAGGAAGTTGTCTACGCTTAAGGCAGCCCACCTACTCGCTGGCTTCCGCCTCGCGGGTGCGCAAGAAACGTAGCCGTTGCTCCATGTGCTTCCCGGTTTTCGGCGGGGATGCGGTATGCCGCAGGACCTTTTTCAATGCCTTGACTTCCGGCGGCAGCCGGAAAATTTCTACATGGTCACAGCCGGTAATTCTGCCGGCACGATCAACCGAGACATCGTGATAGATACTACCCTCACAGTGCGCAAACATACCCCCCTCGATATCTTCCGGGTCAATCGATTTGGCCAGTTGTTTGCTGAACCGGATACCCGTGACCAGTTGTTTCATTCGCAGATGGCGCATGGCAATTGCATAGCCGTGGCTGGTAACCAGCAGGACCGAGCTCGATGGCGTGTTGGTCCTAACCCAGTCTCCCACTTCATGAAAAACCAGCTTCGCCCGATCGAACAACCGCTGCCGCACCCAGGGGGTCTGCAGTGCACGTATTTTGGATGAGGTCCCCGCCGATTCGACCTCACGGATAAAACGGACGTAGTGCTCCGCCCCTAAATCCGCTCGCAGATGACTCAGTGAGGGCACAGTATCAGCCTGCAAATCCAGCTCCAGTGTATGACCGATCAAATAACCGAGCTGGATTGCCCGTTCCTGGGTCGATGTCAGCCAGTGAGTAGGAGTAAGATTCTGCTCATTAAGGAGAACTGCGGTTGCCACGCTCGCAACATACCCGTAGGCCGTCGGGCGTTGGTGCTCGTCGATTTGTTGCCGCTGGCAGTGACGCAAATCCACCCACGTAAATGATTTCATCACCACCTCCAGTATAAAAATTATCCTGTATAAGTTAGACGTAAAAACACCATGTTTGCCACAAAAAAAATGAAGATGGCACATCCGCACGGAAATTGCCCGCCGCTTCTTTCAACAGGCGGCAACATCACCCAGAGAGGCAGAGAGGGCGGAATCCTATGGGATACAGACGATTAGCGGGAAGTACACCCTCATACACGCTAGATATCTTCCTCGTAAAATGGGTGTTTCGCCCGCGTTACCCATCCCCCATTTTTTTGCCTACCACGGGAGACACCGGGGAGAATCCCCCTCACGTATCAAACGGAATGACCTTCACGCTAACCTCTTTGATGCCTTCGACATCTTTCAGGATTTCATTGACGCGCTTGGTAAACTCCTTCTCCAATGCGAGAATCGTTCCGATATTGACATACACTACGCCGGCCTCACAGGAAACCTCCGCCGACGGGACTCTGCCGAGGAGCGCTTTCTGCGCTTTGGCCGCCAGGAGCGCGTCGTCCAGACCCCGTTGCATCAGGGGAGTGGTCTGGAAACACGGCCGTTTCGCGAAATCAGTCAGGACATCGACCGCATCATCGACCCCTAAACAATCGATACGCAACGCAATATCATAGAGACTCAAGTCCCTCGTGTCGATCCCATAGAGCTGTTGCCCCCATTTGCGCCGTTCCTCGTCGTCCTGCTCCAACACCCGGCGCGCGTCTCGTTCGGAGATATCTTCGCGCTTCATTTCCTCTTGAACGCGGTGATCCATGTTGGCGATGATGCGCACTTTCAGGATATTGGGGATACCCCGAACAAAAAAGTGCCCGGCCAGCCCGTGGTAGACGACATTGTCCTTTTGCATCCGTTCCAGGAACGCCACGCGAATAAATGTGATATATTTTTCCTTGGTGTGGCCAAGCCGATCGAGGATTGACGGCGCGTCATGGACCGCCCGGATCAGTTTCACCTCCGGGATATTGAACTGCTCGGACGTTTCCAGCAGAATATCCCGGGAGACACAATCATATCCCAATGTATCTGCCAACCTCTCGGCAATTTTCTTCCCTCTGCTGTATGAGCCCCGCGAAATCGTGATTACACCCATTGCCACCTCCTCGGTCTCGAAACGGTGTTGCTGCCCCGCAATTGTCGGCAGCAGGAGCGGTCGTCTATCGACATTCACTGTCCGTTGCGGCAACAACGCACTCAGCCAATATGTCGCAACTCTGTCATTATGCAATACAAAAGCGGTCGCCGGGACAGGGGATCGTCCGTAAGAATGCCCTTGCCTACAGAGACAAGAGGCGCCATGATAAGCTTGATGTATCGACAACCTGGTGAGGGCTGGGCGAAGGACACAAGAGGGTTCGGCTATTCTCCGCCGGTGATATTGCAGGTATCGAAAATGGTGCATAAATCCGTCGCACGGATCTTTACTTTCCTGATCTTAGTGGCCGCATGTTCTGATAATCGGGGAACCACACGGACTTACGAAGTGCACTTTGACCACTGGACTCGCGAAAGCAACTTATTCACATTTTACTTCGCCGCCGATTCCGCCCTCTTTGGGTCGCGTGAACCACTGCGGGTAGAACCGCCATATCACGCTGATACCAATTTCTATGGTATCTTACTCTGGAATGAACGGGGCGACTCTTTGGCCGACAGCCAGGTCGATCTGGTGCGCGATGTCCGGCCAGACGGGACCGAAATTTTCTATTTCGACCGCAACAACAATGAAGATCTGACCGACGACGGCCCACCATTACAATGGCAGGTCGATACGACGCGTGAAGATGTGGCCTTTCTTTCCCTGAACTCCAGTTGGCCGGAACACTACCCAATTCACGCGCGGATTCTGCATCGCGACGTTCCGCTGGACAAGATGTTGAGCCGGCAAGCCGGGCGGCCGGTGCTGGTGTATTCACTGGTCACGTTTGGCGCCCGCCGCGGTGTCTGGCATATGGACTCCACATCCTACGACATCGAGTTGTTCAGCATGTTGAACTCCGGACGCATCTCCGGCATGCCGGGTGAGTGGTTCGTTATTGATGTCAACCAGGATGGTTCGTTCGAATTTCTCCTGCCCGATATTCGGGTGTTACTCACGGAACCGGAGTTCGAGTTAGCGGGCACGCGCTGGCGGGCGGAGGTTGACTCCCTGGGTGATGTGCTCACCCTGACTCAGATTGTGGAACCAGGAACGAAACCAGACACGTCGGCGTCAAAAACGTACCCGGCTGCTGACACCGGTAAATTCGCCGGCACATACGTGGAGATACCGGCGAAACCATTCGCTGAAGAAACCCTGGCCGGCGAGCCGGTCTCCCGCGAATCACTGTTGTCAAGAGTATTAAGATGGTGATTTCATAAAAAACCTGAACGTCAGCGGTCGTTCAGTTTCAGCCAGAGTAATGTCTGCCACCTAGGTACATCAAAGAGTGATGGTGTCGGGTTTCTCGGTCCGCTGCTTGCGGACCTCAGAACCACGACCTACGCAAATCCCGCCTGATTCCCTTTTTCCAGAAGTGCTAGAGGCTAACTCGCGAAAACAATATTTGGGCAAGATACCCGGCAATAATCGGGAACACCGCCGTGCAGGCCAGTCGAATCAGGGCAAACCGATACCCCATCAATCCCACTTCCAGGGGCATGCGGGTAAACGCCAGCAGCGACCACCCGGTGACATAGGCGACGGTAGTCCCAATGCCTGCTCCTGCGCGATACATCCCGGCGACAATGGGGAAGCTGACGAACGGTCCGCCGGGGGTCAGGCCGCCGGCGATTGAACCAATAATAATTCCCCGAAAGCCGGATTCAGCACCGATCCATTTTTCGACCACATGAGCAGGAATCAGGGCTTGCACCATCCCAGCCACAATGAATGAAAACAGCAGCAGCGGCAGGATTTCGATCAGCATCTTACCGCCAGTCGTCAGACCAATGAGATGTTGTCCCTGGCCTTTGCTATAGCCAATCCACAGAAAAACACCAGCGATAATTCCCATGATAATGGTTGGCCAGAGCATACGGGACCCTCGCTTTCTTGGGGGAGATTGCTGTGTGGCTGATTCGGTCATATGAAAACGGCCGACGATTGCTCGCGCCGACCGGTATCACGATTCGTTTTAGCGAATATTCGCAATGTAGAGTTTCGGTCGGGTCATCTCGTGCACGGCGTACTTGATGCCACCCATGCCAATGCCGGACTCGTCACGCCCGCCGAACGGCATCCAGTCCACCCGGTACGCCGTGTGGTCGTTAAGCATCACCGCCGTCGCGTTCAGCCGCCGGGCAACCGAAAACGCGGTATCGATATTCGGCGAATACACTGAGGCCTGGAACCCGAACGGCGAATCGTTAGCGATCTTCACGGCTTCATCGAGATCATCAAACGCCAGCAAGTTTACCACGGGGCCGAATATCTCCTCATCGACCACTTCCATTCCCCGACGAGTATTGCCCAGCAAAGTCGGTTGATAGGACTGATGTTCCAGTCTCTTGCCGCCGGTGAGCAGATCGGCCCCGTCCTTGACCGCGGCATCGACCGCCTTGGCGACGCGCTCCAACTCTGGTATGCTGATAATCGGACCGACTTCGGTTTCCTCCTTGGTGGGATCACCCACGACGAGCTGTTCCACGCGAGGTTTGAATTTTTCGATGAACGGTTCATATAAGCTGCGGTGCAAGAATATATTCTGGACCGATACACACACTTGGCCGGCGTGGTAGTACCCCCCTTTGAGCGAACAATCCACGACCAGATCAAGGTCGGCATCTTCTGCCACAATTGAACAGGCGGTGCCACCGTGTTCCAAGGACAACCGGACACCGGGATGTAATTTGCTGCGCAATTCCCAGCCGACTGCGGCGCTACCGATGAACGTGAGAAATCCGACCCGGGAATCAGTAGCCAAGGGCATGGCGTCCGCCCCGCGGCAGGGAACCACGTTGAGCGCAAGTTCCGGAAGCCCGGCTTCCAGCAGGAGTCGCGCCATCCGAATGCACGAAAATGGGGTGGTCGAAGCGGGCTTGACTACCACTGGGCATCCCGCCGCGATCGCGGGCGCGACTTGATGGGCAATGAGATTCACCGGATGATTAAACGCCGAAATCGCCGTGACCACGCCGATTGGCTCGCGCGTAACAAACGCCATCCGGTTTTCACCTTTGGCGGTGCGGTCCATCTGTAATTGCTCGCCGTCCAGCGAAACTGCCTCGCGGGCGGCCAAGGTGACCGTGTTGATCGCCCGGGTAACTTCAACTTTGGCATCGGCGTAGGGTTTGCCGCCTTCCTCGGCAATCCCCATGGCCAGGGTATCGAAGTCCCGCTCCATCAGCTTGGCGGTTTTTTCCAGGATGTCGGCCCGCTTGTATGCGGGCAGGCCGGGCATGATCGTTTGCTTGGCCTCGTCGGCGTTGGCCAGGGCCTGCTCGACGACCTCCGCCGACGCCGACCGGACTGTTCCCAACAGTTCGCCGCTGTAGGGTGATTTCACTTCGATGGGTTCGCCCTCACCGGACGCTCCCGGAACCATGTATCCCCAATTATCCTGTGCCATAGTTCGCCTTCCGTTTGGCAGGTAATTCCCGATTGCAATTAGAGTCTAAAAAAACGCCGGAAATCGACGTCGTACCCCTTCGGTCGATACTCACCCCGCTCGGCGTTGAGTTCGTATTCACCGCGATACTCCCCGTGGCTGATGAGGTCAACCATTTCACACAAGCGGTCGATTTCCTCTCGCGCATTATAGATACCGAAGCTCATCCGCAGCGTCCCCGGCAGGTTTGATCGATTCCGATTGCGGATTTCGTCCTCGTATTGTTTCGCTCGAATATCATCGATTTGCAGCAGATTTTTGACATACGTATGCGCACAGAAGCAGCCGTCCCGTACACCGATGCCCCCCTCATAATTGAGGATCGCCGCCGCCAGCGCATGTGGCACTCCTTTGACATTAAACGAGATAACCCCCAGACGGTCTGCTGCGGTCGCCGGATTGGTATCCCCGTAGACTTCGATTGTGTCCATGTTGGCAAAGCGTTCCAGCGCGTAAGCCGTCAGATCAGCCTCGTGGCGGATGATTTCATCCCAGCCGATTTTGTTATAGGTCTCAATCATCTTGGCCAGAGCAACGACCCCGACAATATCGGGAGTCCCGGCTTCCTCTTTCTCCGGTAAATCCGCCCAGTAGGCTTCCTCCAGATTGACCACGTCGACCATCCCCCCACCCACCGTGTCCGGTTCGCCGACTTCAAACGTCCCACGGAGGCCCACCAACGCCCCTAAGCCATACGGAGCGTACATCTTGTGGGCGGAGAACACCAGATAATCCAGGTGGCGCGGATCGTTGGACGGTAACATTTCCACTGGTCGATGCGGACACAACTGCGCGGCATCGACTAGTATTTTCGCACCCGCTTGGTGGGCAGTCTCGGCGAGGCCGTGAATATCGTTGATATAACCGGTCACATTCGAAGCGCCGGTGAGTGCGACTATCTTGATTTTGCCGGCAAAACGGTCCAGCAATTCGTGCAAATGTGAGAGCGATAATGTGCCATCCGGTTCCAGGCCAATGCGTTCCACTTTGGCCACGCGGCGCCAGGGCAGCTCATTGGAGTGATGTTCCATCAGCGAGGTCAACACCACGTCCTCTTTGGTGAGCGAGCTGCGATTGGCCAGCTTATTGATGGCCTCCGTGGAATTCTTGGTGAAAAGGACGATGTAGTCATCAAGACCCGCACCGACGAAATTCGCGATCCGCTCGCGTGCCTCTTCAAAGGCCCACGAGGAAAGTTGAGACTTAAATCCGGTCCCCCGATGGACGTTCGAGTACCACTTGAGAAATTCATTCACATACTCAGCGACAAATCGAAAAGTCGGGGTGGATGCCGCATTATCGAAATTGACATAGACAACTTCGCTGCCGTCGAGTAATGGGACTTTTTCGTCAATCCCGATTAGCTGGGACCGCAAATCCTTAACCTTTGTCGGTTGTCCCACAGTACTCGCTGTTTTATCAATCGCTCTCATCATTTGTCCTCACCATTTTCCTCTCCAGGCACCTACCAAGCCGATACCACGCAGTCCGGCAGATCGCCTTCGCGGTATGCCGCCTATCCGGCCCGATATGACAGGACCGAAGGATAACATAGTCATCCCGGCGGACAGATGCCACACCCTGTTCGCGTAGCATACGGCTTTTTGACTCCGCTCACTTGGCAAATTTGGCGCTGAAAAGCCGACCGATACGGCATAGAAGAATTGTCTCGAGACAAACTTGGTGATATATTCCTCCCTCTGATGTGTACAACGCGGAGAATGAGGGGAATGAAGATGGTACTCGTCCTACTGCTAATTAGTTTTTTGATTACTGCCTCGGCGGTCGCCCAGTCGGAAATCGATTGGGAAACGCTGGAGCAACGGCTACCCAACGCCGCATATGTCGATTTTGACGCTCCACCGCTGCATTACCGTTTTGCCCGCGGGAGACAACCGGCTGGCATCCCCTATGAGCTGACGGTCGGTGGAGAAAAAACCATTCGTGAACTGGCTTACGCGATGGAACATGGATACATTGATTCAACCGTCGGCTGGATCCTCCGGGCTCGCTTGAAAGACGAGGCCGCGCTGGAAAAATTCAGTGCTGATGTAGTCGATCCTGAGCGGATGAAGCCGTATATGCGGAGGGGTGCGTCGGTAATCCCATTTGTCTTATACTACAACTCCCCGAAAGACAGATGGTTACCGCTCTTTGAGAAGGCGTTACATGCAAGCCCCTCTTATGCTGACCCAGCGATCATTTACATTCTGACCGAAGACGACATCCGGGGGATGGATCAGGCATACTGGCATGCTTTCCCCACGCTCGATTCACTCTCTCAGAAACGAGTAATCCGGCAACTCGGTAGCTCCAATCCTGATGAACAACTTCTCACCAAAGCGTTCATCATGTCCGGGATTCCGAGTGTCCAATTGTGGATTCTCGATCAATTGGAGCAAATAGATTCCCAAGTATGGCCGACGCAGGCTGATTCCCTGGCTCGATATGCCTGGGGGGATGCTGCCGCTCGCATGTTGCCCCACATTACCAAATCCGATACTGCATTATACCACATGGTCTTACGTGCAATCGCCTATGCCGCTCAGGATCGGGAACACGTTAAGCAGGCAATTCTGACTCTCGCCGAGGCCGGTGACACCAGCGCCATTCCGGCGATTAGAATTCGCTTTTCCGAGAGCGATCGGGAAATGCGGGTTGTCACGGGGATTGCCCTCTGCGAGTTAGGCGATGAGTTCGGCATTGGCGCGTGTGTACACCTGGGGCTAAAAAATAAGAAATATCGAAAACGGGTGATTGAGGCGCTGGAACAGATTACCGGTCTCGATTACGGCGGCAACGAGAAAAAATGGAACCAGTGGTACGACGAGATGCGACGGTAGTCGAGGAGATTTAGATGATAAGGAGAATCGAAGCTTGGAATTATAGGTGCCTCAGGTATGTGAACACTAACATGGATGATTTCCATATTTTGGTGGGGCCTAATGCAAGTGGCAAATCAACCTTCCTCGACGTAATTGCTTTCGCCCGTGATGTAGTTTTGTTCGGGCCGGAACAAGCAATAAAACAAAGAGCAGCTAACATTAGTGAATTAATATGGAAGGGGGAAGGGAAATATTTCGAAGTGGCTTTGGAAGTAACGATACCTGATAAACTAATCAGCGTCTTAGAAAACAGAAGCTATCACTCTTGCAGATACGAACTCTCAGTAGGTATTATCCCGCCAGCCGAGGAGATTGGTATCAAGAATGAACGATTGTGGCTGATGAAAGGCGAATCCGGATCAAAAACTCAGCGCGAGCTCTTTCCATCGCCACCAGCGAAGCCGGAAACAATTCTCCTAAGACGCAAATCAGATAGGAAGATGTTGATTAATAAGATATTTGGCGGAAACGATAATTTTTATTCCGAGACTGGTAAATTTGACCACTCCTTCAAGTTGGGACCTCAGAAATCTGCGCTAGCAAGCCTACCAGAGGATGAGGAAAAATTCCCCGTATCCACTTGGTTCAAGAAAAGAATACAAGAAGGCGTCGCGAACGTCAATTTAAATAGTCAAGCGATGCGGATGCCAGCTCCGCCTGGAATGCCTCAGCGATTTAAGTCTGATGGCTCAAATATTAGTAGGGTCATAAAGAACCTAAAAAACGAGTTTATTCAAAAATACGAGCGATGGATAAGTCACATACAGACTGCCTTGCCCGAAATTGCGGACCTTGAGATTATTGAACGGCCCGAAGACAAACACATTTACATGCGGCTGAAGCATCGAAGCGGCTTGGAGATTCCATCATGGCTAATATCCGATGGAACCATTCGCATGATGGCTTTGACTTTGATCCCATATTTGCCAAAACCACACCATGTCTATCTGATCGAGGAGCCGGAAAACGGAATTCATCCGCGCGCTGTCGAAACTGTATTTCAGTCCCTATCGTCTGTCTATAATGGTCAAGTCTTGGTCGCAACGCATTCCCCGATTGTATTGAACCTGGCTGACCCAAATCAAATTCTCTGTTTTGCTAAAACAAAGGGTGGGGCAGTTGATGTCGCACGTGGTTCGGAACATCCTGCATTAAGAGAATGGAGAAGAGACATTGATTTGGCAGATTTATTTGCCTCGGGAGTATTAGGTTGATCAAATCACATGCCTCACAAACAGATCTAGTTATTTTGGTTGCCGATAAAGATATGGAATCGGCCTTGGTGAGTTTACTTTCTCGTTCCATGGCGATTGGTATTCGCGACATAAAGTACGATATATTTGTACATGTTACCCAACACGATCCAGGATGCTGTCAGAATGCCGACACATTTCTTCGTCGGTATATTCGAACCCATAAACATGCCTTAGTCATATTTGATTACAGAGGGTGCGGTCGTGAGGAAGTTTCGACGACCGACCTGTACCAACAAGTTGAGCAAAGTCTTCGGCGTAGCGGCTGGGACGACCGAGCGCGGGTCGTCATTATCGATCCGGAGTTAGAGATTTGGGTTTGGGCACACTCTCCTCACGTTCCCACATGCCTCGGTTGGAATGGTGATTTGAACGATTTGCGTTCTTGGATGTCACAGAACGGATTGTGGGAGACTAATCAGCCCAAGCCGGATGAGCCCAAGAAAGCCTTTCGAACAGTTCTCCGGGAAGCACAAACACCAAAATCGTCGCGGATTTTTGCTGATTTGGCTACTAGCGTGAGCGTGAAGAATTGCCAGGATTCAGCCTTCAATTTGCTGTGCAGCATTCTCAGGCAGTGGTTTCCGAGGGACGACTAGACAGTGCTTTAAAGGCATTCTCAGGTAAAATCCTCGGGTTTCTGCCTCTCGCCCTTTTAAGGAGTACCGGGGGTTGCCAAATGGGCTGCTGGGGCTTTTCTTGAGGGTCAATTACGAGAGAAAGGGAGTATATGGCACGGCTGCATGAATATCAGGGAAAGAAACTACTGGCGGAAGCCGGCATCAAAGTTCCCAAAAGTGTGGTTGTTTCGAACACTGCGGATGTAGCCGCAGCAGTCGAGGCCGTGGGATTCCCGGCGGTGGTCAAGGCCCAGGCCTGGACCACCGGTCGTGCATCCATCGGGGCAATCGCCTTTGCTGAAACAGGTGAAGAGATGTCTACTGCGGTGGAGAAAATGCTCGCCCTGGAGGTCAAGGGATTTCCGGTCACCGAAGTGCTTGTCGAGGAAAAGCTCCCGATCACACGAGAATTCTATCTCGGCATTATCATTGATGATCGTAACAAAAGTCCGCGGATGATCTTTTCCTCCGTGGGCGGGTCCGGCATTGAAGAGATCGCTGAAAAACATCCTGATAAAGTCGCCCACGCGCTCATTGATTTCCGCTGGGGACTGCGGGATTTCGAGGCGCGTAATGCCATCCGTAAGGCGGGTGTGAACGGGAAACTGCAACTGCGCCTCGGCGCCGCAGCAGTAAAGCTCTACCAGGCTACCCGCAAATACGAAGCCCGCGCCGCCGAAATCAATCCGCTGGTGCAGATTGAATCGGGTGAAATCATGGCCGCCGATTGCCGGTTTACCATTGACGATTACGCGGTGTTCCGTCACCCCGAGTTGGGGATCGAGATCGCCCGGGAGTTCGGACATCCGGCGACCGAACTGGACCGCATCGCCTATAACGTGGAAAAAGACGATTGGCGGGGGACATTTTATTTTATCGAGCTGGCGCGGGGCTATCAAAAGGGTGAAGGATACCTCGGTTTCCACGGTGCTGGGGGTGGCGGGTCGATGATGTCGATGGATGCGGTCAACAAACGAGGCTACAAAATCGCCAATTTCTGCGATACTTCCGGCAATCCCCCGGCCTCCAAGGTATACCGCGCGGCGAAAATTATCTTAGCCCAGCCCAATATCGACGGGTATTTCGGCTCCGGCTCCGGAGTCGCTTCGCAGGAACAGTTCCATTCGGCGCGAGGGCTGGTGAAGGCCTTTCGAGAGCTTAATCTCTCGATCCCGACAGTTATTCGTCTCGGTGGCAATATGGAAGATTTGGCGATTGAAATCCTCGAAAACTACACCAACGATTTGCCCGCTCCCGTGGAGGGTTACAAAAAGGACGACCCGCCCGATTACTGTGCCGAACGAATGCAAAAGCTGATTGCCGAATATCAGCCGGCGGAGGAAAAACCGCAGCCGCGACCGAAGCCCAAGGCCGAGAAACCCTACACGTTCAAGACGATCACCGGGTCGATCACGTATGACCACACCAAATGCCTGGAGTGTGAATCGAAAATCTGTGTCGAAAAATGCGTGCCGCAAATTCTCAAATTGGAGAATGACGTACCGGTGCTCGCGATAACCGAGGAAGAAGCGGCCAAAGGCAAATGTACTGAATGCTTGGCGTGCGAGGTCGAATGCGAAATGCATGGTGCAGGTGGTGGGTATGTTGATCTGCCGATTACCGGCCTGGACGAATATCTGGCGAAGGCGAAATAGGCCATGAGTATTCTTATCGACGAAACCAAGGCCGTGATGGTCCAGGGGATTACCGGCCGTGAGGGCATGGCTCGCGCCAAGCTGATGAAAGAATATGGGACTAACGTCGTTGCCGGCTGCACCCCGGGCAAGGGCGGACAGGAAGTGCTGGGCGTGCCGGTGTTTGATACCGTTGAAGAAGCAGTTGAACAGCTGGGCGCCATTGATATTTCAACGATCTTTGTCCCGGCACCACTGGTGAAAAACGCCGCCCTGGAGGCGTTGCATGCCGGGATTAAATTGTTAGTAATCGTTCCCGACCGGGTCCCGATTTACGATGTGTTGGAGATCGCGGCGGTCGCCAAGGAAATGAACGCCGATTTCATCGGTCCGAATACGTTGGGCCTCCTCTCCCCCGGTAAAGCAGTTCTGGGGATGATTGGCGGACGGGCGGCATCTGCGCGGGATTGGTTCCTTCCCGGCCATTGCGGGGTGACTTCGCGCTCGGGTGGAATTACGTCCTCAATTGCCTACTATCTTTCGCGCGCGGGGGTGGGACTATCGACCATTGTCCACGTGGGCGGTGATGCCGTGGTCGGTCTCCCCCACCCGGAGGTAATCAAGAAGTTCCAGGCCGATCCGGAGACGAAAGCTGTTGTGATGTTCGGTGAAATCGGCGGATCACAGGAGGAGACGGTCGCCGATTTGATGCAAGCCGGCGAAATCACCAAACCGCTGATCGCGTATATCGGCGGACGGGGCGCCAAAAAAGGTACCCGCTTCTCCCATGCGGGTGCGATTATCGAGGGCGGGCGCGGCACCTATGAGGGCAAAGTTGAGCAGCTTACCGCCGCCGGTGCACACGTGGTCGAGAATTTCGGTGACCTGCCCAAAGTTGCCAAGGAAGTGATGGCGTCGCTATAAATTCTTCTCCTGTCATTCCCGCGCAGGCGGGAATCCATTTAAGGTTTGGGGGAGGAGAAACTGCAAGGGGCGTGGTTCCCACGCACTATGGACCCCAGCCTTCGCTGGGGTGACAGAAAAGTGTCATTCCCGCGCAGGCGGGAATCCATTTGGGGGTGGGGGTGGAGAGATTGTAGGGTGGGTGCTTTGCACTCACCAATCAGTCAGCCCAAGGGCTGACCGGCACAGAATAATTATTGACCTCAATACGGGGAGTATTATGAGTACTGACACATGGTCCACTGCCATCACCGATATCGGCCAGAATAAAATTAACATTCGCGGCTACCCGATTCAGGAATTGATGGGTAAGGCCAGCTTTGCTCAAGTCGCCTATCTAGCAATCTTTGGGGAGTTGCCCGATGAAAAAACTGGTAAAATGATTGACGCGATTATTGTCTCGTCGGTCGATCATGGGGTCACACCGCCATCGATTCTTTCCTCGCTGGTGGTCGCCTCGACCGGCGCCGCGCTCTCGGCATCGATTGCTGCGGGATTGATGTCTGTCAATCAGTATCACGGTGGCGCAATTGAGAACTGCATGAAGATGCTAAGTGAGGCGGTCCAGCTACAAAAAGATAAAAAACTCACCGCTGATGATGCCGCCGTGCAATTGGTGACCGATTACCGCGCGGTCAAGAAGCGATTGTTCGGCTACGGCCACCGCGTGCATACCGAGGATCCCCGCAAGGTGCGGCTGATGGAACTGGCGGAGGAGCTGGATTTCATGGGACCATACGTGCAGATGTCACTGGCCATTGAGAAGACCCTCCCCGAGGTCCTGGGGAAGTCGCTGCCATTGAATGTCGACGGAGCCATCGGTGCGGTGCTCTGTGAATTGAAAGTCCCGCCCGAGTTGTCCAACGCGCTTTTCATCCTCTCGCGAACTGCCGGTGTGATTGCTCACGTGCACGAAGAGCGCACGCGTCAACGACCGATGCGCAAAATTGATCCAGGTAATTGGGAATATGACGGCCCTGCCGAACGGCACCCCTAACGACAGGTGATGAGGTACCCTACGATGCGTTACGAAATAGCTGAGATGCTCCCTGAAATCAATGAAATCTCCGACCCTGATCTGCGAGACAAGACTCTCCAAACCTGGGTTGCGGCAATGGAGAAAAGCGATCTGACGCTGGACAATTTGAAGACCATGCCCTTTACCCTGCTGGTCTCGGACGTCAACGTGACGTTCATTGAGCACGTGCGTACGGTCTGCCGAATGTGCATCGCCACCTGGGATGTTTTACAGGAAGCCTACAAGGACCGCAACAAAGTCGATCGCGACATCCTGATTGCCGGGGCGTTGTTGGCGGATGTTGGCAAGGCGATTGAGTTTGCTTACGCGGATGGGAAGTACGTAAAATCAGAGCACGCCAAGTATCTCCGCCACCCGTTTTCCGGGGTCGGCCTGGCGTGGGAGCAAAAAATTCCCGATTCGGTGATGCACGTGATTGCCATGCACTCCAAGGAAGCGGCCGGTGGAAAGCGGAGTCCAGAAGGGATCGTCTTCCACCATTGCGATTTCATTGATTTTGAATTGGTGGGCGGGTAAACCTTTCAATTTTGCGGCATTCTTCTCAGTATATCATTCCCGTCTCCGGCCATCATTGCCGGTGACCGCCGCGTCCGGTATATTGGAGACTTGAACAGGACAAGCGCAGGAGACCAATCATGGGACAGACACTCGTTGGAAAAATCGCCACCGCCTACACAGTTGGGCTGGAACCGGGCAAAAAGGTGTACGCGGGCGACTTTATCGCTTGCCGGCCAAAACATATCATGACCCACGACAACACCAGCGCGGTCATTGGCAAATTCAAGTCGATCGGTGCTTCTAGAATCGCCGATCCGCGGCAGCCCGTATACGCGATTGATCACGATATCCAGAATACGTCGCCGGAAAACCTGGCCAAATACGAGAAAATTGAAAACTTCGCCAAAGAGCATGGCGTCGATTTCTATCCCGCCGGTACCGGGATCAGCCACCAGGTGATGATCGAAGAGGGGTATGTGACGCCGGGGAGTATGGTAGTCGGCAGCGATTCCCATTCCAACATTTACGGCGCCATCGCCGCCCTGGGCACCCCGGTCGTGCGCACGGACGCCGCCGCGATCTGGGCCACCGGTCAGACCTGGTGGCAGGTGCCACAAATCGCCAAGGTGAACCTGGTCGGAGAACTCCAGCCGGGCGTGGTCGGCAAGGATATTATCATTGCCTTGTGTGGTGTGTTCAACAACGATGAAGTCCTTAATATGGCGGTGGAGTTTGTCGGGGACGGGATCGCCGGACTCTCAATGGATCAGCGGATGAGTATCGCCAACATGACCACCGAATGGGGTGCGCTGGTGGGGGTGTTCCCCTATGATGAAGTTCTTAAAGACTTTCTTCTTACGCGAGCGGATTATCTCAGTGCAAAAGGTGTTGGTCGGTGCACGCGTGAGGATGTTAGGCAGGGATTCGCCAATCGGCTCAAAGCCGACCCGGATGCGCACTACAACGTGGAACTGACACTGGACCTCTCAACGGTAATCCCGCATGTCTCCAACCCCGGACATGTCAAGGCAATGACCGCGCTACCGGAAATTGAAGCGCAGAAGGTGAAAATTCAGAAAGCATATCTGCTCTCCTGTGTGAATGCGCGTTTGGAGGACCTGGCCGAGGCGGCCAAGGTAATCGAGGGTAAGAAAGTTGCGGATGATGTCGAGTTCTATGTCGCCGCAGCATCCGCCAATGTCCGAAGGGCGGCGGAAGAGAAAGGCTACTGGAAAGCACTGGTGGAGGCCGGTGCGCGTCCGCTCCCCAGTGGTTGCGGTCCGTGTATCGGGCTCGGCGCCGGGACCCTGAAAGAAGGCGAGGTGGGGATTAGCGCAACAAATAGGAACTTCAAGGGCCGCATGGGACATCGGGACGCCAAAGCCTACCTGGCGAGTCCGGCAGTGGTGGCCGCGTCCGCAGTGGCGGGGTATATCGTCTCCCCCACTAAATTCACCGATGGTGAGCCAATACATGACATCAAAATCCATGGGAAGGCCGATCGTCCCGCCGAGCCGGTGTCGATTATCGAGGGTTTCCCGGCGTCGATTCAGGGGCGTGTGCTCTGGCTGGATGTGGATAATTTAAACACCGACGGTATCTACGGCGGCGAGTTCACCTATAAGGACAACTTGACCAAAGACGAGATGGCGGCCGCGTGCATGCTCAACTATGATCCCGAATTTCAGAATGCGGCGCAGGACGGGGATGTGATCGTGGCCGGGCGCAATTTTGGCACGGGATCATCCCGCGAGCAGGCTGCGACCGCGTTGTCGTATCGGGGTATCCGCTGTGTGATTGCCGCATCGTTCTCACAGACCTATAAGCGCAACGCTTTCAACAACGGCTTTGTGGTCTTCGAATGTCCGGCGCTGGTTGATTACCTGCGGGAGAAATACTCAGGCGATAAGACCCCGACCGTGGTCGGCCCGGATATTACCGTAGATTATCAGGGATCGAAGATCACCTGTGACGGCCAGACCTTCTCGTTCGATCCCCTGCCGACAGTCGCGCAGGAGCTGGTGGTCGCCGGCGGTGCGGAGAATTTGGTGAAGGCGAAGTTGTAGGGGATTTTAAGAAAGTGATAGGAGTTATATTGGGTGGCCTTGACATTTGTCAAGGTTTCTAGGACTGATGGGTAAGAACACATGACACAGCGGGTGGCGGGTGGCCTTGACATTTGAATGACACTAAGGGTGGCCTTGACATTCGAATGACACTAAGGGTGGCCTTGACATTTGTCAAGGTTTCAAAGACTGATCGGTAGAAAACATGCCTCGCCAAGCATTTGAAATTGAGGGCCATATCCACTTCCTCACATTTAGTTGTTCCCATCGCCAACAACTCTTCAATGACGATGATCTCTGTTCACTGTTCGCCACAGTTCTGAACGACGCGAGAGAAAATGAGAGTTTTCGCACCTATGCGTATGTCATCATGCCGGAGCATATCCATCTACTGATCCACCCACAAAATCCAGACTACTCAATGATGACGATCCTGCGACGCATCAAAGAAACGTTCTCTCGCCGGGCTGTGAAATACCTACAAGAGCATAATGCCGGGAAACTGAAAACACTTCAGGAGAGAGTCGGGAACCGAACGGTGCTTCGGTTCTGGCAACCGGGTGGTGGCTATGACCGGAATTTGTTCAAACCTGAGACCGTGAATCGGGCAATTGAGTATATAGAGTATAATCCTGTTCGTCGTGGCTTGGTCGCTGAACCAGGACATTGGAAATGGTCAAGCGCAGGGGCTCGAGTGGGAAAAAGTGATGTGCCCCTCATTTTGGATGAGTTGTATGTTGATTTGGCAACATAGCGCAACAGCGTCTGAAACCCGGACAAATGTCCGGGCCACCCATAACCCCTTCATTCCTGCATAAGCAGGAATCCCGTTTGGGAGCGCGAGGGAAAAGCGTAGGTCGGGTTCCGAGGAATGCGCAGCATACCGAGAAACCCGACACTCAGAGTAGAACAATAAAGGTGAATCAACCCCAAACCGAGTTCGCCTTCGGCGAAAAGTTTGGGGTTGCCACCAGATCGCGAAGGGAATTGTAAGGTGGGTGCTTTGCACCCACCAATCCAGTCAGCCCAAGGGCTGACCGGCACATAGGAGGAAGGACCCCATCACTTGTCATTCCCGCGCAGGCGGGAATCCAGTTTGAGAGGCCGTGCTTGATAGGGCCGGTGACTGCGTATCAGTAAATATGTGTCATGCAAAAATCACAAATACTGGCGTTCTCGAGGTTGATATTGACCATCGTGTTGATGGTTTCTGGTATTTCGGGAAAACCAATGCCTACAGTCTACATCGTGAGCTTTTTAACATTGCGTCAAACTCCATCAAAAATTCTGATGAAATTGCATCATGGATAATTGACAATACTGAATCATCTGCGCTAAGATATGCTTACTTGACGATTTTATCTTTGGCAAACAAGGCGTTGGTGGCTACCGGAATCCTATGCAATTCAGGTTACGCGGGCGAGGC
>CAYWVO010000024.1:0-53114 GCA_964461835.1 uncultured Ignavibacteria bacterium | reverse complement strand
ATGATAAAGAATTAAAAGGCTTCGCCAAATCTATTCATGAAATATCCGGGCTAGGAGGTGTCCATTATGCAATTTGAAAAGACTTTTAGGGCTTCTTGGCTGCTGCTAGTGGCCTGTCTTGTTCTGTCGTGTGCAACACTGCAGCCGCAAAGACCACATCTGGCGCTAGTTGAGGTCGAGCGTCCCAAGGAAGCAAAACAACGATATGGTGAGCAAACCGTGGCGACCACCCAGGAAGAAGGAGTTACCAAGTACGTTTTCGAGGATGACATGGTGAGGACTGTTTGGTACTTTGGCTCCAAAGACATCTCTCTTCTCCTGAGTAACAAGACAGACCACTCCATAAAGATCATTTGGGACGAGGCCGCCTATGTGGATCATCACGGCGCCAGTCATCGTTGTATGCACTCCGGCGTGAAATACACCGACCGAAATAACCCTCAGCCCCCGACGGTTGTTCCGAGAAAGGGTATGATCACCGACATTATAGTTCCAACTGATAACGTCGCTTGGGTTGCCAATAGTTGGTATACATACGATCTTTTTATGAAGGCCGATAGTTCTCTCGTTGGGGACTCGGTACAGGTTCTTTTGCCCTTGGAAATCGAGGATGTCGTAAACGAGTACATCTTTAGCTTTGAGGTCGAGCGAATTAGCAGAGAGTAACACGTAATCCTGCTTTCTGTTCACGCGTGTTGCGCCGGAAGCCCGCCGGGTGGCCCGCCCTGCGAGTGGGTTTCCTGATTTTACTGCCGTTACTCTATAGCTAATGATTTATCCACCGATTGATTTACTCGGCAATTGGCGGAATTAATTACTCCTGGTGGTGTATCAAATATAGAGATTGGAGTCGGCTCCGTATATGCCGACATAATGCAGCACAACATCCCTGCTGCAGTAGGTGATTGGACACCTTGCACTGGCACAATCGCGTGGCATTTAGGATGCCGCGCGGTCAAAGGGCGCATTTTGAAACGGTTGCGCCGGTGAAAGGAGGAGGACACATGGTGGTTGCAAGAGTAACTGCTTATCACCAGGCACACGCCACACTGCTGGTTTTAATATGTATTGTTTTCAGCTCTGTCTCAGTGCCCATAGCAAATGACACCGTGGAATCAGATAAAGGCAAAGTAGACGTTTCTGCGAGAGAGTTGTACGACCAATATTTGAACCATCCATCAATGGACAATTATCTGAGGGTACGGGAAGCGATACGTACTGACTCATCTTATGCCCCCTTCGGCAACGCTATCAATGAGATGAGACGTTTAGCTTTCGAAGGAAAGTCCGATTCCGTGTTGCAGGTATATTCGACATCACAACCGGATTTGCTCTTGAGTCCGTCTGCTCACCGCTTGCTGCGCTGGCATACACACAACTGGGCAATGACCGGCAGGCACTACAAGAGCAAAAACAATTTGCGGTATGCCTATTTGCGCTCGTGTTGACTGGCCAAGGCACGGTTAGAAGGCCATACTATGTTCTGCGCATGACCGATCAGTTCAATATCGCCGAAGCTTTGGGGAAATTGGATTTCGTCTCTGATAGGTACTTAGATCTGATAGGGGATAAATGGCTTAGTTTTTGGATATTGGAAAATGGAGACACGATTGTGTATGATGTATCATCGTACATTCCAAAAATGCTGCTTACCCATTGATGTCAGACAGTATCCACCGCAGTTGAAACCCGCCCCAGGTGGCCCACCCTTTCTGCTTCGCAATTAGGCGCGGCGCGCATTATTGCTTCGCAGAACGTGACCGCGTGGGTTTCCTGAAAAGATTCGTAGGTCGAAACCCTTGAGACAATCCCATTCCGCCATGGCGGGAGGGGATTGACGCGGTTTCGACACGGTCCGTTGTTAATCGAATTTCCGGCAAAGGGGCGGAACAATTCCCGACGATGATCTTGTCGAAACCACGTCGTCCCGCATTGCGGGACGACTCAAGGGTTTCGACCTACGCATATCCCGCGATACGGGCTTTTTCAACTGCACAACCCACCAGCCGTTCCAAATCCCATGGGGATTTGTCACTCTTGGTGGGTTACAGGGTTCCAACTACGGGCAGACGAGGACGTCTGCCGGGCACCCTTTTCAACATACTCCTCCCTTGTTGCGCAAGGGAAACTGGATCCCGGCTCAAGGCCGGGATGACACGGTGGGTAAAAACGGGCAGCGTAAAGACCTGCCGCGCACACAAAACGCACAAAAAAAATGAGGCTACCTTCGAAAGTATCTTTTTGCGTGTTTGGCCGCCGAAGCGGTTGACACATTCTTTTCCCGCGTTCGGTCGCCGGAGCGACCCCCGCACCTTTCTCTGGTAGCCTCAAGGTAAAGCTACAGAATTACACAGAGCGACGCAAGTACTTTCGTGGGCCGGGATGCCCGGGGTGACCTACTATTTGTGGTGAGATTTTCTCCCCACCCCAAAATGGATCCCGGCTCAAGGCCGGGATGACGGCCGTATACGGCCGATTTCTTTCGCAATGAGAACAATTCTGCAAACTCGAATTGAACGAGCAGGTTAAAGACCTGCCGCGCACCCCTTTCAACATACTCCTCCCTTGCTACGCAAGGGAAACTGGATTCCGGCTCAAGGCCGGGATGACGCGGTGGGTAAAAACGGGCAGGGTAAAGGCCTGCGCGCAGACGTAATTAGGCCAGGAGTTTGACCAGTTGGTCATTGACGGCGAATTTTTCGATGTTGAGATAAATCTGGCCGTGGGCGGCTAAGGAGATCTCGCCGGTCTCTTCGGAGACAATGATCACGACCGCGTCGGATTCTTCGGTGATCCCGATCCCTGCTTTATGCCGCATGCCAAAGATTTTCATGTATTGTTCTTCTTTGGTCATCGGCAATGTGCAGGCCGCGGCGGCGATATTATCCCCCCGGATCACGACCGCACCGTCATGCAACGGCGTATACGGGGTAAAAAGCGTGATAAGCAACTCCGCCGAGAGTTGAGACTTCATCGCCTTGCCGGTTTCGATAACATTGCGCAACCCGACATCCCGTTCGAGGACAATTAAGGCGCCGTACTTCAATTCCGAGAGTCGGGTGGTGGCCTTGACGATTTCATCGATTTTGCGCGACTCTTCCAAATTGAAAAACATGCTGAAGACTCGCGAGTGGCCGATTTTGGCCAGCGCTGAGCGCAATTCCGGCTGAAAGACAATCACCAGCACAATGAATCCGACCGTTGCCAGGTTGGTAAACATCCACATCACGGCTTTCAACTGAAACCAGAATGCCAGCACCGACGAGACAAAGACCAGCGTGAGCCCGGTCGCAATTTGCGCCGAGCGAGTGCCCTTCATCAAGGTAAGCAGCCGGTAGAAAACCAGCGATACTACCGCCACATCAATTAAATCTACCAGACCAAAGCGAATAAAACCGATGCGGAACAGTTCCATGATGCTCTTTATGCTTTTGTATAATCTTCTTCCGGCCGGGCCACCGCGTTGACAATACTCAGCGCGCGCTTTGTTTCGCGCACATCGTGGACGCGGACGATCTGCACCCCCGCCTGCACCGCCAGAATCGCCGCGGCCAGCGAGCCTTCCAACCGGTTATCTTTGTCCACCCCGGAAATCTTACCGATAAAAGCTTTCCGAGACACACCGACCAGTATAGGATAACCCAATTCCCGAAATTCTGCCAGTCGATTTAATATTTGCAGGTTATGGGTCAATGTCTTACCGAAACCGATTCCCGGATCGAGGATAATCCGCGTGCACTGAATACCGGCGTTTTCGGCGACCTGCGCCCGCTCGGCAAGGAACGCTTTAATCTCTCGCACCACATCTTCGTAGACCGGATTTTTTTGCATACTGCGCGGAGTTCCTTGCATATGCATTAGAATGAGTCCAGCCTGGTGTGACCGTACGACCTCACTCATCTCCGGATCAAACCGCAAGGCTGAGATATCGTTGACAATGGCGGCGCCGGCCTGCAGAGCCCGGCGGGCGGTTTCCGCCTTGTACGTATCGATGGAGACGGGAACCGGACAGGTCGCGGCAATATTGTTCAGCACCGGACCGACCCGACGCCATTCCTCTTCCGTGTCAACCGGTTCGGCGCCGGGGCGGCTGGACTCGCCACCGATATCGATAATGTCGGCGCCCTCGTCAACTAACCGCTGGGCGTGATCGATCGCCCGCCGAGGATCATAAAACTTACCCCCGTCCGAGAAAGAATCGGGGGTTACATTGACAATCCCCATGACCAACGGGCGTGACGCCAGATCGAGCGTATGGGAGGGAAGCGTAAGAGCACGAATAGTGGTCGCCGCGTTTGCCATCAACGTGTCAATAGGGGCGTTCTTTATTACACCGTATCTACTTTCGAACCGGTGATCTTTGATTTATCTGTCTCTTCAGTTTCTTCCTCGTCGTCCGTTCCCGGCGATGGTTTCTTGACCGGCGGGCGATCGAGTTTCTCACCCTTCATCAGGCTATCGATTTCTTCGCCGTCCAGCATCTCAAATTCCAGCAACGCCTCGGCAACCGCTTTCAGGGTGTCGAAGTTTTCGTCGAGCAGTTTACGTGCTTTTCCTTCTGCCTCGCGAATGATGCGTGTGACTTCGTCGTCAATCTTCTGGGCGGTCTGTTCCGAGTAGTCCCGGTGACGGGCGATCTCCCGTCCAAGGAATATCTCTTCCTCTTTTTTGCCGAAGGTGAGCGGCCCCAGCTCCTCCGACATGCCCCATTCACACACCATCTTGCGCGCCAACGCGGTGGCGCGTTCCAGATCGTTCCCGGCACCGGTGGTATAGTGATTGAACACCATTTTCTCCGCCACCCGGCCACCCATCATGAAGACCAGCATCGATTCCAGATATTGTTTGGAATGGGAATGCCGTTCATCAATGGGCAAAAAGCTGGTCAAGCCGAGCGCCATGCCGCGCGGGATAATTGTCACCTTATGCACCGGGTCGGCGTCCGGCAACAACTTGCCACACAGGGCATGGCCGGCTTCATGAAATGCCGTCGATTTCTTTTCCTCTTCCGGGATTACTAGTGACCGGCGCTCAGTGCCCATCATGATTTTGTCTTTGGCGTCCTCAAAATCGTCAGCTCGGACTTTGTCATGGTCGCGCCGCGCTGCCAATAGCGCCGCTTCATTGACCAGGTTAGCGAGATCCGCGCCGGAAAGTCCGGGAGAACCGCGGGCGACGACCTTCAAATCAACATCTTCGTGCAACACGATATTGCGGGTGTGAACTTTGAGGATCCCTTCCCGGCCTTTGACATCGGGCTGATCAACCACAATTTGCCGGTCGAAGCGTCCGGGGCGCAGCAATGCGGGATCCAGCACATCAGGACGGTTCGTCGCCGCAATAAGAATCACGCCTTCGTTGGACTCGAAACCGTCCATTTCCACCAATAGCTGATTCAAAGTCTGTTCGCGTTCATCGTGTCCGCCGCCGAGCCCGGCGCCCCGATGGCGGCCGACCGCATCAATTTCGTCAATGAAAATAATACACGGGGCGTTCCGTTTGCCTTGCTCAAACAAATCACGCACGCGGGAAGCGCCGACCCCGACGAACATCTCGACAAAATCCGAGCCGCTCATCGAGAAAAACGGTACCCCGGCCTCGCCGGCCACCGCGCGCGCCAGCAGGGTTTTCCCGGTACCCGGTGAACCCAAGAGCAGCGCCCCCTTGGGGATTTTGCCGCCCAGCCGCTGGAATTTGCCCGGGTCTTTCAAAAACTCAATAATCTCCGATAATTCTACTTTGGCTTCATCGGCTCCCGCGACATCACGAAACGTCACCTTGGGCCGATCTTCCGCGATTAGTTTCGCCCGGCTCTTACCGAAGGAAAATATCCCCTTGGTACCCGCACCCTGCATCTGCCGAAACAAAAATAACCAGAAAAACGCCATCAGCAGGATCCACGGACCGATAGTGAAGAGAATCTGTGTCCAGTTGATCCCTTCCTGCTCGGCCGAGATTTCTACTCCGTGTTCCTCGAGCCGACCCAGAAGCTCTGTATCCTTCAACGGGAGGAGGAATTTGAAGTGCCGGAAGCTTGAGGGCTTTTCCCCCGGCTCGTTTTGTAACGGGGTAATCATCTCGCCCTGGATCCACTGATCCACAAACGTGACCTTGGCGATATTATCCGCTTCGAGTTGTTGAATGAATTCCGTGTAATTTATCTCAGTATACTGGACTTTGGATGAGGAAAACGCCTGCATAGCCAGAATCGCCAGCACAATCAGCGCAATCCAGAACAATCCGGTCCGCGATCCCCGTTTCCAATTAAAGCCGGGGCCACCTTTGCCTTCCGGCCCCTTACCACCTCGGGGCCGGCGCGGCGTGGGTCGATCCCCTGGAGACTTCATCTTATTCAAATCACTCATCATCAATTTCAACCGTTGCGATACGATCTAACCCGCGATATCGCTCGGCAAGGTCCAAGCCGTACCCAACAACAAATACATCGTCAATTTCGAATCCTACATACTCTATCGGCACATCGACTTGCCGTCTGCCCGCTTTACTCAACAAAGTCATGATACGCAGGTCGGCCGGTTGACGCGCGAGCAACATTCGGCGAATATAATCGATTGTCTGACCGGAATCGACGATGTCTTCGACGATTATCACCGACCGTCCCTTAATATCTACGCTTAAGTCCTTCAAAAGTCTAACCGCGCCGGAATGTTCTGTCAGATCCTGGTAGCTGCTGATCGCCATAAAATCAATTTCATACTCGATGGTCAATTCCCGGATGAGATCAGCCAAAAAGACAAAACTTCCTTTCAGCAGACCGATAAGCACCGGATTCCGCCGAGGATAATCCCGATCAATTTCGCCGGCGAGTTCCTGCACCCGTGCGTGCAGGTCCTCTCGCTCAATCAGCGTTTCCGGTACGGCTAATTGGCTGTTGGCCAACTGGTTCTCCGCCGGCAGGTGATTATCCCATTCGCTCATTTACTTGATCCTTGACCGTACATTCCAAAATGGTCCTGGTCCTGTCGGTCACCTGGGTGCGCTCCGCCTGGCGATGGCCAACAACCCAGATAATGCCGCGATTATCGGTAATCAGCGGCACGTCTTGCCGCAATCCCGCCGGTACACCGGCTTCAGCGAGGAGATCAAACACCTTTTTCGATCCTCGCATTCCCAGAGGGCGTACTCGGTCGCCTGGTCGTGGCGCCCGGAGTTGCAGCGGGTACACCAGACGATCCTCATCGACAAAGATCCGCTTGCTCGCGCGCCGTACTCTGAATGACTTACGGCGCTTCGTGGGCAGATGTCGAAGGGTAATCGTCAATCCCCACTCTTTGAGTACGTACTTACCGGGTCCTTGGACAGTTACAGCGGGCGACACGCCACGAACGGGATGATAAAACAGTAATGACGAGCGGGTGCGCTCAATCAGGGCCTTCCCCCACGTCACCTTTTGTCCTCTTTCTCCGGTCTCCAACAGGGCACGATAGCGCGAGCGGGCATGGTGCCCGACCGCGGTCGGGGGCAGGTTGAGCATTCCTGCAATCTGTGTCAGGAGGTGGTAATCAAGGACATCAGGACTCTCCGAAAGCACATCCAGGCCAAGCGACAGCCATCTCCGGCCCCGCTTTTCCTCGGCCTTTTTCAGCAGGTCGGCAGTCTGTTCCCGCAAATACTGTTCATATGCTCCCAATTGTTGCCCAATATCGAATAAAGTCTCGTCGATTTGCGGCCCAATTGCTTTACGTAACTCCGGTAGCACCGTTCTGCGCAGTACATTACGATGATACTTGGCTTCTCGATTAGAGGAGTCTTCACGAAACGGTTGACCGATCGCTTTCAGGAAATTTTCAATCTCGGTGCGCCGGCAGTCATAGAGCGGTCGGACAATCCGTCCCCGCGACCGGGGTATACCGCCAAAAAGGAAGCTGCGACGTGCTCCGAGCAGTCCGGCAGCGACCGTCTCGACCTGATCGTCGAAAGTATGACCGAGGGCAATTCTATCAAGCTGTTCTTTCTCGGCGAGTTGTGCAAAAAGATCATACCGCTGCTTCCGTGCCCAATCCTGAAAATTAGCGCGCTTGGCGGAGCGGAAGCGACGAGAGCGGATGTATAGGGGGGCCTCGGATTCCGAAATGAGGTCACACACAAAAGCTTCGTCGGCATCGGATTCCGCACCGCGCATATGATAATTCACATGTACTGCACTCAGCCAGAGATCGTAATCTGCCGCCAATATCTGCAAAATGCGCCACAGCGCGGTGGAGTCCGGGCCACCCGAAACTGCAACCAACACCCGGTCTCCCTTTTGCAACAGGTGATGCTGGTCAATAGTCTGTCGCACCCTGGTTACCAGTGGCTGGCCGCGGAACGATTGTGTTGGAAGATTCACGGACATGTATATGAGCAGTGGCAGAAATTGACCTCGGGTCATTGCAGGACTTTTACCGCGACCATCGTCAGATCGTCCATCGTGGCGTCGGGGGACGCGAAGGCGTTCACCGCGCGATGAATCGTGCCGAGGACACTCGTTGCTGATTCTTTGGCATGGTCGCGCAGAAGTTGTTCCAGGCGGTCTTCGCCAAAAAGCTCCTCGTTTTCGTTCTCCGCTTCCGTAACTCCGTCGGTGTACCAGAGCATGAAATCACCGCTGCGCAGGGAGATCGGCCGCTCCTCATACACCTGGTCCCGCACTACCCCGAAAAGGGGCCCCCCCTCGGTTAGATATTCAATAGTACCGTCCTGACGACAAAGCAATCCCGGATTATGTCCGGCATTGGCAAAAGTCAGGACTTTATTTTTTGCATCCAGGACCCCGTACAACCCGGAGACAAACCGTCCACGTTCACTGGTTTCTTCCATGAGCGAATTGACCTTGGCGAAAATGGTGCGGATCGCATAATTATTGCGAATTTCCGCGATGAGAGAGGCCCGGAACGCCGCCATAATCAAGGCCGCAGGAATTCCCTTACCGGAAACGTCACCAATTGCGATCCCCACCTGGTTTTCCACGATGGGAATAAAATCGTAGTAATCGCCGCCGACTGCTTCGGACGGGACATTCAGCCCTGCAATCTCGAAGCCAGGAAGATCCGGGTCAGATTTTGGCAGGAATGATTCCTGGATCGAGCGCGCGATTTGCAGTTCATCATCGAGCCGATGTTTATCCAGTGTTTCCCGGTAAAGACGGGCGCGTTCGATGGCCACACCGGCGATACCGGCAAATGCCGTGGCCAGGCTGACGTCCTCCGCGGAGAAACCATCGATAATATCCCGTTCGAGGTCGAAAGCCCCGATGAGACGGCCCAATGCGGCAATGGGGATTACCAATTCCGAGCGCGTCGCATCCCGGGCGTTTTTGTACCGCGGGTCAGCGTTGACATCACGAACCAAAACGACCTCGTTACGACTAACTGCAGAACCAACAAGCCCTTCGTCCGATTTTCGCCGGAGCAGGTGTCGTTTGTTATCATCAAAGCCACGGTGGCTGATCGGGATCAGTTCCTTATCCTCGCGGTCAAACAGGAATACACCGGCGGCATCGAATTCGATAACTGCCTGCAATTTATCCAGAATGGTGGTCAGGATTTCATCTAAATCCAGGCTGCCGGAAAGAGCGAGGGAGGACTGGAGGAGAATCCGTGCCTCTGACGAACGCCGCTTGACGGCCCGAAAGAGCAGGGCATTGTCCAGCGCAGTGGCTATTTGATCGGCAAGGGCGGTAATCATCACCCAGCGATTGGTCTCACTGTGTCCGGTGGTAATGATGCCGATTGCGCCGGATAAGCGCCCCCCGCGGCGGAGCGAACTCCAGGCTGTTTGCCGTTCCTCCTGGGGCACCACATCATCCAAGGCACTCTCCACCCGCCGGGGAAGTTCTTTGGTCATACCTGAACCCGTAGGATTTTCCCGCTGGATCCAGGAAAACAGACGATTCGCAACCCGGATCGGAAAGTTGCTGAAGGTATTAGTGCGTCGGTCATAGGCCCGCATGAGAACGAAATCCTGGGTCTTGCGTTCGACCAACAGGAGAATCGCCGTTTCCGCGTCGCAGGTATCGATAAGTAGTTGCAGAACAGCATCCTGCAATTCCGACAAGTCGAGTGTGGAATTAAGCACCCGGCCGGCCCGGAACAGGACGGCGGCATCCGGCGTCAGCCCGGAAGGCACTCGCTCAGGCACCGAGGAAAATTCTGCGTTTGTTTTATCCATCACTGTTCGTTTCCATCTCTGGTTCGCCCGAGGCGAACCTCTGTGACATACGAACAAAACCGATCATACCCAAGACCAAAATGCTGACCGCCAGGAGATTTAACCAGAGCGGAAAGTACTCATAATGCCAGGCGTTTTCCGCCGGTGGCGAGAGAGTGAACATCGTCAGCGCCAACGCGTTGTTCGTCACGTGCGCTACCACCCCGGGCCAGATACTGCCGCTTCGTTCGCGCAGATACCCAAGGAATAGCCCCATCAGGATCAACGCCGCAAAATTCCAGACGCTCAAATGTATGATTGCAAAAAGAACACTGCTGACCAGGAGCGCCGGTTTCGGGCCGAAGGTATTACGAATCCCCTGATAAATCACGCCACGAAAGGCGATTTCTTCACAGAGCCCCGGCACCACGGCTACGACCAACAGCAAGAGAACATATTCACCCCAGGTATTTGCCGTCAGCATGTCCTCGAACATTTGCCGGTAACTCTCCGGCATGGGAAACAACTCATCGACAAACACGGGGATATTGGAGATCAGCACGACCAGGCCCAACATAGCCAAAAGTATACTGCCCCAGGCGGCCGGCGACAGGTTTGGTCTCTGAGTCCAATCACTCCACCCGGTCGCAAAAAACCGGGAAAGCAGCAGCGGCAGAGCCAGGTAGATCAGCAACTCGCTGAGCAAGGCGCTAAGGGTAAAACCAAGCAGCACGAAGAATCCCACCCCGACTACAATCGTCGCGCCAAAAATGAAAACATAAAAGATGATGGCCCGGCCAAAATCCCAATCCCTGACAAAGCGCCGGGTCGGAGACGGAGTAGTGTGCCGCTTGTCCGGAGCCTGCCATTGCGATTGCTGCTGATCCGACATTATCCAGATCCAATCTCTCGAATTCTATCCTGCGGGCATGGTACGATGAGAACGCGGCAAAATCTACTCTCGATCGCATAGGGGAACCCCGGTCCGTGGGCGACGGGCCGGGGCAGGGAGGTTTTGGCTTTTGGGTCTCAGGGTCTGGGCAAATTGGAAACGATCAGGTAATCGCGTATTTCGAAAAGTGATAGATGAGAAACGTCACATGGCCATCCACAACAGGCGAAACTGCCTCCATTTCCAGTGTGCTGCCGGCTTTGCTTTCATCAATAAAGATCAGCGCCGCTGCGTCCCCGTCCTGTCGATCAACAGGGTGTTCCACCCACATCGGTTTATTGAACTGGAGTCCGTCCGGGCTGCAGTCATATATCCACACATCGCCGTAGGGTGTCCGGAATTTAAATCCCCACAAGCGAATCTCGACCTCGTCGTTAAGCGCACCTTCGGGAACGTAGAAGGAAATTTCTTCGTTGTCGAGTTGCACTTTTATGACACCACCGGTCTCGTCGACGACTTTCTCGACTTCAGCATCGCAGAGGTAATAAGGATCATCCTTCAAATAATCCAAATCCGAGTCAGTGGCCAGACCGGACCTAGCATACGATCGCATGACTGAATCGGCAAAGGCGGCCGCCTTCATCGGATCGTGCTGAATGGCAGAATCATCGATTCCCAAAGGAGTGTCCCCGGAACATGCGACGAATAAGATCGCTACTACAGCGAAGACGCCGACCAGGGCGGTGAATCTTAACGGTGAAAAACCTTTTGCAACACTCATGTCATCCTCCTTGGGATTTTCATTTTTTTGAGTTACTGGTGAGCAAGATTCCTGCCCCACCTGATGTAATACTTAACACCCACGACGTATTCCATTGGCATAACACGCCTTACAATGATGGCCAATCGCTGCACAGCTGGTAAAGGCGCGATCATTGGGATCCACAACTGGGAAAAATTGTGGGGAAAATCCCACGAAAGCGGGATTCGGCCCACAGTCAAATGGAGTTTTGGGGAAGGGTCAGGCTCGGTGGAGCACAGCGGACGACACACCACATTGATACAGCTTCTCGAAAGAGCGGCGGAGAGTGGGATCGGCACTTGCTTCAAGGATTTGCGCTCTCATGGTCAGACCGCGACCGATTTGCTTTCGCCAGTGGTCGCGGATACGGATAACTGTACCGGTCTCCTGCGCGGCAGAGAGAAGCCTCAGAAGCCGATCCGTCAGACGAACCGTGAACACATGATATCCTGCTCGATATGATGTCGCGATTGCCTGGACAATCATACGACAGGCTGCGGGCAAATCGCCTGCCCGATAGTATTGGTGAGCCAGCTCTTCCCGGACACTCAGTGCGTAATAATGCAAACGTGCCTTTTCTGACCGTTCAAGGAGCTGTTTAAGGTGGTCTATTCGCTCAACCGGACGGCTGCCCTTCCCCCGATCAGCCAGGGTTAATAACTCGGCCTTAATCTGGAATTCCTCGGAGTTTGCAGCTTCGGCCAGCCGCGCGGCGTCAGCGAGTAGTTTATTCCAATGTCGCGCGCAGCCTGCCGCCCGTTTGGCCGAGGCGATACGGAGCAGGGTTTCGGCGTGGAGCTCATCATCCTGGGCTCGACGGGCAAACGTCATCGTCTTGCGGAAATACGGCATCGCCTGGTCGAACGCACCACAATCAGCGTAGAGGTCGCCCATATTGCCCAGCGTGTAGGCGTGGGCGTGGGCTTCCCCAATGGCCTGTGTTTCACGCAACACTTCTTGATATCCCGCAAATGCCGCGTCGAAATTGCCCCGCAGGCGTTGGATATTGCTGAGATTGCCGAGGCAATAGGCGCGATTTCGCCGATGGCCGATCGCCGCAAATGCTTCAAAAGCCTGTTGGTAATATCGCTCCGCCCGCAGCAATTGCGCTTGTTCTTCGTACAAGATGCCCAGGTTGTTATCAATGCGCGCACGGCTGGCGGGGTCCACGACCCGCTTACCCAGTTTGAGAATGCCACGGAAATGATCGGCGGCATCCCCGAGTCTCCCCTGCGCCCAACAAACTATCCCCAGTGTATTTTGTACGTCCTGTAATCCGTCGGTATCGTTTATCTTCTGAAACAACGTCAGCGCTGTTTTCGCCTCCGCTTCCGCCTGATCAAAACTGCCGCGGCGGCGGAACAACTCACTTTTGAGTAACCGGGCCCGCGCCGTGATGGTCGTATCAACGGCCGTACCACGGGCATTCAGGATGTTTTGGACTATCTGCGCGCAACGGTCATACCAGCCAGCCAGCCAATAGAGGCGCCCCAAACTTAATTGCACCGATAGTGTCTGATGTCGATTACCGATCTTTCGCGCGCGGCGTAATGCCTGGTCGTAATGCCGTCGCGCGGCGGTATAGTCTCCCAGTTCCTGTTCGAGAGTGGCCAGACTGCGCCGAATTTCAATCTGCACGTCCGGGCTTTTATACCGCGGCTTGATTCCGGCTGCCTTTTGCAGGAAATCGCGGGCTTCAAGAAAGGCGCCGGATTTCGTCGCATACTCCGCCGCTGCCATCAGTGATGGGACGGCCTCGGCATACTCGCCCGCAGCCAGTAAATGCCGGGCAAGATTAACCGCCGCCCGCGCGCCGCGCCGCTTTCTCCAGATAGTCGCCGCGGCAGTATGCAACGCGCGACGACGCGAGTAGGACATCGTTTGGTATGCCGCTCTGGCCAACAAGGGGTGGGTGATACTGCACTGGGTTTTCTTTCCCGCTGCACGCTTCTCAACAATACCCTGACGCGCCAATCGGGCAATCGTGCCTGAAAAATCCAAGGCGGGAGTATCCGATAACACTTTTCGCAGGGCTCGTTCATCTGCTCCGGTTCCCCAAACCGCCAACCCGCGAATCACCTCGGCCTGTTCCGGGGGCAAACGGTCCAACCGGCGCACGTAGGACGCCAATAGTGCATCGGGAATGTCGGTGATTTCCAGATGATCGACATGCAGACGTTGCTGGTTTCGGGGGTCAAGGTAGATGACCGCTTCCTCAATCCAGTAGTCGAGGTAGGCGTCTGCTACCGCCGGAACGCTCTTAGAAACTTCCTTCAATTTGGTGGTCAGGCGGGAAGGAATCTCGGCACCGGGAAACCGACTCGTGATAAGTGAGAGCAGTGCATCTTCACGTACTGCTCCCAGTTCAATAGCGGTAATATTCTTCCAAATATCGGCGCTGAATGCCAGCGCGGTTCGCGTACCCGCCAGCAGAAGCAGGGAAAACTGCTGCGCGTGCAGCCACCAGTATTCCAGAACCTGCCGGCTGGTGGGATCCATCCATTGATAGTTGTCCAGCACGAGCGCCCGATGTTCCGTTGGTTTGAGATGATCAATGAGGACCGGCAACAACTCACCCAACTGTTGCAGCCGCGCCTTTTGCGTAAGCGCCTTTGCGCGAGCAGTGGGTGAAACACGCACGCCGATTACCTCAGCAACTAACGGCAACAAACCGCGATCGAGCGTCTGCGGCCAGCGCTTGATCAGCTCTGCCCGGCGGTCGGCGAGCTCAGTCGGGGGGGATTGCAGGTATTCATTCAGTATCTTGGCCAGACCGGAAAATGCCAGTTGCTGGTCTTCGGGCCAAACCGTCACAATGGCTGTCTGTTTTTCTATTATTTTCAACCGCCGCAATCCGACATTGATGAACGTCGATTTCCCGCACCCGGCCTCTCCGCTTATCACCACGCCGATACCTGTTCCGCGGGGTATGTGGGACGTTAGTGCATGCAAGGCGTCCAATTGCTTCGGATAATATAAATGGCGGTACTCGTCCACTTTCGTTTGCTGAGCGGGGCGCTCGTTTAATGGACGGTAAACCTCGATAGTGCCCGATCGCCCCTTGACTGCCACCGGTCGCAGCTTGCGGAAACGAAAGCGGTGTGCCGATTGGTGAACTGTTGCCCGGTCGACTGAGATTTTGCGTCTCATCGACTTCGCGGCGAGCCGGGCGGCCAGATTGGCCGCATTACCCATCACTGTATACTCACGCCGTTCGGGAGAGCCGACAAAGCCGCAAAATACTCGACCGCTCGCAATCCCAATGCCGAAATTCAACGGATTGCCATCAGGCACCAGTTTCGCTAGATGCAACTGCAAATCCCTGGCGAATCCGACAGCGCGGCATTCGTCCTTCTCTCCGGTCTGCGGGGCCCCGAAGAGAAACAAAAACTTGTGATAGGTGGCCCCGGGATCGGAGCGACTCCACGTCGTCTCCCATTGTCGCGCCAGTTTACAACAAACGTCACCGACGGCCTGCATTCCAGTGCCATCGTTTTGATTTAACCAGGGGTGGGCAGACTTAAGGAAAGCAAAGACAACCGAAACTTTTCGATGCTCACCGATCCAATCCTCTGAACGTTGTGCAACTAGCTCACGGACTGCGGGATCAAGAAACAATGCTGCGGCCAAGAGCTGTTCCACTCTTTCCTGGCGACCGTGTTCCCGCGGAATGGGATATTTTTGGGGAAGCGACAATTTGTAAAATCCCGGCCGTAGCCGACGGAAGGCAGGTGGCGGCAAATCTCTCCGGCGGCTTTCCGGCAAAAAGCCCACCGTCTCACCATCGCCGGCTAAGTCCGCCGCTTGCTGACAGGTGTGTGCGGGACGGCCGAATACAATGTGCTCATGTCGATACCCCTCACAATCACAAATAAGATCGTAGTAGGTCCCACAGGAAATTCCGATGTGCAGCCCCAGCGTAAACGTCCCGAGGGGTGTTTCCAACCGCCGGTGGTTATACGCTTCCTGATGAAGGACCGTGCAACAGGTCAACGCCGTTTGCAAAGGGGTTTCCGGTGGAAATCCCACCAGGACAGCATCCCCGCCAAATTTCAACACATCGCCGCCATGTTGGGCAAGAACCCTGATTAAGCGGCTAAAATAGCGATTGATGCCGGCGGTGAGCTGCTCCGCTCCTTCCTGACCGATGATTGACAACCGTTGGGTGAGTGACGTGAAACCGCTGATATCAACAAAGAGCAACGGGCCGGTGGTCGAGCAGACAGCCTGGGCAGATATGTCTCCCGTCAAGAGCCGCTGGGGGACGAACGCGGCATATTGCATCTGGTCAATTCGTTTGCGGCCCACGATCCCTATCCCAACCAGATTCGCAAAATGAAAAGTTGAACAAGGTGCAATCCCTGATCGATATAGTACGCCTGCTTGGAACAAGAGAACCAATTTGCCTTACCGAAGTCCTGGAAGGCGTGAATTATTCCCAGACCCAAGCCAGCCAGACCCAAGAACGAGATTGAAACCGGTGACCCGTTAAGCGCATGGCCGACATAATACAACGCACAGACCGTAAGCACATAAATGCAGACATGAAGCAGCAGCGCCCCCCGGCTGGCGCCTTTGGATTTGGCAACCTGATCGGTCTGGAAGGCATAATCACCGAGGAAATGCCCCAGCATGAGAAACCACATCGTGTCGAGTGGTGAACTCATCCCTACACCATTATTGGGTATTCTCTATGGGAGTTGTATCTTCGCTGCCCTGCGGGATGGGCAATGTCAAGGTAAACACTGCGCCACCATCAGTAGCGTCAGCTACCGTAATACTGCCGTCATGCTCGTTGATAATTTTTCGCACGGTTATTAAGCCGATGCCGTGTCCCTGGGGCTTGGTGGTCACATTTTGCTCAAAGAGTTTGTCGCGGATTTCAGCGGCAATGCCCGGTCCATTATCTTGAATTTCTATCGTAGCGCAATTGCCGGCGCCATCATACCGTGTCCGAATACCCACGGCAGGTTCTACATTGCCTTGGTCGACAAGCGCCTCGGCACTGTTGAGTAAGAGGTTATAAAGCACTTGCTGCAACCCGTTCTGGTCAAAGGCGAAGTCCGGCAGGTTCGGATCTAATTCAGATTTGATATTAATCTTTTTAAATTTCTTCTGCGGTTTCAAAAAGGTGATCTGGTTTTCGATGAACTGATTCAGGTCCTGTTGTAATTTCTCATGTTGGGGAAGTCGTGACGATAAAAGCGCCGTAGTAAACACCTGCATACGGGTCAACGATGTTTCCAGGGTGTTAAGGCACTTTGTCACCCGCCCGGAGATATCACCCCCGAGGAACATGGGCAACAATTCGACATTTCCGGAGAGCACAGCCAGGTAGTTATTTAATTCATGAGCAATTTCTGCCGCCATCTCCCCTTTGTTGGCCAAACGATCACGCGCTGCAGCCTGCCGTTGCAGTTCCCGAATCTCGGTTTCGTCATAGAAGATAAAGAGAAAGGTCCGGTCTTCCCCTTCCCGGACCGGCACCGGCACCGCCTCGACCCGGCAGTAAACCCGCCGCCCGCCGGCCAAGGTGACGGTCGCTTCCCCGCGCCATTCCTGGCCGGCCAACAAAATCTCCGGTACTTTCCCCCGATACTCTAAATTGGGCAATCCAAAAAGTTCACCAATCTGGCGACCCAGGCAATCTTCGGTTTGCACTTCAAAGACCGGTGTTGTTGCCGGATTGCAATAAATAATCTCGAAATCGACATTGGTGACGATAATGGGGGACGGTGACACATCCAGCAACTGCTGGCGTGATTGCAGTGCTTGACTCAGCTGCTGGTTGGCCTCCTGCAAATCGACCAATATTTTGTGCAACTCCTCAGCGGAGGCTTCCAGCTTTTTGTTCTTTTCCTCTGTCTCGCGGAGCCGAGTCAGATCGGTCTCTTTGAGTCGGTCAATCATCACCCGCAAGATACGCAGGGCCATGGTCGGCTGGGCTGCCAGTAAACGCAGGAAGCTTTCACGAGACATTACCGCAAGTTCCGTCGGTTCGGCACAAACAACCGTCGCAAAACGGGGCGCTTCCTCAATCACCGCCATTTCGCCGATTATTTCTCCCGGCCCCCGGCGGGCCAACCGAATCGTCCCGGCGTGCTCATCCGTGCTTCGCTTAACGATCTCCACCAAACCGCTTTTGATGAAGTACAGGCTGTCACCATGGTCGCCTTCAGCAAATACCAAACCACCCGCCGGTAAGGACCGGTGTTCGAGATATTCCTGCAGGGAAAGGACATCTTTAAGGTCCAGATGGGTGCTGGGGTTTTGTGCCGCGGTTGACGCGTGAGATTGCGACGTCTTCGTATCCGACATATGGACTCCGGTGCTCCCCCGGAGGTGATTTAGGCCTCGCGAGGATACATTATGAGTATCGGCTTGTCGGGGAATATGTTGATCGGCCTTAGAGGAAGCCGGTCAACAAAATTATCGGGGAGAAAAAGTGAGGGTGGAAGGGATCGAACCTTCGACCACCTGCTTAAAAGGCAGATGCTCTACCACTGAGCTACACCCCCACGCTGAGCGATCTCGCTCGGAGCGAAATATATAAGAAACGGCCAGGGTTGCCAACCGTTTGTCGCGCATTTGGCCAATATGAAAAACGCGGGATCGAGGTAACGATCCCGCGCACGACAAATACTCCACGCGCCTTAACACTTGGAAAAACCACAGGACGGGCACAACACACACCCTTCTTTGTGCTGCAATCGCCCGCCGCAGTCCGGGCATTGTACGGAGTAAATATCCTGACGGACGACCTTTTTCATGCCATTGCCGAAGTGTTTTTTGAGTACTTTGGCAATCGCATCCGGGATGGAAGAGATTATCTCACCATGGCCAAATATGGGATTCGCCCCCCCGATCCCCTGCAATTGCTCAATAATTTTCTTCACCGGCATATTGGAGCGCAGCATCAGGGAAATAAGCCGGCAAATGGCCTCGGTATCGGCCATGGTCGAATACCCGGATTTGCCGATTTGGGCGAATACCTCGAATGGCCGGCCATCCGCAATGTTAATGGTCACATAGAGGTTGCCGTAGCCCGTCCTGATTTTTTCCGTAATGCCCTCAAGGATATCCGGACGGTCCTCAATCACTGTGTCCTTCGTTGTTTTTGCCTCGGACTTCACTTCTTCAGTTCGCTTGACCTCCGGGGGTTTTTCTTTCTTCGTGGAGAGGACCTGATTGGGTCGGGACCCGTCGCGGTAGATGGTCACGCCTTTGCAACCCGATCGATACGCCTGCCAATAGGCAGTCTGCACATCATCCGGTGAAGCCTCCTGAGGCATATTTATCGTCTTCGATACGGCAGAGTCGCAGCGTTTTTGGAACGCGGCCTGCATGCGGATATGATGTTCGGGTGAAATATCAGCCGCGGTCTGGAAGATTTCGCGGACATCCTCGGGGATTTCGTTAAATTTCTGAATCGAATTCGCCGCGGCAATCCGCTCCATTAGTTCGGTCGAATAAAACCCGCGTTCCTTGGCAATTCTCTCAAAGAACGGATTGACATCCACCAGCTTGGTTCCCTCCATGACATTGCGCACGAACGAGATGGCGAAATACGGCTCGATGCCGGAGGAACAACCGGAGAGGATTGAAATGGTGCCAGTCGGGGCGATGGTAGTCACCGTAGCGTTGCGCATGGCGACCTCCTCGGCGGCGAATACTGATCCGTCCCACTGCGGGAATTTGCCGCGGCTGGTGGCCAGTTCTGAGGAGTGCATGTGCCCTTCGGTATTAATCCGCTCCATAACCTGTTCACCGAGGATCAACGCCTCATCCGAGCCATAGGGGATGCGGAGTTGTGCCAGCATATCGGCCCAACCCATCACTCCCAAGCCGATTCGTCGGTTGGACTTGGTCTGTGCGGCAATCTCGGGAATCGGGTATTTATTCGCGTCGATGACGTTATCCAGAAAATGGACTCCCACCCGGACAATTTCGTTGAGACGATCCCAATCGACGCCGGCCTGGTAGTTTTTCCGGGGATGGTAATCGTCCGGCAGGGGATCCTTCACGAAGCGACCCAGATTAATTGAAGCCAGATTGCAGGAGTCGTACGCCGGAAGCGGCTGCTCGCCACAGGGATTGGTGGCTTCGATGGTCTCGATCGGGGACGTTGGATTTTTCTCATTGATGCGATCGAGGAAGACAACGCCCGGTTCGCCGGTATGCCAGGCGTGCTGTACCACGCTATCGAATACTTTGCGAGCTTCCAGCGTTTGTACGACACCATCCTGTTCGTAGGGCCGTCCGGACCGAGGATCGTACAAGGAGTACGCCTCACCATTTTCCGCCGCCCGCATGAACTCATCCGTAATCGCCACCGAAATATTAAAATTGGTGATCTGGGAGGTATCGTCCTTGCAAGAGATAAATTCCAGAATATCCGGATGATCGACCCGCAGGATACCCATGTTGGCCCCGCGGCGCGTGCCACCCTGCTTGACTGCTTCAGTTGCCGCGTTAAAGACCTTCATAAATGATACAGGTCCCGACGCCACCCCGGAGGTCGAGGCCACCACGGAGTTACGGGGACGGAGCCGGGAGAATGCGAAGCCGGTCCCGCCGCCTGATTTGTGAATCAGAGCGGCATGCTTTATGGTCTCGAAAATTTCCTCCATCGAATCACCGACCGGCAACACAAAACACGCGGACAGTTGTCCCAGCGGCCTGCCGGCGTTCATCAGCGTCGGCGAGTTTGGCATAAATGAGAGAGATGCCATCGCCTGAAAGAACCGATCCGCGGTATTCCGATATTCCTCATCGCTGGCCCCGTATTCCAAGTCCGGCCGGGCGATCGCATCCGCCACCCGACGAAACAATTCTACCGGCTTCTCGGCGACCCGGCCAAGGTGGTCTTTCTTTAAGTACCTGCGCTCCAGAACCTTAATGGCATTTTCGGTCAATTGTAAGGCGTCTGCTCCCATTGCGATCTCCTTCGCACGATGTCCATATACCTCAGGGTAACTGGCGGAGCCGAGCTTCCCTGCCCCGTGTCTCTCGTTGGATTGCCAACCCGGAGATTGGCCAAAAACCGCGTCGAAAAAAGCAAATCTGACTCATACTGTCAATCAAAATCTTGTGATTTTCTCACAAAAAATCACAAGATGTTGTATTTCACCATTTTATGGTACGGTGTCGGCCACTTTCATGGTAATCAATTCTTAACCATAGCGAAACAATATGGTATTGCAGTGAACTAAGTAGCTACTAGGCAACCAGTTATCTCTTCCCAGCAAGACCTGAGCCAATATTGATAACACGAAAAAATTCTTAGCCGTTTACTACATAATAAGCAGCAACAAGATACGGCAGAATCTAAAACAATAGGACGGTGGTTTGCTACAGATCACGACAACGTTTGTCTGCAAATGATCAGCTCAACCCGTCAGGCTTTCTTATTAACCGTGCCAATCAGTTGTTCGATATAAGAAATGAGGGCTTGGGCCATCAGGGTGGCGTATACCCTTGGCATAACGGCGTTCACCAGGTTGAAGGATACGCCCACATGGAACAATACATTCCCCCCGGCCGACTGTCCAGTCACCGGCATGCCGGGAACCTGTTGCAAATTCAAACCGAATTTGCCCCTCGCCCCTCCCCCCGAATTACTTCGTCGGTCATCTTGGAAGGCCGAGTCGTCCACAAAATTGAAAGCGATTGGACAGCGGCGACTACTACCCCCGACGAACAACAAGCCCTTGATCGCGCTTTAGGCGCCCAGCATCGGGAAATAATGGAAACGGTACATTCACAGGCGGAAACGCTTGTTGCCAATTCCCCAGCTCCTCCTCCAGCTCCCAAATATGCCCAGCCGACATTTCGTGATACCATGGCAGAAATCCTGCGAACCGTCCCCTTCGTTATCGGCCTGGTCGAACTGGACAAAGACGGCAAAACAGCTTTTTCGGTCAACTACCGGGACATCTATGCCGATTGGCAGCAGGAGTTTGAGATCATTACCCGGTTTGTCCTGGAGTTGCCCAATATCATTCGCGTTGGGGATTTCCGGCACGGGGTTTGTTCCTTTAACGCAGAAAATATCATCCTGGTCACATTACAGAACCGCCTGTTCGGCATCACAACCGATCCATCCGGTTCAATCGGGCAGTTGCGATGCGATTTCCCTGAATTGTTTGAGGCCGTTGATGCTTAGAAGCGCACTGCATGATATCCGTTCGGTACGGGGCGTGTCCGGCGTAGCCCTGGTGCGAAAACGGGACGGCCTGACTGAGGATATTTTCCCGGCTGCTTTTGGCGATGACCATGCACGTCAACTCTACGGCATGCTGGCGGGACTCTACCGCCATGTTCGTGGATTTAGCTATCTGCTGCTGAAGTTCGAGCGAGTTCTGGTCCACATCTTCAATCAGCCGGATTACCTGTTGTTCGTGACCAGTACACCGGAGATTGATGTCCGGATGTTCAAGATGGTTGTCAATTCCAAGCTGTCGGCGATCGCACGCACGCTGAAGTTTGCCACCGCAGCACCAGCCGCCGAATCCGGTCCTGACCATGCCACGTGCGAGGGTGTGGGGACCATCCTGAAAACCCTCAATGCCTTTTCTACTGAAATCACCCAGGGGGCGAGTCGCTCACAACTCACTGAGCTGTGGCGGCAGGCAAAGAAGGCTAAAACACCCCAGTGCAGTGTTCTTGATCAATATCAGATCGATCCCAACGGGCACTGGGTGTTGCGCAAAGGTCAACAGCACCCTTCCCTGCGCACCATTTGTCGTCCCCTGGCTGATGTGACCGGCCAGGTAATTGAATCACTGCTTCCCACAACCCCGGAGGCGTATGAGACGTTGAAAGCGGTCATTGCTGAAGATCGCGAAGCGCTGAAACAAGCCGGCTTCCTCCACTTTTTACGAGCAGCTCTCGTACCCGCGCCGTCACGCAGTTCCCGGTCATCAATCTGAAATCCCATTGCCTGCGGCGGTAATCTTCGTACATTAGTGACTCCGGAATGTGAGACCGGAGGATGTTGGTTTCATGAAGACTGTATAGGGGAATACATCCATGAATGATTCGCTTCGTTTTTCTATTGCTGATCACCGGTTAACCTATCAAGGCGCAGAACAGGTTGTCCACATGGAGCCTGATCGGATTGCTTCTTTCAACCACACGCACGAGACGGTATTGCGCCCGTATAATCTGGTGCTGCGGGAGGCGAACATCGCCACCGTTTCTTCCGCAATCAATAACAAGTCTAATCTGGGCACGTTTCGTAACCGCAAGTTACGGGAGGCAGCGGTGCTGGCGGCAGCGCTGCCGGCCGCGGCGGTCGGGGTGCACGGGCGCGGGAGTCTCAATACCGTCCCGAAAGACAAACAGAAAGAACAGGCGGATCAACTCAAACGCGTTAACGATCGCACCGCCGCGCAGATTATGGCAGAGGTATTGCAGAATACGACCGATTCATTACCGGTCGGCGAAGAAGTGGTCATTCAGTCGGCAATCACCGAAGGGGTGCGACCCAAACCCGGCTACGAAGCCGGAGGTAACCCGACGATTGCCGTGGGTGCCCTGTTCGGGAAAGACAACCATCGCCGCGATTACGGGGGTGTCTTGCCGCCCTCGGTCCGGCGCCTGACGATGGGAAACGACGTTATCGACGGCACGACCAAATCGATTAAGGGCCTGCATTCCAGCCTGACGTCTCTTTTCATCACCGAATCCTATGCTAAACGGCACTTGCCGGATGTCTATGTCCAGCGGTGGATGAGCGGATCGTATTTCCCGGAGTTTTATCCGCGGGAGACGTCATTGGTCGATGCGGCCCAAATCATCGCTGAGGCGATTGGCTTGAAAGACGTGTCAGAATTGACGGCATTTTTCCTCGATCGATCGCGGCACCGCCCGGCAATCGAAGAACTCAACAAGGCAGGGATCACAACTCCGTTGGACAAAGACGGCGACCTTTTTCCCAGCCTGATTCTTGGTTTGAACTGTCTGGCTTACCCGGACGGCAAACATCTGCATTCCATGATTGGCGAAATCGGTGGTTCGGCGGAATGGGCGGTCGGAGTGTTGCCGTTGATCTGGCGCGGCGGGCAGGCGCTGGGGATGTTGGCCTCCCACTCAACGCTAACCGACAAGAAATTAACTCCCGAGGAGATGTGGAAGGAGCGGTTTCACTATACCGAAGATGAGTTCATGTTAATTCAGGATGCCCGTTTCGAACAGAAACCGTTCTTCACCATTGAAGATATCATTGACGACCCCTTTGCCGGCGGCATCAGCACATTCGGGGCCATCACAGACAACTACCACTTTCCGGATTTGTACGGGGCTACGCTGGACCCGGAAAAATCATTAATCCACACCCATACCCTGGTAATTAATTCTCTCGGCTTGACTGAGCACTGGGCCCTGACGTTTGAGTGTGTTGACGGGGTGGCGCAGACCGTAGATGCACTGGCGTCACCGAAAACCGCGTTTGCGGATTTGACCGGGGAAGCTTTGAGCCAAAAGATCGGGAAGTTGCTGGACGATGAACGCACTCGTCGCCGCCTGCGAATATTTTTTAACAACGAGTATTACCCGGCGCTCATCCTGGTGCGCGATCAGATGGTCGTGTTACAGAAGTCGCTGGAATCACTGATTGACCGTGGTGCATTATCGCCAGTCGACCGGGAGATTGTCGCTGCTTTTCAGCGTCATGCCCCAGAGTGGTTTCACAACACCGGGTAACCCTCACGTCCCCGTTTCAGCAACGATGGTCTACGCCGGATTCGTAGGGGCACTGCTCTTTCGGTTAACGCACTATAACCATCTTCCGGGTGGCGTTCACCTCACCGGATTGCAGTCGATACAAGTACATTCCGCTCGGCACTAATTCGCCGGTTCGATCACGGCTGTCCCAGGTGACCTGATGCGAGCCAGCCTGTAAGAATCCGTCAACAATGGTCGATACCCGCTGACCCAACAGGTTATAAACGATCAGGGTCGTCTTGCCACCCGTTTCCAAACTAAAGGAAATCACAGTCTCCGGATTAAAGGGATTAGGGTGATTCTGCCCCAGGAAGAACCCATCAGGGACATCATCTTCCGCATCCAGAATTCCAGAGGGTGCTTCAACCGTGATGTTGCCCGTCATACCGAGTGACTCGTGCGGCCTGCAAAAGTACGGAAATTGACCGGCCTCATTGAATCGATAACCGAATTCACTTCCCGGGCCCTGCAGCGGTGTGTCGAATAGATCACCCGCTTGTGGGTCACTTGATCCCGGCCCGCTGGTCACCGTGTGGGTACCTTCAACCCAGGTCCAATGGACACTATCGCCGACTTCGATGATCAGATTGCCAGGAACGAACTCAACATTTCGCACGTCAACTTCATGTGTGGCTGAATGTGTACTCCCAGCCGCAACCAGAAATATGATCCCGACCAATAACCCCGTTCTCTTACAGATCATACAATGCCTCCTTTGGTGTGAGTCCACCTCGAAACTGCGTAATGTAAGACCCGTTTAAGAGATATTCCACACGAAAAGACGGTAGAAACAGCGCCGTCTCTTCCCGGCGGCAAACCATGATTATGAATTCGACATCGCACGACGTCGCCGGGTGATTATTAGTGCTCCGCCGATCAGCATCAGGGCGGCAAGGCCCACCTTGCCCGCCGTCGACGATCCGGGAAGCTGTACGGAACCGCTGGAGACAGTGATAGACCCCGTCATCCCCAGACCCTCATGCGGACGGCAAAAGTAAGGAAAAGTGCCTGCACTGTTGAAGGTGTAAGTGAACTGCGTGTCGCTGGAACTGATCGGTTCATCCCATAAGGTACCGGCATCCGGTGCACCGGAGCCGGCGCCGTTGGTCGTGGTGTGTGTGCCGGATTCCCACTCCCAGCGCACTGCATCTCCCGGTGCAATGGTCAGTGTTGACGGATCAAACTCAAAATTGCGGACTGTTACCACATGCGTTTCGGCGAGAGCGACCCCGGTGAGTAACACAAGGCAAAGCGCGCCTGCGACGACTACCCGAGAGAACATACACCCCTCCTGAGCGAGTTAAAGATTTGGCAAGTACGTAGCCCTTCATGACTGCACTGCGCCCCGAAATCACTTGAAATCCGTTGCAACAAACATCACGTTGTCTATCGCAATGTCCATTTTATACGCATAATACCGACGTCCATAAATCAATATTCCCGACTGGATGCTTATCTTGGCAAGAAATTTAGAAGAATCTTTCGCAATCAGCCGCGAGGCTTTAACTTAGAGCAACAAACCAAAAGGAGGTCGGCCCCGATGCGAACAAGGATATACCGGATGTTTGTTGGTTTTTGCTGCCTGGGATTCTTCATTATTGCTACAAGTTTCCCGGCAAGGGCATGCAGCAATCTCCTCGTAACGAAAGGTGCTTCGGTTGACGGTTCAACCATGATTACTTACACCTGTGACGGTGAGTTCCACCCTCATTTGGACCGGGCATCCGCTGAAGACTATAAACCCGGCGATTCCCTGGAAATCGTCTCCTGGGGTGGAAAAGTCAGAGGTAAGATTGCCCAGGTTCCCCACACGTACGCAGTAGTTGACTTAATGAATGAGCACCAGGTAGCTATCGGCGAAACCACGTTCGGTGGACGGGAAGAACTGAAAAACCCGGACGGGCTGTTGCATTACTGGGACCTGATGTCCCTGGCGCTCCAGCGAGCGAAAACCGCCCGCGAGGCGGTGACCGTGATGACTGATCTGGTCGCGGAGTACGGCTACCGCAGCACCGGAGAGTCATTCTCGATTGCCGATCCGCACGAAGTCTGGTATATGGAAATGATCGGGCCGGGCGAAGGCGGCGAGGGCGCGATCTGGGTGGCCTTGCGGGTGCCGGACGGTTATGTCTGTGCGCATGCCAACAAAGCGCGCATCCGGACCTTTCCGCTGGACGATCCGGAGAATTGTCTGTACTCGGATAATGTGATTGATTTCGCCATTGAGCAAGGCTACTATGATCCGGACTCGGGCCGTCCATTTGAATTCTGCGAGGCCTATTGCCCGGCAACCCCGGAAAATCTCCGCTATGCCGCCACCCGGATCTGGAGCATGTTTCGTCGGCTGGCGCCGTCGCAGGAATTCCCGGAAGCATATCATCGTGGCGTTCCGGGAACCGATCCCTATCCTCTCTGGATTAAACCGGATGAGAAAATCTCGCTGGCGAAAGTCATGGACATTATGCGTGATCACTACGAGGGCACGCCGTATGATATGACCAAGGGCGTCGATGCCGGTCCGTACGGCATGCCGAATCGCTGGCGGCCCATGACCTGGGAGGTCGACAGTGTGGAATATATCTGGGAACGGCCCATCTCTACCCAGCAGACCGGGTTTTCGTTTATCTCGCAATCCCGCTCCTGGCTGCCGGATCCCATCGGGGGTGTGTACTGGTATGGCGTGGATGACACCTATTTCTCCTGCTACGTTCCGCTATATTGTGGAATCAACAAACTACCCAAACCGTTTACGGTGGGGAGCCTGCAAAAGTTCTCCTGGGAATCAGCCTGGTGGGTGTTCAATTTTGTCGCCAACTTCGCCAATTTGAAATACTCTTACATGAAGGAAGACATTCAGGCAGTTCAGGCGGCATTGGAAGGCACGATGTTGGAGTTGCAGCCGGAGATTGAAAAGACCGCACTTGCGCTCTACGAATCCGATCCAGAATTGCTGCAGACATACCTCACCGATTATTCGGTGAACCGTGGGGAGCACGTCGTGCGGCGCTGGCGGGAACTTGGGGAGTTTTTGATTTGCAAATATAATGACGGGTATGTAAAAAATGAGAAGGGCCGCCCTGAGGAAAAGGGCTACCCCGAAGGTTGGTTACAGCGCGTGGTGAATGAACGGCCGGAGCAGTTTAAACTCCCGCAGTGGAAATCGGACACGCTGGATGCGGAGTTTGCGTTTTGACCATGTATCGAGTGGACGGAGGATATCGTGCAGATGTTAACTTCAATGCGCCGCGTTCTCATATTTACCCCGGCAGGCTTCATAACTCTCAGCCTTGCGGTGGGCAGCATGGCAGGTAATGGTTACATCACCACGGATGTAATTGACCAGACCACACAAGCGCTGGTTGAAACGTTTGGTGAAAATCACCGCACCCATATCGACACCGGGGTGCGACAGGCCGCCGAATTCTGGCGGGAAAACGACGGCACTCCGGAAGAGTTCACAGAGTTCTGCCAGAAGTTCTTTATTACCGATCCTGATGAGTTGGCCATGACGACGGAACGGCTGGACCAGGCCTTTGCCAGCGTCTATGGCCATTTGCGAGAGATGGGTAAAGATCTCCGGTGGCACCTGGACGTCGATACCGGCCCGATGTTGCCGGTCGATTATGCCCTGGCCCGACTCTCGTTATGGTCGCATGTGGACGAGGATTTGTTCAAGACCAAAATTGCGTTCCTGGTTCTGTTGAATTATCCCAGATATTCGTTGCAGGAAAAGTTGGCCCAAGGTCCCCATTGGACGCCATTGGAGTGGGCACAGGCACGGCTGGCCGATCAATTCACGGCCCGCGTGCCGGCGGAAGTATCCCAGAAAGTCACCGAAACCTACATCGCCGGGGACACCTATATCAGCCAGTATAATATCTTTATGCATCACCTGCTTACCGAAAACGGGGAGCGGCCGTTTCCGGAAGGTCTCAAACTCATTTCACACTGGAACCTTAGAGATGAATTGAAAGCTCTTTACTCTGAGTCAGACGGGCTGCCTAAACAGGAGATGATTTACCAGGTGATGCTGCATATTATCCGGCAGGACATTCCCGAGGTGGTCATCAACAACCCCGGTGTCGATTGGCATCTGAGCAACAATACCGTAACGGTTTCCCCGGTTATCGACGGTGACTTACGCACCGGCTGGGAGCCTCCCGGCGAAGCGGGAACCGCTGTCGAAAACACGCCCGAACCGGATACCCGTTATCAACACCTGCTCGACTCATTTCATGCACAACAGCTCGTTGACCCATACTACCCTTCCTTACCGACACTGATGGACCGACGGTTCCAGCGCGATCGCGAGATGCCGGAGGCGGAAGTCGAGAGCCTGCTGGTCTCGATTCTCAGTTCCAACGTGGTGAAGCAGACCGGCAAGTTGATCGCCCAGCGATTGGGCCGTGACTTACGGCCGTTTGATATCTGGTACGATGGCTTTAAGGCGCGAGGAGCTATCCCTGAAGAAGAGTTAGATCGTATCGTCGGCGAACGGTATGCATCCGTCGAGGCATTCCGGAAGGCATTGCCCAATATCCTGCATGACTTGGGATTTGCGGATTCCACCGTAGAATTTCTGACCGCGCATGTTTCCGTTGATCCGTCCCGAGGGGCCGGACACGCCGCCGGGCCGGGGCGCAAAGTGGATTCGGCACGTCTGCGGACGCGGCTCCCTGACACCGGGATGGACTATAAGGGATACAACATCGCAATCCATGAATTCGGTCACAACGTCGAACAGATCTTTTCGCTCCATCGCACGAGCCACGCGTTGCTGCGCGGTGTACCGAATACCGCCTTCACCGAGGGATTCGCCTTTGTGTTTCAAAGCCGTGACCTGGAGCTTTTGGGGATGGAGAATACCGGTCCCAAGGCGGAGCATCTAAATGCTTTGGATAATCTTTGGTCGACCTATGAAATCGGCGGGGTGGCATTGGTCGATATGCGGGTGTGGCGGTGGATGTACGCGCATCCGAAAGCAACAGCCAGTGAACTGAAAGAAGCGGTTATTGCAATCGCCAAGGATGTCTGGAATGAATATTTCGCGCCGGTATTCGGGGTACACGATTGCGAACTGCTGGCGGTGTATTCGCACATGATTGACAACTCACTGTATTTACCCAACTATCCGCTGGGGCATATCATCGCATTCCAGATTGAAGACTATATGAAGGACAAAAACCTGGCAACTGAGATGGAACGCATGTGTGCCATTGGCAGTGTCACACCGGAGTATTGGATGCGAGAGGCGGTCGGCGAACCGATCTCCACCGAACCGATGATCGCAGCGGCGGAACGGGCGCTGGCAGCGCTGCATGAATGAAATCGACCCTGGCTCGTTTATCGGCTGGGCGGCAGGATTACACGCAACGCATCTTCCTGACCCGGTGGTTTATGGAGAGGGGAGGATTCGAAAGCCGTGATTATCGGTAATCCTCTCCCCTACTTTTGATTAGGCGTAAATCAATGCCTTTCTGGCTACTAAGTTCAGTCGAGTTGGGCCGAGTTCAGCCAAGTTCGACCAAGTTCAGCGAAGTTCACGGTTAGAAAATGGTTAGAAAGCCTATCACCCGCTGGCTGCGATATTGCGCTTTTTTCACGCCTATATATCAATAACACCTTAGAAGACAAAGGCCGAGAACCCTAAGTGCTAAGCTGCAATTGAATGTGTTGTTGATCTAGGATATCGTACTTCAGGCCACCACTGGGACATTTGATCCAACTATGATTGAGCGGCGGGCGGCCTTATGAGCGATATAGCGAATTCGGACTCTGCGCTGCCGAATTGGACGCCGTATACCGTTGTTAGGTCTATTAAGCAAACTGGATGATGCCGTTCTACACGTACATTGTTCTATTCTTAATTGCCGTTTCGTATGGAGCAGTTGGCCTCGGCGGTGGTTCGGCTTACCTGACCCTGTTCTCATTATTTACAACTGATCCCGGTGTTATCAGGCCATTGGCCTGGGGTCTTAATATCATCCCCCGGCTGCGTGGGTTTCGTCAATTATTTTCGTGCAGGCCATTTGTCAGCCCCATTTTCTCTTCCGCTGATAATTGGTGGTGTAATTGGTGCTGGCGTTGGAGCGTGCGTTCCCATCGATACCACGACTTATACTTGGTTGTTATCGGTTGTGATGATTCTCGTAGCGGCCAAAATGACACTGCGTACATCCAAAACCAATCAAAGACAGCCATTGCGAAAACCGAGATGGGGAATCTTGCTTTGCGTCGGCTTAATCGTCGGTATTGTTTCTGGAGTAGTGGGTATTGGCGGTGGGATAATTCTCGGGCCGCTTGTCCTGATCTTTCGACAGGCGGCCATTAAGACGTCCGCCGCCATGACCAGTCTTTTGGTGGCAACGAGCTCAGCTGCGGCACTCATGGCACATACGGCAACGACGCCAATAGTGAACTGGCCGGACTTACTTGTATTCGGCCTAGTTTGTCTTTTGGGTGGCTATCTTGGTTCCCGATTCGGAGCAAACAGGGCATCTCCACGAATGCTGGAAATCATGTTCGGCATACTGGTCTTTGTTGCGGGCCTACGTTTAATGATATCTCAATTATGATCGGATATGATTGGCTGTGGAAGGGACCGAGAAACTTTGAATGAGTGTTCTGCCAGTAAGAAGCTCCTACCAATCACCAAGGATTTGGCCCCAGGGCAAGAAGTCTGCTCGGCCGGATTTTCCGGCAATGGTATCTGAAAATATCAAGCCGTCGCTACCCAAGAGGGCCGACAACGCGGCAGAAGAGGATTTAGTTGTGAGTTGCGCACGTAGCCCTTGCTCGAATTCTGTTATGACACCGGGCCAGATGAGCAACCGATTTGATTTACGCTGTTTGTGGATCAATTCCACCGGCGTCGGCCTCAAGTCGACAGCCTGTTCGCCGGCGAATTGCCGCAGCGCCCGCACAACGAACACAGCACAGGTCACCGCGATGGAAAGGGGATTACCCGGTAAGCCGAACAGTAGCCGACCACCTTTTGTTGCGAACAAGACAGGTTTTCCGGGCTTAATTCGAACCTTGTGGAATAGTGTTTTCCACCCTTCTTGTTCCAATACGTCCGGGATCAAATCCCGATCACCCATGGAAACACCGCCCGAGGTGATGATGATGTCCTTGTTCGATTCTTGCAAAACCGTTTGGAGCGCTTTGGCAGAGTCGCGCACCGGGCGGTGAATCTGTACCGAGTCAACGAAGCGGCCAATTATGGCCGTAATTGTGTGACTGTTCGAATCGTATATCTGTCCCGGTTTGAGAGTTTCGTTCACCATTCGCAGTTCATCGCCGGTCACCAGCACGAGAACACTCGGTTTCCGAAACACCGATACTTTCGCGACACCAAGCGAGGCGAGAATGCCGATGTCGAGGACGCCAATTCGGTGTCCCTTCTCAAAAACACACTGACCTTGAGTGATATCCTCTCCAGGCAGTCGAATATTGGATTGTGTTCGCACCGGCCGGGTAAACGTGGCGTGATTTGCATCAAAACGACAGTCTTCAACCGGTACAATTGCATCGAACTCATCGGGCACGGGGGCACCTGTCATGATTTTGATAGTCGTCTCCGGGACGACCGAAGGAAGAGTGCTGCCACCGGCGTATACGGTGTGTGCTATTGGAAAAGTGATAGGATTATCCGCTGAACATTGAGCCAGGACGTCCGCGCGTACCGCAAAGCCATCCATGGCGGAATTTCTGAACGGTGATACATTAATTGGAGCGATAATATCTTCAACGAGAATATACCTAATTGCATCATCTATGGGGAGACGTACGGGAGTTGAAAGCGGCACCGCGGCCGTAATCGCCTGTATCGCTTCTTCATATGAAATCATGGCCACCGTGTAGGAATATATCCAACGTTTCTTGATGTACAAATCTCATTCCGACTACGAAGTACCGGAGTGTCTTATCCAGAAGAGTTGATCACCGGATTGCACCCGCCCACCCCTTATCACTCGGGCGAACAGTCCTTCACGCGGCATGATGCAGTCTCCAACCGCCTCTCGGATATAACATCCTTTATGACAGTCTTTGCCGATGTGGGTAATGCACAGTTCGACGGTTTCACCGATTCGCAGTCGGGAACCAATGGTAATATCAGAACAGTCCAGGCCGATTGTCGTAATATTTTCAGCGAACTCTCCGGGTTTAACTTGCAAACCTTGTTTTGCGACCTTGGCGAATGACTCATAGGGCAGTAGTGAGACTTGTCTTTGCGAACCCGCATGCGCATCCCCGACGATCCCGAAATCTGATCGCAGTAAAACGGTATCCACATTCCGCTTTTTTTCGCCCTTACGCGAGGAAATTGATAGCCGAAATACTCTGCTATGGGAGGCCGATACATCGCAATGCTCGCTAATGTAGTGCACTCATTAACCTCCAGTCACGACGAAATTGGGCAAATAGTTGCCGCCTGCTGCGGCCGAACAACCGAGGTTTGTCCTTGCCTGTATTAGCTGGTCTATTCGATTTGCCAGGACCGCGATATCCTCAGTAAGATGATCAAACAGATTGAACGAATACCCGGAGAATAGGCAACCGAACAGATTTCCCTCTGCGGTCAGCCTAATCCGATCACAGGTATTGCAAAATGGATTACTGACGGGTTCAATAAAACCGACGCGGATCCGTAAGGTGTCAGCAACATAATACCGCGCAGCCCCGGTTGGCTGTTCCGGAGCTAATCGGAAGTCGAAGGGTAGCTGCTCGCGTAATTTCTCTCCGGGAACATAACGGGAGCTAAATGTGGCAGACCCCTGCGACGGCATGTACTCGATGAATCGGACCTCAATCCCGCGGTCATCGGCAAATCGGATGATGGCTGGTGCTTCGTCGTCGTTGATCTCCGCCATGATAACCGTGTTAAGTTTGACTGACGGGATATGATCAATGGCCGCATCAATTCCCACCTTTACTTCGCGAAGCCAATTTCGGCCGGTAATTTCGCGGAATTTATCCGGATTCAGGGTATCGATACTCACATTAACGCCGTCCAGACCGCTACCGGCCAGCTGAGGAGCCAATTTCTGCAGTCGGAGCCCATTCGTCGTCATGGCCGTAAATACTGCGGGCGAGAGCGACTTCGTGATTTTGACCAACTCGACCAGTTGCGGATAGAGCGTGGGCTCACCGCCGGTGAATCTGACCTTTCGAATCCCCAGCTGGTGCAAACACGATATTGCTGATATGAAATCGGCTGGCGGGGTCAGCGCTTTAAGCTCCGCGGGCGAATCACCATCCGGCCGGCAATACACGCAGTTGAAATTACAGGCCGGTAACAGCGAGATCCTGAGGTAGTGGATGTTTCTCGTCACAGCGCCATACCTCCCTTTGAATCCTCAGCCAGGTGTTGTTCTAAAAACTCGAGGAGTTCAAGAGTTTGATGACTTCGGAAGTTCTCGTACCCAGGGATGATGGTTTCGCCGTACGTCACGATGACATTATCGGGGACGGCTTGCTTCATGGATTCTATATTTCGAGTCAAGAGCACTTTTGGTGATGTACTTTTCTTGTCACCTTCGGTTAGACACCAGTCGAACGCAGTGATAAGATAATTTCGCATTACTGCGACGATATCGACGATTGGGTCGGCGAATACCGCGGTCTCAGCGTTGCCAATCGCCATGGTTACCTCTGATCCCGCCCGACGGTGTTTAAAAGTATCTTTGCCCGCAGTGTCGAAGGTATGGTCATGGCCAGTGTGCTTAACCGTCGCCACCTTCTTGCCCTGTGAGGTCAGCAATCTGACAATGCGTTCGATTAACGTCGTTTTCCCCGAGTTCTTGGCGCCAACAATACAGACTTCCAGCACAGTTTACTCTTTCGATAAATCCTCAGGCGAGTTGATATTTCTCCATCGCTGCGGAACCGCAATAAATCGCGTTGTGAGTGATGCCATCAATCTCCGGAGCGAGTATTGATTCTCGGCCGCAACCGCTCTGAGAACGCCCGCAACGTTCGATTGATAGATACCGCACAGAGGTTGAATGAATGAGTCTTTCTGCAATCCGAGATACTCCTCGTCGTTGTACGCATCGAATAATTCGTCGAGTATGGCTGCTGACAGATCAGCCAGATCAGCTGCGGTGATAAAACACGCCATATCCGGACAGTCCTCTAACGCTGCGATCACTCCGCCGACCGGTCCCGGAAAGCCCGGTGTATCCAGCAGTACCCGACACGATAGACCGTGAAATTTAGCGGTGGTTCTTGCTACAATTGTCACCGCAGAAAACCGCAGACGGCAGGTATCGAGAGTTTTGGCCAAAAGCGGTGAGTCATCCACCCCGAGGAATAGTTTATCACAACCCATACGGCGACTTTGACCACCGGCAAGGATATAGGCATGCTGAATGATTGAGGCGGATCGTGGGTCGCCAATTTTGGATGATGTGATTGTCGTTCGCATCTAGTACTCACCACAACGCAAATCCCGATTCCCGTCATTGGTGATACGATAAACTCTCCGATAGTAATGGGTCGCCATGCGGGACAACCGGCGCAGCGCCCAATTTTCTCCGGATAAGCAACAGAAATCCTCCCGCACCGCCAAGAAATAACCCCAACTCAATGAGGCCCGGTGCTCCCGCGGAGCCTACGACCGGAGGAGCTACCATGAGGTAGATGTCGACACAACGGCCCAGCAGCAGCACGGCGCATACCCGGGCGACTACTCCCCGATCTCGTTTTGCCCGTCTCGATAATAACGCAAAAAACGGGATGATCCAGTTAAGAAAAAGATTCAGTAATGCCAGTGATGCCCAGATCCCGCGATGGCGCAAGATGTAGTAGGTAGTTTCCTCGGGGATGTTCGCGTACCAGATCAACATGTACTGACTAAACCAAATGTACATCCAGAAGGTACTAAAGGCGAAAACGAGTTTGCCCAGGTCATGTAGGTGGTTCTCGGTAAGTACGCCGCTGAGAGCGCCTTGTCGCTCAAGCCAGAGGATGAGCAGAATCCCGATGACAAGCGTGGTGAGGAACCAGCCGGCAAAGCCATAGATTCCGAAGATACTGCTGTACCATAACGGTTCAAGAGACATAATCCAATCATAGGCAGCCAGCCAAAAAGTAACGGCGAAAACCGCCAGGAAGGCCGCAGAATACCGCATCGCTTTAAACGTTTCCTGCAGGTCTCCGGTGTGGTCTTGCCGGCGGGAATTTCTTATCACAAGACGAATGAGGAGAAGCCAGATGAGAATGTAGAGCACCGAGCGTGCCAACATAAACCAGCGATTTAGCCAAAACGCTTTGAAACCAGTCAAATGCGACAATACCTCTGGCGAGGGATTGATCCAGGGGTAGGTGGTGGGGTGAATGATGAGTATGAAACCGAGGCCAATCGCCCCCAATGGCAACGCGGCAGTCATAGCCTCCCAAACCCGTCGTAGCGCGATCCCCCATGTCGCACCCGCGCAGTACATGGCGCTAAGAAAGAACGCGGCACCGACACCAATGCCAATCAACAGGTAACTTACAGTGAGCAGCATCACCCACGTGCGGTCGGGAGAAATCGCAAGCCCAATGACAAAAGTCAATATACCAATAGCACCAAGCACCCAGAATAAACCTATTTTGGAATGTTCAAATGTAACCAATGGCGAACTCATAGCTGCTCCGAGTTTGTTGAATCTATATCTGGTACCGGTCGCATTCGTTGCTGCAGTTTGCGTACATACAGGATAGCACGCCAGCGATCAGCTACTGTCAGCTGGGGACCGTGCGCAGGCATATTTCCGGTCCCGTAAGTGATGATATGGAAAATGTGACCGTCAGGAAGAGTGACGGTTTTCTCGGTACCTAAAGAAGGTGGGGGAGGAAACCCGTGTTGCGCAACGGCACCGTCTCCCTGACCGGTTGCCCCATGACAATGCTGACAAAATGAAGCATATACCGCTCCACCGCGCCTCAGCACCATCTCATCCTCTGCGGAGAAGGGATTTAGTAATTCTATTCCTGCCCGTTCAGCGCTCTGCCTGGTTGTGTCATAGGGCAACGGCAATCCGCCCCGGAATACCGTCTGGGTAATTGGGCCCTGGAGAGTTTTACCATCCCGGAAATAGGTAGTTGCCGAGTAAGCGTCGAAAGGCACGCTGTAGATCATATCGGGCATGATCATAACATTCGGTGAGGACAAATCTCGTCCCTGGAGCCAGTTGAGTCCGATCACACCGACAAGTAGAATTGCTAAGACGATGTTTAGGAGTAACCGTTTCATTTCCCCACTTCCAAATCAACACGTTCTTCAATACTAATCGCATTAAATCCTCTCAAGGTGTCTCCGACAATTCGCGGATCGAATCCGGCATCACTCTGGTCGAGCACGAGAACAAACCGGTCATCCGTTACTCCGGGGTGGGGGAGGATTGCCCTCTTGCCCGGTCGCAGTTTTTGCCCGATGAGGAAGGCGATTACGGTCCCGACGCCGGCGAAGAGAACCATGACCTCGAAGGTTACCGGGACAAACGCCGGCAGCGAGTTCCATGGTTTGCCTCCGACATTGATTGGCCAATCGACTCCCGTGGTCCAGAACTGAAACCAGACTTTGAAGCCGGCTCCCAGAACGCCAAGCGCAAAACTGATCCAAGGTAATCGGGATGGCCGCAAGCCCATCGCCGCGTCCAATCCATGGATGGCATATGGCGTGTACACGTCCACAATGCGATGATGACTCTCTCTCATTGCCCTGGTAGCATTGAGAATGTCATCTTCCCGTTCAAACACTCCCAGCAGGAACCGCTGGTTGCGTCTTTCGCGGTTCAGCTTGTTTCCCATATCGCAGCACACCCTTTATTTCCCCGATCGCGATGACCGGAACAAAACGACAGAAGAAGAGAAAACAGGTGAAAAACAGGCCGAAACTCCCAACCAATGTGAGAATTTCAATCGAGGTCGGCAGATACCCCGTCCAGCTTGCCGGAAGGAAATCCCGGCTTAACGATGTGACGACGATCACGAATCGTTCAAACCACATACCAATGTTCACACAAATCGATACCGCAAAAACGACGGCAACATTATTTCGCAGCCGCCGGAACCAGAACAGTTGCGGAATCAGAACATTGCAGGCCACGGTCATCCAATAGGTCCAGGCCATCGGCCCAAGAGCTCGATTGATAAACATGAACTGTTCATATTGATTTCCCGAGTATAGTGCGATAAACGCTTCCGCCGCATATGATGAACCAACAATTCCTCCAGTGACTAACACCATTTTAGCCATTGCATCGATGTGGCGTAGCGTGATGTAGTCCTGTAACCGCATGGTGACCCGTGCAATGATCATGAGGGTCAACACCATGGCCATGCCGGAGAATATGGCTCCGGCGACGAAATACGGCGGGAAAATAGTCGAATGCCACCCGGGAATCATCGATGTGGCGAAATCCCAGCTGACAATAGTATGAACAGAAACGACTAGTGGCGTAGCCAACCCTGCTAGCAGAAGATACACCACTTCGTAATGCAACCAGGTGCGATAGCTGCCAACCCAGCTTAAACTGAAGAAATCCGCTAAGTTGCGGCGCCAACCCGGTTTCATCCGATCGCGGAGGGTTGCCAGGTCCGGCAACAAACCCACATACCAGAAAACCAGGGAGATGGTAAAATAGGTCGAAATAGCAAAGAAATCCCATACAAGAGGCGACCGGAAATTAATCCACAGCGAACCGCGGAAATTTGGATACGGTAACATCCATAACGCCAGCCATGGCCGACCCATATGGATGAGGGGAAATAGTCCGGCACACATAACAGCGAAGATGGTCATCGCTTCGGCGGCACGGTTGACCGAGGTCCGCCAGCGTTGGCGCAGCAGGTAAAGAACCGCAGAAATGAGTGTTCCTGCGTGGCCAATGCCAATCCAAAAAACAAAGTTTGTGATATCGAATGCCCAACCAACAGTATTATTCAGTCCCCAGGTGCCGATACCGGTCATGACTTGGTATATGATTGCGATGGATCCAACGATGAGCGCTCCCACGGACAGGCCAAGTCCTATCCACCACAAAGCGGTTGGTCGGCTTTCCAAAGTATTGCAAATATCCTCTGTCACGTCACCGGGTGATTTGTTCCCCAGGACTAAAGGCAACTGCCCCAACAATTGTGGATTAGCCATGATGCGATCTCCCGGGTTTCGCGGGACGGTTGCGAACCAGGGTTAAATAGCTCACCGATGGCCGAACGTTCAATTCTTCAAGGACCCGGTAGTTTCGGGGATCATTCAACATGTGCGCTATTGCGCTCTCCGAATTATTCATATCGCCGAATGTAATGGCTCCGGCCGGGCAGGATTGTTGACAGGCCGGTTGTACGATTATCGCACTGTCAGTCGATTTGCCGGATAGCGTGTGTTCTTGTTTTGCTGCAAGTTTCGCTTCCTGTATTCGCTGTACACAGAACGAGCATTTTTCCATCACGCCGCGACTGCGGACGGTTACGTCAGGATTTAGGACGAGGCGATAGCGGTCATCGATTCGGGGATAATTGAACCAGTTGAATTTCCGCACCTTATACGGACAGTTGTTGGAACAATATCGAGTACCCACACATCGATTATACACTTGTTGATTTAATCCCTCTTTGCTATGGACGGTCGCCAGAACCGGACACACCGTTTCGCACGGTGCATTGTCACAATGGTGGCAGAGCATTGGTTGATATGCCACATCTACGTGACCATTACACTCAGAAAAATATCGATCAATGCGGATCCAGTGCAGATGACGATTCCTGCGGACTTCATCTTTCCCCACAACAGGAATGTTATTTTCTGCCTGGCAGGCAATTACACACGCCGAACAACCAGTGCACTTGGTAAGGTCGATGGTCATACCCCAGTGGTGACCGGTATATGGATGATCATCGGGCCATAATTCTTCATGCGTCGGATGGTGTTGGTTGTCATGTAACGAAGAGGAAAACGTTGTTTCCTGTATATTGGGACGAGGTTTGTGTCCTGCCGGGGCCAGATTCTCAGGAAGGGTGGTTGAGTCGTATCGTTGAGCAAAGGCCATCTCACGTCGCTCTACGGTCCTTGTGATCCGCACGGCCGGCAATTCGTAAGATAGTATCCCGTCATTCAATCGTAACCACGGAGCGGCGTTCACTCCAACTAGACCATGCGTGCCAACGCTGCTTTGTTCATGAATCCATCGCGGACCAACGTTAGCAAATCTCCTGCTTGCCTCGGCACCGTATCCAAGGGCGACCGCGACAACCCCATCATGCTGGCCCGGTTGAACGACTACCGGAAGTTTTCCGGCAGTATTACCACCCTCCTGGGACGGGCCGTTTAGTTCAATCATATCACCATCCTGCACACCCAGTTGCTTCGCGGCGAGTGGACTGAGTAACGCATAGTTGTCCCACGATACTTTGCTAATCGGATCCGGTAACTCCAGTAACCAGGGATTGTAGGCATGACTGCCGTCTAGCATGGCCACCTTCGGATATACTACCAATTCGAGCGATTTATCTGGTTGCTGTGGCAAGGTTTCAGGCTTAACGACCTCAGAGTTAAAGGAATACGCTTCGAACTCCGCTCGAGCAACTTGCATGAAGCCGTCATGGATTGCCTGATTACGTTGAGAACGATCTAGGTATTGTTCCGATAGTATATCGTAGGACTTTCGCGGTTTGCCTGCCCAGATTGCCAGCGACTCCCAAATCCCCCGGCTGTTTCCCAATGGACGAATGGCCGGCTGACGGAAACCGACTGGACCAGAAACTGGCTCATGGTCTCCCCAAGACTCGAGATTATCATGATCGGGTGCCGTGTAGTTTGCCAGTTGGGCTGTCTCATTGCGTTGGTTCCCTAGATTGACCACCATGGATACCTTACCGATGGCCTGTTTCCAGGAACTTCTATTTGGGAGATCATACACCGGGTTGACACCGAAGAGAAACAGCGCTCCCACCTGGCCACTTGTCATTTCGTGAAGTAGTTCTACAAACCCGGGGCTAATTCCGCGACGTTGGAACGACGGTTTTTTGATATCCAGGGTCGTGCCATAATTGTCCAGTAGTTCATTGATAAAATTGCAGAGGATTTGTGCCGGGATATCTTGGCAGCCACATACGACCAATGATTTCCTGCGAGCTTTCCAGAGTCTGGTCGCGAGAATATGAAGATCGGATATTTGCTTCGACGCAACTTTTTTGTTAATCGCAGGGAAAGGCACCCCAGCTTTGTCGGCCACCAGTGCTGCTAGATGATTCAATGCGGAAAACGCCTCTGAACGGCTGACAACGAGGCGATCATCGGCTTTACTGCCGGTGAGTGACATCCGGGCTTCGTACTGTGTGTGATGGGAAAATCGCGGAAGTTCACCCTCCAATGATCGGCCAGCGGTGTACCCGGCCGTGAATTCCACAGGAGAAATCCATGTTCCCAGAAAGTCCGCATCGAAACTGACAATGACTTCAGCGCGATCGAAGTGATAATGGGGTACAACATTCACTCCATGCGTTTTTGCATGTGCATCCGCGATTGCCGAGGACGCCAATGCCTCATACCAGACATGTTTGGCATCGGGGAAGCTTGCAAGGAATTCATCAATCAATTGTTGAGTGGTGGGACTGGTAATGTTTCCAGTAAGGAACCGAATCGCTTTCCCCTGGTCTCGGATCGTCGCCAATTCCTGCAAAAGCGCTCGATCAAGTGTGGGCCAGTCTTCCACCTTTTCCTTAATAAGTGGTTGCTGTAATCGATGACTATCATAGAGGCTGAGGATTGAAGCTTGCCCTACTGCGCACAAACCGCCCCGAGATATTGGGTGTTCCGGATTTCCCTCCAATTTGATCGGACGTCCATCTCGGCATTTCACCAATATTCCACAATTGGCCGAACAGGCAGTACAGGTTGAGGCAAAATACTTGGCCTGGCCGACAATGATCCCGTCCGGCTGGTTGACGTATGGCAACGCTTTCGTTATCGGGGCGCGCTCGCAAGAGGCCAGAACGGCACCGGCTATGCTGAAGCCCGCCGCACGGAGAAAATCACGACGGTTCCATCCATTGAAAGGCGTCACCTCGTGCTCTTGTTCAGACCGCACCTGGGGCGTACTGGATGCCTGGTCATTTGTATTTTCCGCAGTTGGTTTCTTCATCGTCTTAACAATCCATCTGTTCTCGTCAATAGTGGCACGTCACGCAATCAGTGGATGCCGTAACTTGCTGTCCCGCGATCCCAGTTTCATTAACTCGCCGATGGCAATTCACACACCACCCCATGGTCAAATCTTCAACCTGGCGTACGCGTTCCATCGATTCCACCGCCCCATGGCATCGTTGACAGTCGACACCGGCGAGCGTGTGTGCCCGATGGTCAAAATACACATAGTCCGGTAGATTATGGACTTTAATCCAGGGCACCGGAACTGGTGCAGTATCGGGCAACGGTGTCAGTGATTCATCCAGTGCCATCGCGTCATACAGTTTGCGCAACTCAGCGGAAATGACAAGTTGAGGCTTCCGGTGCTGTTCTGTCGCGAGGTTATCCTCAGCGCGCACCGCGCCCATGGTAGCGGTGACAAATTGGTGGCAATTCATACAAATGCTCGTTGCCGGAATGCCGGCGTGGCGACTTTGTTCTGCACCGATATGACAGTACAGGCAGTCAATCTGCAGGTCCCCAGCATGTTGACGATGAGAAAAGCCGATCGGCTGCGTGGGTTCGTAATTTTGATGATTGCCTGGCAAGCGGAGCGTCTGACTTCCCGCAACCAGGGAGATGACGCCAAAAATGATTCCTACCGATAAGATCACTGTCACAATTCGGTTAATCACCAGGTCCTCAGCATTTAATTTCGGCGTTACGCCGTGCGTAAAACCACCAATTCACTACAAGACAACTCACATAGTAGATTGCGAAACCGTATAGCGCATATTCCGGAACCCCGGCCTTGATTTGCATGCCAAATATCTTGGGGATGAGATATGCGCCATATGCCGCAATGGCGGATGTCCACCCCAAAACCGGCCCCGCCTGAGATTTTTCGAAGATGACCGGGATCATCCGGAATGTCGATCCGTTGCCAATACCCGTCGTGATGAACAACAACAAAAACAGGAACAAAAACGGGAGGAAATATTGTTCCGGGGTCGCCGATGAGCGCGCTTTCATTACAAAAAACGCCACCCCCAGGCAGGAGAGGATCATAACAATAGTGTCCCAATGAGTGACCCGTGCACCGCCCAGCTTGTCAGATAGCCAGCCTCCGACCGGTCGAATCAGCGATCCGACTAGTGCTCCTAGCCAGGCATAACTGAACGCATCGGGTGCGTTCGGGTTGATTACAGTGGTGGCCAACTGCTGCCCGGTTTCATCAACCCGGATATAGCCGAACACATCCTGAATCAGTTTTGGAAATGCGGCGGAATAACCGATGAACGAGCCAAATGTCATAGTATAAAGCCAGGTCATGATCCAAATATGTTTGTTCTTAAAAATTGCAAACTGATCGACGAGGTTACGCCGGGTTGATGATGGAGTAAAGAAGCGTAACAGGGCCATCGTCGCAGTCACAGCTACGGCAAGGATTGCAACGATTTTGATTAGTTCGGGAATACGGATGACATCAGAGATTAGCAGGGCGATCGCTATTGCTGCGCCGCAAAATCCCAGAATCTCTAAACAGAGGAATTTGGCAATGCCGGCTATGTTTGAACTTATTCGTTGTGCCGGCAAGTTGTTCATGAACAGCCAGGCTAGAATCGCCAGGAAAATGAGAACAGGTACCCAGACCAGACCGGCGTTTTGCAGCCATAATTGCGGCAAACCCGTCACGGTGTATGACGCACCGCCGAATGAACCAAACATGCCAAACGTGATAATAAACGGGATCAGGAATTGCATAACACTGACGCCAAGATTCCCAAGCCCCGCGTTCAATCCCAGCGACAATCCTTGCATCCGTTTTGGGAAGAAGAAGCTGATGTTCGACATTGAGGAAGCAAACGCCCCACCACCAATACCGGACAACGCGGCCATAACAACAAACGTCAGAAAACTCGTATTTGGGTTTTGCAGTGCCAGTCCCGCACCCAGCGCCGGCAGTATCAACAGCAGGGACGTCATGGTCTTGACATTACGTCCACCAGAGATGGCGATAGAAAACGAATTAGGAATCCGCAACGTTGCTCCCGCCAGACCTGCGACTGCCGGCAGCGTGTAAAGTAATGCTTTATATGCGTCGCCAACCAGCTTCGCCTGACTCCACCCCGCAAAGGAGAACAACGAAGGATCCGCATCGTGCAGCATTTGCATACGCACAATGATCATACCCCAGTACAGCCAGATCGCGAATCCGCACAGAAGATTGGGAATGGAAATCCAGAGATTTCGGTAGGCGATTCGTTGGCCCGATTTATCCCAGAAATTCTGGTCATCTGGATCCCAGTAGTCAATCTTCACAAACGTCTATCCTTTATCGGGAACAAGCTGTCCGGTTTCAATTCCCTTGAGGGTATCGGGTGCTTTTTCCGACATGATTCGTCGCGTCACGATATGCATCCAGGCCAAACAAACAGCGACCACAACGAAGAAGAACATCCAGCACGACGTCCATAACCCGGTCTCAGCGAGGAGGTAGCCAAACACCACCGGACAGATGAACCCTCCCAATCCGCCAAGAACACCGACAATACCACCGACCACACCAACATCATCAGGAAAGTAATCGGGGATAAGTCGATACACTGCAGCTTTGCCGATACCCATAATCGCACCCAGAATCAAACTGAGCCCCGTGAACACCCAAACATTGGCCTGGAAGAAAATATGGGTTGTACCTTGAGCCAGAAGCTCACGCTTTTTAACTGAGGCACCAGGTTCCACGACGGGTTCTTGCCACGACATCGAGCGAGGCAGGATCAGCAGGCCACTGCGGCGCTGATCCTCAGTGACCAAATCTTTGGTCCGCGGTTCCAGCATATACGTATTCATGCCGACTGTCGGAGAATGGACTACGACCATACTATCAGAGACAGACTCAACCGTCCCGGAGGTTCGCGACATCACCCCACTTCCCGGCGCGTGAATGTCCATTTGTGGGACAATGAGCAACGCACAGCAAACGAGTGAGATACCGAACACCCAATACAGAACTGCCGCTGCGCCCCAGCGATCAGACATCCAGCCACCCAGTGCACGAATCACCCCCGAGGGCAGACTGTTACACGCGGCAAGGGCGCCGGCCAGGGCGACAGACATCGCGTAGGCGTTCACATAATAGGGTACCAACCATTGCGCCAATGCAACGAATCCACCAAAAACAAAGAAATAGTATAGCCCAAAGCGCCACACACGTAACGACTTTAGCGCCCGCAAGCGCTGGGCCATTGTTTTGTGGGCCGAGCCCGCTGGTTTACGGTTCTTGGTTGCAATGAGAAATAGAAGACCAGTGAGAATCAACAGCGCTGCATAAATCTTGGGCAAATGACGCCAACCCTCTATATTCGTACCATTACTGGTGAGCCAGTTTAGAATATGTGGTGCACCAAGACTGGTTAACGCTGCGCCTGCATTGCCCGCGCCGAAGATACCAAGTGCCAGCCCCTGCCGGTTTTGGGGAAACCAAACCGACGTGTAGGCGATACCAACGGCAAAACTTGTTCCGGTGAAGCCAAATCCCAAACTTGCAATAAAAAACTGGAGATAGGAATTACAATAGCTCGTTAAGTACATTGGTACTGCGGCAAACAGTAACAACAGACCGAAAACGACTCGTCCGCCCCATTTGTCAGTGGCAATGCCCAACGGTAAGCGGAAGAGTGCACCGGTAAGAACAGGAATGCCTATCAACCATCCTATTTCCGAAGCAGTCCATGAGAAAACTGCATTATCGACCAGGTAGGTGATGAGAACACCGTTCATCATCCAGGCGGCGAAGCACACGGTGAAAGCAAACGTGTTCATGGAAAGTATCCACCAGGCACGTCCCATGTCTGATCGCTGCAAGTCTTCCTTCATCCTAGATTTCCTTTATGACCCTTGGTCACTTGCCGTGTTTTGGTCGGCAGCTCGGACCCCGGGACCATGATACCATCGCACTACCTGAGGCTTGCGCCACAAATAGGGGTTGGGGACAACCAGAATATGGACCAGTCGAGTAAACGGGAAGAATCCGATTACCAGATAGGCGTTCACAATGTGCAATTTCACCATGAACGGCATGGCAATGACATAGTTAACATTCGGATTTAAGATCAGGAGTGATTTAAGATAGGGTGTGGCTGAAGTGGCGAACCAGGAGGAACCCCAGGGATGAAAGATGGCGATATAGACACCACTTGCCACCTGAACCAATAAGAGCACATAAAGAATCCAATCAGATAGACTGGTTACCGTTCGGATTTTCGTAAAGGAGTAGCGCCGCAGCACAATGCTGATTAAGCTTACGAGTGAAAGAAGCCCGAAAATGAGTGCGGCAACTTCCAAAATGTACAGACGGAGGGGTTGCCCATTCCAGGCCAGCACTTCCCGAGGAAAGAGGAACGCGACGACGTGGCCGACTAAGATTATGATGATGCCATAGTGAAAAGGCACCATGCCCCAAAAGTGGTGTTTGTTTTCCAGGAATTGGGAAGAAAGGCTCGAGTACGAAAATGTCTGGGCTCGGTATCGCTGAATGGTCACCAGGAAAAACAGCGCCGTCACAACATACGGTAACACCGCAAAGAGCACGACATCGAAATAGTGGGACACACTATCTATCATTGCGCATCCTCCAGGGAGACTAGTTCACTATGCCGTGTATTTCCTGAGTCAGGTTGTTCAATGGGAATTGCCTCTCCGTATCGTCCCCGCAAGACCAATGCTAATGTTTCAACAAGTGCGCGAAATGGATTATTGATGTTTGCGAACCCGCCATGAATCCTCTCGACTGCAGGCAAAACTTTTCTCCGCGAGAAATCAATGGCCTCGTGGTTGGGTAATCGGCCGAGAACCCGCAGGGTATGCGTCAGGTGATCCGGCAATTCTGTGGATTCCGTCAATTCGAATGACTTTAACAGCCGGCGCATCTCCACGAGAAACGCCCCACGATTATAACTCTCTCCATACAAATGCCAACCAATATCTAAGCTGCGCTGGGTGTTGTGATCGAACGCCTGGATGAATGCTTCCTGCATCCCGGCCAAACTGGATTTCGCATACACTTGACGAAATTCTCCGAACGTGGCTAACCCCGAAGGGCAAAACTGAGTGAGTTGTTCAGAGCATCTGTCCAACGCCATTTGTGAGTGGACATGCGGATAGCAAAACGCATCGGCAAAACAATCGAACAGTTTGTTCTCCTCACTCATCATGCACCTCTCCGTGGACCGGTGGTAAAGCCAAATCCGACGCTTTGTCTGTGATGATGGGGATCGCGCAAGGCTTCAATAGCTTCTTCCCGATAAGATGGCGGGATGACATAGCGGTCACGTACGGTACAGAGGGAGGTTAGGCGATAGATTGCCTCTGCTTCTTCCGGTGAACAATCTGCTTCCTGCAACATGTTTTCTGCAGTACCCATGGAGGCATCACCAACGGTTAACGCCCGCCGATACCAGCGCACCGCCTTTTGTTTCCGCAAGGCGTAGACGACTTTTGCTGAATTGCCGGCACCAAGTAGATTGGCGAGGAATTTTATCGGCACACGACTGTCATCGATATCGTGAAATAGATCCTGACTGACATGCCCAACTGTTTTTTCAGATTGTGATGCCATGACCGGGGACAGGGGCGGCACATAGAACAACATGGGCATGGTGCGGAATTCTATATGCGGTGGCAGCGCAAGCCCCCATACTTTCACGAACTGATACACCGGTGATTTTTGTGCGGCAGTGATGACTGCATCCGGGATGTCGTTATCTTTTGCCGCCGCGATAACTTGAGGATCGAATGGATCAAGGATCAACGACCGCTGGCCCTCAACCAATGCATCGTCTCCTGCTGCAGCTACTTCTTTGATCCTGTCGGCGTCGTAGAGTAGTACACCCAGGTAACGAATGCGCCCGACGCACGAATGGAAGCATGCTGGAGCCTGACCGGTCTCGACTCGCGGGAAGCAAAGGATACACTTCTCAGATTTGCCCGTGTGCCAATTGTAGTAGGTTTTTTTATACGGGCAGGCAGAAACACATGAGCGCCATGCACGGCACCGTTTTTGATCTAATAAGACTATGCCATCTTCACCACGCTTATACAATGCCCCAGATGGACAGGAGGCAACACAGGCAGGATTTAAGCAGTGATTGCAGATTCTCGGCAAATAGAAAAACACCAAACGCTCCACCGCCGACAACTGCTGACGCTGTTCATCGGTTAAACCCGTAAGATTGGGATCATTCTCCGCATAGATCGGCGATCCACCAAGATCATCGTCCCAATTCGGCCCAGCTTTGACATCCAGGTATTCCCCGGTTACCCGCGAAATTGGCAATGCGGTCGGTTGATCTGGCCCCTCGGGCGCGGTAAACAAATGCTGATAGTCATAGGTCCACGGTTCATAATAATCATCCATACTTGGCATATGTGGATTGTGGAAGATATTCCAGGTGATGCGGGCTTTGCCGGTGGATTTGAGCCTCAACGAATTGCCGAACTGTTCCCACCCACCGCGATATTTCTGCTGATTCTCCCACTGCGTCGGATAGCCGGTACCGGGTTTAGTCTCAACATTATTCCACCACATATATTCGGTGCCGCTACGGTCGGTCCAGATATTCTTGCAGGCGATGCTGCACGTATGGCAACCGATGCATTTATCCAGATGAAACACCATTGAGATCTGCGAGCGTACATTCATGACGATACTCCCATTATCACCACTTCAGCTCCGGACATTTGCGCACCAGGATATGCGTGTCCCGGTTTACGCCCGTCGGACCCCAGTAATTGAAATGGTAGGTAAACTGCCCGTAGCCGCCGACCATCAGGTTGGGTTTCAGGCGTACGCGCGTCAGACTATTGTGACCACCGGCTCGGCGATAGCCACGCAGTGGACTTTTCGGCACGGAATAGGTCCGTTCAGGCGAATGATACTGGATGCAGATCCCTCGAGGGATCCGAGCGCTTACCGCAGCGCGGGTGACAACTACACCGTGATCGTTGTGCACTTCAACCCAATCATTATCAACTATCTCGATTTGCTCGGCATCATGATGATTAATCCATAACGGTTCGACACCACGGGAGAGAACGGTCATGCGCTCATTATCACCATAAGTGGAGTGAATGTGCCACTTCCCATGCGGCGTGAGATAGTTCAACATCATGGTCTGACCGAATTCTTTGCTGAACTGGAGATCCGCGTACTGTGCGGGAAGTGGTTTGGGTTTATACGTGGGCAGATGCTCGCCGAAATCGAGGTAACCTTCGTGGTCGAGATAGAAATGTTGGCGGCCAGTCAAGGTCCGCCACGGCACCATCGATTCCACGTTGTAAGTGAACGGCGAATATGGACGACCATTTTCGATTAGTCCGGACCACATCGGGCTATTGATAAATCGTTGTGGCCGGGTGAGGAGATCATCGTAGTTCACATGAACATTGCGGTCCTTCTCGACCAGGTGGACCAGCGGCAGGCCGGTTTTCTGTTCCATATTCTTATAGGATCGAAACGCCAGCTCACCATTTGTCACCGTGGCAAACCGCAGGATCAGGTTGCAGGCGGCCTCGTCGTCATGAAGCGAAAGATATCGGCCGTCATCCCACGACTCGGTCGGCAAGTGTTCAAGTGCTTCATCGTAGAGATCTTGAATCTGATAGTAGGTACCATGCGCGCCGATGCCATTGGCCCGCGCCTGGGGCCCGTACGAGATGAACTGATTGAACAGGTTTTTATAATCCCTAGTGACAACTTTCAATCCCGGCATCGTCTTGCCGGGAATTGCCTCGATCTCACCCGTAATCCAATCTTTGACCGACGGCTGGGCGATTTCGGCAGCGGTGTCATGGGCAAGAGGAACGGCGACAATATCCTTGACCGGTTCCGGGAAATGTTTGGCGGCCAACTCGGAAAAATTCTTAGCGATGGCCCTGAATATTTGCCAGTCACTCTTCGAATCCCAGCATGGGGGCACCGCAGGGGAAAGCGGATGGATAAAACTATGCATGTCGGTAGAGTTTAAGTCGGCCTTTTCATACCATGTCGCTGCCGGCAAGACGATGTCTGAATAAAGTGCTGACGTATCCATGCGGAAGTTTAGGTCCACCACCAAATCCATTTTGCCGGACGGTGCATTCTTGTGCCAGACGACTTCCGCGGTCGAACCCTCGGCCAGATCTTCCGCGATGGCGTTTGTGTGCGTACCCAGATAGTGCTTGAGGAAATATTCATGACCCTTGGCGCTGGACATCAGCGCATTGCCGCGCCAGATAAACCAGACGCGGGGCCAATTTTCGGGGGCGTCTGGATCCTCAACCGAAAATTTCAACTGGCGGGATTTCAATTGTTCAATGGTTTTCTGTACGATCTGATCGTCATCGGCATTTTCCTGTTCGCGGAGTTCACGCGCCAAGTCGAGAGTATTGCGATTGAACTGCGGATAAAAGGGCAACCAGCCATTGCGCACCGCTTTTACCTGCAAATCCATGGTATGTCCTTGAGCAAGTGAATCGTCGTTCTGTTGTATCGGGACGGTATGATAATCAGTGAAGTGTCGTTCGTACCGCCATTGATCCGTGTTAACATAATGCCAGCTCGGAGCGTTCTGCAAACGGGATGCGGGATACCAGTCTTTGGCAAAAGCAATGCTGCCCCAGGATTCACCGGGCGCCAATTTCTCCTGCCCCACATAATGTGCCAGGCCACCGCCATTGACCCCGATACACCCGCAGAGCATCAGCGCCTGAATCCCGGCTCGATACATAAGGTTATTGTGGTACCAGTGATTGATTCCCGCCCCGATGATAATCGTGCACTTGCCGTTGGTGTGCTCAGCAGTAGTGGCCCATTCACGAGCAAATCGAATCACCAGTTTGCGATCCATCCCGGTGTATTTTTCGGCCCATGCCGGTGTATAGGGTAAATCGTCGTCGTAGCTCGTGGGGTAACCGCCCTCGAGTCCACGGGGGACACCGTATTGCGCCATTAACAAATCGTATACGGTAGTGACAAGGACCGTCTTACCATTCACACCCGTTATTCGCTTCACCGGGACATGCCGGGAAAGCGTCTTGCCTTCACCGAAATCATCGAACTGTACCGGAATCGACTCATCGTGGTTATCGAGGAAAGTCAAGAGCGGATCTATTGCCGTGCCATCAATACCATCTTCCAGCAGGAGATTCCACTTCCCCTGCTCAATACCCCAGCGATGTCCAGAACTCCCTTGTGGCATCTTAGGGCGGTCAGTTGCCGTGTCCCACATCAAGAATTTCCATTCCGGATGCTCGACATTTTGATAAAGTTGAATTTCGCCGGCGCGGAGATACTGGCCCGGGCGATATGCATCGCCACGTTTAGTTATTTCCACTAATATGGGGGCATCGGTGTATTTTTTGGTATAATCGATGAAATAGGGTCGCGGGTTTTCATGGTGAAACTCTTTGAGTAAGACTTGATTGACCGCCATCCACCAAGCGCCGTCCTGACCGGCGTTGAGTGATACCCACTCATCGGCGTACTTGGCAACTTGGTTAAAATCAGGCGAGAACACCCACATCTTAGATCCGTTGTGTCGGGCTTCTGCTGCAAAATGGCAGTCCGGGGTTCGTGTCATATTAAGATTCGAACCCATGATCGCCATCAATTTCGCGTTGTACCAATCGGCCGATTCCTGGACGTCTGTCTGTTCACCCCACGTCTCAGGAGAAGCTGGCGGCAAATCACAATACCAGTCGTAAAAGGAAAGTGAGACCCCACCCATCAATTGCAGCATTCGTGCGCCGGCAGCGTAGCTGATCATTGACATTGCGGGTATGGGTGAGAACCCGGCGATTCGATCTGGACCGTATTTTTTAATCGTATAGATTTCGGCGGCGGCGATTAACTCTAGTACAGTATCCCAATCAGTGCGCCGGAAGCCACCTTTGCCACGGGCCCGCTGCCACCGAGTACGTGTTTCCTCGTCCTCCACTAGTGATCGCCACGCCTCTACAGGGTCATCGTGCAAAGCGCGTGCCTTTCGCCAGAAATCGAGCAGCACACCGCGCAAGTGTGGGTATTTCACCCGTAACGGGCTATATAAATACCAGGAAAAGGAAATTCCCCGCTGGCACCCACGCGGTTCATAGGGCGGGATACCGGATACGAGATCGGGATAATCGAGTTGCTGCATTTCCCACGTGACGATACCATCCTTGACATGAATCGCCCAGCTACAACCGCCGGTACAATTCACTCCATGTGTGCTGCGAACGACTTTATCAAATTGCCAGCGATTGCGGTAAAACTCTTCCCAGCTACGAGATTCCGGCGCAACTTCATCTTTTGTCCATCCTGATCCATTGCCGCGATTCATCGCTCGCTCCTTTCGCTGGCCTTGGAGACCAGCGGTCCGCGGACGCCACGGAATCGCCTTCGCCAGGCGATATCAAAGGCGAAAAGTAAGAAAACCGTCCCAGACAGGCCGATTAAGAGAAAATTCGTTGCTGCCACTGATGTATCTTCCCCGGCTTGTTGTGCCGCTTGCTCCATGTGAGCGGCGAGGGGTAAGATCTCATCGGCGAGCAACGCATGTTTGGCGTAAATCGGTTTCATTGTCGTTGTGGCAGGACCGGAAAGCCACGCCACCAGCGGTTTTCGCCCACCAATACGTTCGTAGGCTTTAGTCAGGTCAGGACCAAGTCGGCCGCCACCCAGCCCGCCTAAACCACGTATGGTGTGGCAAGAAACACAGGCCGGGCCGCCATTGGCGAACTGACGAGTACCGGTGAAATATTCCCGGCCAGCCATGCGATCGGCGGCAGTGAATGGCCGATCGCTGATTTGAAGGCCGGCGAATTGCGACTTCTCCAGTGCGGACTCGGCGATGATAAGATCCAGCAATGAATTTGCTCGATCCCTCGTTATCCCGGCCACCGTGGGCATAACCACGCCACGGGCTTCATCTAATAATCGCAAGGCTTCCGGATCACCGCTGTTAATAACCGCCTGCGGATTGAGAATAAAGCGGATTAACCACTCCCGATCCTGTCGCCGGTCAACATCTTTTAGGTCTGGACCAACCAGACGGCCGCCACCAATCGTGTGACAGCTCATGCAGTTCTGTCGATAGAAATCGGCCGTTTCCTGGGCCGGAGTGTTTGTCGCCATTGCCGATAGCACGAACAGTGAAAGACAGACGAGACTGATCCGCTGCCGTAATGCCCGCAGGACTAATATCGATTTCACAGGCGATACCTCGATCGTTCCTTAACCAAATCAGCTAATGTATTTTTCTCAAACATTTTCAATATTTGTTCACGCTTTTTACACCACTCCTCATGCAATGGGCATGGTTTCCGATCACCACAATCCGGCAATCCCAACACGCATCGTAAGGTCACTCCCGCCGGACAGGTGAACTCAGTGCGGGTTTCATCGTAGG
>CAYWVO010000023.1:0-54008 GCA_964461835.1 uncultured Ignavibacteria bacterium | reverse complement strand
TACCAGAAGGAAGACATCTCACCTCCTTGGAATGTGCCATACCAGGCACGCTGTGCCACGTGCAGCGTTGCACCACCGTGCGTTTGGCCAACACCTTCCGCACCGCCGATCGCAAGCCCTTGCCGCCGTCGATGATCACCAGGATCCCCCGGGAAACATCGAGACCCCGCGCCACAAGCGACCGCAAAAAGCTCGACAGCACTCGGGCATTCTCTGTGTCGGTCTCGATAAACCCCAACACGCGTTTCTCCCCGGTGATCGTGACCCCCAGCGCAATCACCATCGTGGCATCGGCGAACACTTTTCCATCAAGGAAGAGGGCAACATAATCCTCCTCAGACAGGTCCCGCTCCTGGAAGGCCTTCAGGTGCGCCGCACTGGCCTCCACAAACGACCGCGACACCGACGTCGGATTGCTGCCGTATCGAGAGCCCGCCTCCGCATCGGTCTTGCGGGCATGACGGACACCGGCCAGCTCCGCCACCTCCGCCCGCAACACCTCCTGCACGTGCATCAACCCCAGTGGTATCAACTGCTGGATCAGCTCCACCCGCGTGTCCACATCCGTGGCCGCAGAATCCTCCCGACGGACCACCGGCAATGCGCCCATCCGACGAATCCGCTTGCCTCCGCTACCCCGGGTCCGTTTCTTCCTCATGAATGGCTCCTCCTCTCTGTGCTTTTTGAACTATTGCTGAGCTCAAGAAAACACAGGTGTTGGAGCCGTTCAACCGTTAACCGCCAACGGCAGTTTCACCTAAGAATGGGATACCGCCGAAAACTATGTCTGAGGATGTATAACGTCTAGCCTTTTGCAGGCGTCGCACTACCTAACTTTCGGTTTCCCGGGAGTGGTATTTCACCAGATCTTCGATTTCTTCATCCGTCAGAACCCGGTTGCGTTCTTTGGCCGTGCGAAATACCTGATTCACTAATTCATCGCTAGGTTCGATTCCTCTGAGTTGTAGCCAATAAACAATATTGGATACGCCTGACATAAAGCCAATCTCGATTATTTGCTTAAGGCCCACCATTGATGCAGGAACGCCGGAGTACACTCGATCAGACAGCCAGTCATCGCCTTTTTGTCGCGCTTTGATAATCGCAGCAGCATGGACGCCGGTGCTGGTACGGAATGCGTCCTTGCCCATCACCGGATAATTCGGCGGGATGGCAACATCACAGGCTTTCGAAATGCAATGGCAATAGTGTGCCAACGCGGTCAAGTCATGTCTATAAATGCCCTCGAGTTTAAGGTTTATTAACAATAAATCCATTGGCGTATTCCCGACACGTTCACCAATTCCCAACCCTGTGGCGTGAACCCGGTTGACTCCCTGGGCGATCGCGGCCATGGTATTTGGGAGAGCCAGACCCCGGTCAGAATGCCCATGCCAGTCAATCATAACGCGGGAATCCGTACGACCCACCAAATCGTGGATAAACTCGAGTAAATGGGAAACACCGACCGGTGTGATATGGCCCACGGTGTCGCATACACAGATTCGTTTTGCCCCTGCATTAATTGCCGCGGCGTATAACGCTGTCAATACTTTGGGATCGGCTCTCGTCGTATCCTCAGTTACATACATAACCGGAAGCCCATGGGTAACAGCGTAACCGACTGCTTCATCGGTTAGTTTCAACATATCATCGAGAGACCACCCCTCTACGTATTGTCGTATCGGTGATGAACCAATAAAAGTGCATGCCTCGATAGGATATCCAGCTTGCTCTGATATCTCCACAAGTTTTTGGATATCTGAAATGACGGTTCGTACCGCACAATTGGGTCGAATACTCAAATTGTTTTTGCCAATATGCCTGGCCATGGCCAGGATATCGGCTTGTGCACGCGGACCGGAACCGGGCAAACCGATATCGGCTGAATCGATCCTTAATTGTTCCATCAATTCCAACAATTCGATTTTCTGATCAATTGTTGGATCAGTCACTGACGGTGATTGCAGTCCGTCACGTAGGGTTTCATCATCGAGTTGCAGTTTTTTGATGTTGAGGGATTGCAAGTTCTCTGATTTATTCCAATTGTAAATAAGGGACCTGCCCGAAATATCATCCACTTTAGCTGCCATACTTAAGTTTCCTTAAATGTGGAACTTAGCTATATGTGGCAATCGTTCATGTCACGCGCTGTTCCTTGACGACGCGCGCAGGATCGAGTCTGATTCCCAATTTATCTTTGTCTAGTAAATCTGCCTCAGTAATATACTGCACGTCCGGCATACGTGACAGGCGACAGCCCATATTCAGGTAATGGTATTCACTCATGCACAGACACCACCCTTCCAGTCACGTGTCAAGGTGATTGCGTTGGGCGTCTGAGCCCTCGAAACGAATCAGGAGTTTGAACTGGCATGTGGATGTTTCCGGCTCCGTCTTTGTTCCCTCCGGCAGGTAGTAAATATCAATCACACCGGGCTCGAGAGCTTTTATTTCGCTTGCCAGACGATTGAGTATGGACATCCACCACGTATGATTGAATTTTGGCCGGTGCACGGACTCGGCATATTGATCATCATTCATGGCAATCTCCCGTTAAGTCCCTGCGTATATAGCGGTGGTGTCCGGGGGCGGACGGTATCACCAAACGGTGAGGAAAAGTGAACCCCGCCCCCGATACATGCTCACCACCGAAAATCGATGGGTGATCACGGAGAGAGTTAGCCCAGGACACTCTCTACCTCTTCGCGATCGGTATCCATGACATATTGAATACCGCTAATGTCGGCCGCTTCATGGGTCAGGGCGATCAGGTCGCTGCGCGTCATGTGGTCAATCCCAAACTTGCGGCTGCCGGCCATCAATTGTCGCAAGCCCTGCGCGAGCCGCTCATAGTAGGTATACAGCCCAAGCGCACCGGTGGGAATGCGTTCAAACTCGTCATCCCCGAGCTCGCGCCGCAGGTCTTGCGCGGTGACAAAAATCTCATCCTTGGTTGAACCAAAGCGTTCGACGTATACCGGGACCTGGTGCTCCTCGATCGTCCGGCCAATGGTCTTGCCCACCATTGCTGCGGCAATCGGACTTCGGGCCATGCCGACCAGTTTGACGAACGGCGCACCCATCGCCAGGCCCTTGAAGATCTGGTCCTCGAACGTGAATCCTCCGGCAACGACCAGTGAGGGAACATATTCGCCCTGGTTGGCCAATCGGGTGGCATATTGGTGCATCAACGAGTGCAGTTCCACCGGCGGAATCCCCCATTCATTCATCATGCGCCAGGGACTCATTCCGGTGCCGCCACCGGCGCCATCCACCGTGAGGACATCGATACCATACTTGGAGGAGTATTTCATGGCCTGAGCAAGGGCAACCGGGCGATATGCCCCGGTCTTCAGGGAAATGTATTTTGCCCCGGCGCTGCGCAATTCCTCCACGCGTTGCGCGAAAGACTCCTCGGTGACCATGCCCACGCGCGAGTGTCGTTCAAATTCCTTGAACGCACCGCGTTCGAACGCACGGATGACATCGGGATTGGTGGGATTGGGCAGGACCACGTACCCGCGCTTGTACAACATCTGCGCTTTTTCCAAATTGCGTATTTTTACTTCGCCACCAATATTTTTGGCGCCCTGCCCCCATTTCAGCTCGACCCATTCGACCCCCAGCTTCTCGATGGCGTATTCCTGAATGCCCAGCCGTGTATCTTCAATATTGGCCTGGACGATGATGGCTCCGTAGCCATCGCGCTGGTGATCCTGATAGAGTTTGACCCGCCGTTTGAGATCCGCCGTGTCCATCACATGGCCGTCTTTAATCACGGCCTCCGGATCCATGCCAACGACATTTTCGCCAATGGTGAGGCCGGTCCCGGCCAAGGCCGAACCAATGGCCAGACCCTCCCAGTTGTTTCTGGCGATATCTGTCGAACCGATCCCCGGAATGATCCACGGATACCGGAATTTGATCCCCTTGTCTCTCCCGAACGCGACTTCCAGGTTGACATTGGGAAAGACCGCTTTATCGCTATCCGCTTCAATACCATGGGCCCCCACGACTCCGCCGATGATATTGAAATGCGAATAGTCAACAGGATACGCCTTCTCTCCGGCGGTGGTGATTACCCCGAACGGCTGCGGATAGATGACCTCATGGCCACGGTACGCCGATTTGCCTATCTCACACATGCCGATGCAGCCGTCCACACACGTCACGCACATCCCCGACGTTGGGACGATCGAATCTTCGGTTCGGTTTTTCGTCAGGGTTGCAGCCGATGCGTTTATTCTGGATAATGTCATGTACTATCTTCCTCCTCTATCAGGCAATCAATCCTGCTTGATTTCGCAAGCCACACAGGGATGCATAGAACACATCATATCATCAAACTGCTCTTTCTTCACGCAGGGGGGGCTGAGGTTGGCACATGCCCCGCAAATCGCTTTTTCCGGCTCGTTGTACGTGCAGCGGAGCTGACACGCCGGGCAGATATACATACAGGCGCCACAGTGCCGGCATATGTCGGACGTAATGTCGAAAGGAGTGCCAATGCTCCGTTCGCTACCGCGCCCGCGAAAGCCGATCGCCTTGGCCATCATTTGCTCTTCACAAACCCGCACACACAGCCCGCAGAGAATACAATCGTCGTACTCCTGCCGGAATCGCTGTTGGCGTACTTCGTATTTGGCGGCCAGGTCTTGAATGATTTTGGATTGTGGGCAGGAAGCCAGTAACAATTCCAGGATCATCTTCCGCGCCCTGATCACACGGGACGATGCGGTACGGACCTTGAGCCCTTCTTCGACCGGGTGCGTGCAAGAGGAGACCAGCTTGGCTTTCGGTCCCTCGCCAACCTCCACTACACACAGCCGACAGGCGCCGTACGGAGATAGTCCTTCCCGATGGCACAACGTCGGGATTGGAAAACCCAGAAAGCGCGCGGCCTCCAGTATCGTCATTCCCTTCTCTACCCGGACATCCAGGCCGTTTATGTTCAAGGTGATCATGCAGTGTTCCCTTCCATCTGTAGATGCGGTTCCTTTGATTCGTCCGGCATAGTGAATTCAAGATCACAACGTAAACACCGTTGTGCTTCCTGCGTTGCCTCCGCTACGGAAAGCGACACCTCGACCTCGGCAAAATTCCGCTTTCGCCATTCGGCCGGCGCACGGGGAGTTTCGATGCGCGACCCAGCGGGTGCGTCAACACCCTCTGCCTGTGGCAGCGGCTCAATGTAAACACGCGGGAGCTGGGGCCGTACAGGCTGAACCATTGGTTCGCCGCGTAAGTACCGACCCAACATAACAGCCGCCTTCTTGCCGGCGGCCAAGGCTTCGACCACGGTATTCGGTCCGGTGACCACATCGCCGGCCGCGAATACCCCTGGCCGGTTGGTCTGGAATGTCGCCGGATCAACACTGACGGTGTTGCGGCTGGTGGTTTCAATTCGACTCATGCGCGCCGGGGCAATGGCGTCGATGCCTGAATCTTCCCCGATCGCGACAATCAGGGTATCCAGTTCGATCACATGCTCGCTTCGGCGCATCGGTACCGGGCGACGCCGACCACTGGCATCGGTGTCCCCAAGTTCGTTCCGGAGACACTCCAGGCCGACCAGGCGGCCGTTTTTAGCAATGACCCGGGACGGGGTGACCAGAGTCTTGATTTCGATGCCTTCCTGGTCTGCGGCCTCGATCTCCTCCGCGAAGGCCGGCATTTCATCCCGTGTTCGCCGATAGAGTATTGTCACACTAGTGACATCCGGCTGGCGCAATGCCATCCGCGCAGCGTCAATGGCCGAATTACCACCACCGATCAGCCCAACGCGTCCCCGTGCCACGATCCGTCCGTTAATATTGAATGATTTCAAAAATTCAATCGAGGGATATACCCCTTCCACGTCGGCGTTTTCAAGTTTCAGAGGCTTGCTTTTGTGGGCACCCATCGCCAGAAGGATGGCAGCGTATCCTTCTTCAAACAGTCCGTCAACGGTAAGGTCCTTACCCAGGGCCGTGTTGCACTGGACCGTGATGTTCTCGTCCAGCAGTTCGTCGATTTCCCGTTTGATCACTTCACGAGGCAATCGGTAGGACGGGATGGCGCAGTACAACATACCGCCACACTGATCCTCGGCTTCAAAGATGGTGACTTTACATCCTTGTAACGAGAGATAATGCGCGGTAGCCAGACCGGACGGCCCCGAGCCGATAATCGCGACGCGCGGGGGCTTCCCGTTGGACCAGGCCATCCGCTGCGGCTTATATACCGACGGGTCAATACGATCGGTGATAAACCGTTTCAGCGCCCGGATTGCGATCGGATTGCCGCCACTGGTCCCCGCTCGGCAGTGCGCCTCACAAGGGTGATCGCACACCCGTCCGCAAACCGATGGCAGCGGGTTTGCTTCCCGGATAACGCGGTACGCCTCTTCGAACTCGCCGCGGGCGATATGCGCCACATACCGCCAGGCCTCGGTGCCTAACGGGCAGGCGGCCTGACAGGGGGCACCAACCAGTTCCTTGCACACCAGCGCATCGCACCGCCGGTCAATTATGTGTCGTTCATATTCCGAGCGGAAGTACCGTAAGGTACTGAGTACCGGATTGGATGCTGACTGTCCCAGTCCGCACATCGTGGTATCTTTCACCACGTGAGCGAGTTCCTCAAGTAAATCGAGGTCTTCAAGCGTTGCCTGTCCCTTGGTGATATCGTCGAGGATTTCATACATGCGCTGGGTACCTTTACGGCAGGTGAAGCACTTACCGCAGGATTCGTCTTTGAGGAAATTCATGAAATATTTAGCTACGTCAACCATGCAGGTGTTTTCATCCATGACAATCATGCCGCCGGACCCCATGATGGACCCGGCCTCGGCCAGGCTGTCGTAATCGATCGGCAGATCAAACATCCGCGCAGGTATGCAGCCACCCGACGGGCCACCGGTCTGTACCGCCTTGATCTTGGCTTTGCCAACCGGCCCACCGCCGATGTCATAGACAACGTCCCGGATTTGAATGCCCAACGGAACTTCCACTAATCCGGTATTCCGGATTTTGCCGACGAGGGAGAAGATTTTAGTGCCGGTGTTACCGGGGACGCCGACGTTGGCGTATTCTTTACCACCTTTGTTGATGATTACCGGGATGTTGGCGAGCGTTTCAACATTATTGATGCATGTTGGTTGCCCGTTAATGCCCTTTTCGATCGGGTAAGGGGGACGTTGCCGGGGTTCGCCCATGAATCCTTCGACCGAGCGAATCAGCGCCGTCTCTTCACCGCAGACAAACGCCCCTGCACCGCGGACGATTTCGATGTCGAAGTCGATACCGGTCTGCAGGATATTCTCCCCGAGCAAACCATAGTCCCGCGCCTGACGCAGACCGATCAAGGTGTGTTTGATAGCCAGGGGATATTCGCTACGTACATATATGATGCCACGGGTAGCGCCAATCGCGATCCCGGCGATGAGCATCCCTTCAATGATTGTATGGGGGTTGCCTTCGAGGAGACTGCGGTCCATATAGGCGCCCGGATCTCCCTCATCGGCGTTGCAGACAATGAATTTCTGCCTGCGGCCGTTCCCGGCGGCATGGGCGAGATCCCACTTAATGCCTGTGGGGAATCCCGCACCCCCGCGTCCACGGATACCCGAATCCTTGACTTCCGCGATGATCCAGGCGGGATCGGGGTTCTGCAACACCTTTTCTGCGGCGGAGTACCCGCCCTGTTCGATATAATTAATGATCCGGATCGGATCGAGTTTTTGATTATTTCCCAGGATAGTCCTGGTCTGTTTTTTGAAAAATGGAATGTCGGTCTGGTGATGGTAGCACTTGCATTCACCGGGCTCCCGATAGACCAACTCTTCATCAACGGTTCCGCGTAACGCCGCCTCGATCACGCGGGGCACATCCTCCATCTTGAGTCGGGGATACAAATTTTTCCCTGGCTCAACGACAATGAACGGGTCCATTTCGCAGAACCCCTGGCACCCGGTAATGCGCAGGTTGATCTGTTCTTGCAGGTTTTTATCCAGAATGTAGCGTTTGATGACTCTGATAATATCATTTGATCCGCTTGCCTGCCCCCCAGTACCGGCGCAGACCACGAGTTTCGGTTGATCGGTAGTAGTCTTTGCCTCACTTAAAATGCGGTGACGAAAACGGACAAGTTCCTCTACAGATGAGAGCTTTTTCATCGACTACTTTCTCCTCCTCGTGCACAGCTTACGTGTCAGTCGATTGAGGTTCCGCCGAGGTCCAGGATATGGCCCTTGCATCCGCGGCGCGCGCAGATCTGAAGGACACCCCCTCCACGGATGATCATTGGCACCATGGGTGCCTCGCATTCCGCGCATTTGCTGGCGCCGATCATTTCGGCGTGGCAGTGCGGACAGAAAAAATGCACGATTGTATCCGAGGGGATCTCGTGTTCCGATTCGGTGTTGTAACTCCCATAAAGGTTCGAGAGCGCCAACCACCCGTGCTTATTGCCGAAGGAAACGGTAACCCGAATTGATGGATGGCCATCAATCGGATGCCGCGGGTCCATCAGGCTGTGGTTGCAGTGAGCACAACTGACTTCGACCGGAAAAATCCGCTGGTCGGAATCAACTTCCACATGATCGATGCCGCGCTTGGCCTTTTCGAGAATCTGCTTTACTGACGCGGTACGGACGCTGGGGAAATAGTGCCCGTCAACGACCATGACCGGACCCAGTGCACATGCCCCAAGGCAATTGACTGTCTCCAGGGTAAATTCCTTGTCCGGTGTCGTCTGACCGGCACGGATTCCCAATTGCTGTTCCACTTCTCGTGCGATGGCCGGTCCACCCCGCACGTGACAGGCAGTGCCCAGACATACCGAGACCAGATGTCGCCCCCGGGGGGTCAGACTGAAGGCGCGGTAGAATGTTGCTACACCATAAATATCAACCAATGATCGACCAGTCTGGTCGGCAATTTCCAGTAGTTTCTCGCGCGGGAGATACCCATACCTCGCCTGGATTTCTTCCAGAGTCGAAATGAGTCCTCCGGGGAGAGGTTCGTCGGGTCGTTCACGACGGGACGGTCGCTCATCGACCTGCCGAGGCTCGAGAACGGGTTTAGTTACGGTTGACATGCGTGCCTCACAGTGGCTAGATGTTCATTAATGGAAATCCATACTTGTCCACGGAATCGGCCGATAGCACGCTCCCGCTGTGCTGTGCGCCCTATGACGTTCACCCGCCCAGCATGCGGTAACGCGCACAACGATCGGCTACCGATACTCCTCACAATACCAGACCCCACTTTCCGGTTTGGGGATCCGACATATCTTGCGATTGTCGCAGTTCACACACAGACCCTTCAATTCCGGCTCACCTTCCGCAGCCGGCTTCACCTGCGCTTCCGTCCGTGTTCGCAGCGTGAATTGAGATCCCACAGGCTCCAGGGATACACTTACCCGGTCATCGAATTGCTCACAGTGAACCACTGGGGCCTCGACATTTCTGGCACCGGCGCATTCGGGGGCATAGATGCATGTGGCGCACAAACCCTGGTATGTTTGAGGCTTCGTCGGCAGCTCGGTTCTGGTTGTGTGACTGTGCATTGTTCTATGAGTTGCCATTATCTGTCCTCTCAATCTCGGCGGTTTGCACCGCTCGGTTTAAGGAGTTGGCTGAACTATTCGTATGGCAAACCGCATGCCATTCATTCGACTGGACGATGCCGACTTGACACCCTTACACCGGTAAAAGAGGATTCTCAAAATGGACGACAGGTATGAACAGGTGCGTACGGAACCATGATAATCAAGACTTCACTTATGGAAGATGACTAAGACTTTATGGGTTTGTAATAACCTGCCAAGCAATCACTTGCGCAACCGCACCCAAAAACCGTCATCATGAAATTCACCTGCCTGTATCTATTCAGCCATACATGTGATCTCGTGCGTTACTCCAGACCGGCGAATGATGTGACAATAATGCCAATATCACGGTTTGCTATGTCATCTAAGCACCCAGCATGGCATACATCATCTAAATATGCCGTGATTTCACCTGAAAAAAACGGGGGGTTTTGCTCCACTGGAGAAATTCTCCTCATTTTTCGCGACTAGTTGTTACTCGATGGTATAGTTTAACAACTACCTAATTGGGAAAAATCGGTCAAGAGCTTATTGAAGATAGTTGTACGATAAGGGTGCATCAGCTCGATGTAGCGGTCGTTGCAAAGAGTTACTGACGGTGGCTCAGGGGAAGAGACCTCGCTCCTTGTAGACTCTTTCGATGCGGGTAAGAGCGACAATCAGTGCGGCTGTCCGCCAGTCGACGCCGTATTCGCGGGCCGCCTTGCGCACACTGGCGTATGCACGACTCATTCTCTGGCCTAATTTACCATCAACTTCCTCCAGGTCCCAGAACTCGCTGCGTTTGTTCTGCAACCATTCGAAGTAGCTGACCACTACGCCACCTGAATTGCAGAGAATATCCGGAATCACGTCAATGCCATTTACCTGGAGGATTTCGTTGCCGGCTGTGTCCGTCGGTCCGTTAGCGGCTTCTGCCACCAGTTTGACTTTAAGCAAGGGTGCAGTCGTAGCGGTTATCGCATTCTCCATCGCCGCCGGAATGAAGATATCGGCTGTGCTGTTCAAAAACGTCTCATGATCAACGGATATTGCACCGGAGAAATCAATGACACCTCCCGTGCGGACCACATGGTCGCTCAACGCGTCCGGATCGATGCCTTCGGGAGCGGAGATCGAGCCGGTGACGTCCTCGACGGCCACAAGGACGGCACCATATGCCTTGAGCAACCGTGCGGCCCAGGAACCGACATTACCGAATCCCTGAAGGATATAGGTCGCCCCATCAAGACTAAACTGACGATCCTTGGCCCATTCAACGATCGTATAGACGACCCCCTGACCGGTGGCTTTCTCACGGCCGATGCTGCCGCCGGAGCCGATCGGTTTCCCGGTAACAACATGATTGGAACGGTGCCGTTCATGCGGCGGCATCATCGACAAGTACGTATCCAACACCCACGCCATGATTTGGGCATTGGTGTTTACATCAGGAGCCGGAATATCGTACTCGGGCCCGATATTGTTTCCCAAGGCGAACGTGAACCGGCGCGTAACATGCTCAATTTCCTGTTTTGAATAGTCTGCGGGCTTGAATTGGATTCCCCCTTTGGCACCCCCAAATGGAATGTTGGCGATTGCCGCCTTCCAGGTCATCCAAGTCGCCAGGGCACGGACTTCATCGATATTAACCAAAGGATGGTACCGAAGTCCTCCTTTATAAGGTCCGAGGACATCATTATGTTGAACCCGATACCCGGCAAACATCTCGATCCGTCCGTCATCCAGCCGCACGGGAAAATGGACAATAATTTCGTTGGTGGTCTGGGAAAGGATTTCCCGGATGCTGTTGTCCAGGTGCATGATATCGGCCGCTTTATGGAACTGTTGAACCACACTCTGATAGAGACCGTGCTTCTCGTATTCATTATTTTCGATAGCAGATTCCAACGCAGTCGACATTATGCCCTCCCACTGATAAACCGCGAAGCACTTGTAGTCCCTCAGATACTCAACACCATGAACGGCTCCCCGATGCCGAAGTATCGAATCCTCATCTCTCGAGTCGGCACCTGTCACCACTCGCACACTTGTCTCGTGAAATGTCAGGCAAGTGTCATGCCACTAAGATTCGAAGAACAGTAAAGATTGTCAGATAGCACTCGACGTGCAAAATCGCAGTATTGGCGAATATGTCATTTCTTCAAACAGTGTCATAAATCCTGAAATAGGCAATCAGTGAGATGGTGAATTTTCTCGCAAAAAATCAGATAGGTGCGGGGATATTTGAATCAGTGGGGAAATATTCCCCGGGAGTTATGATACCGATTGATCCGAAGTGTTTCCCTTTAATTTCTCTCTGAGAGTTTTGCGGTCGATGCCCAATATCTCTGCGGCACGGGTTTTGTTCCCGTCAACGCTTGCCAGAACATTCTTGATATATTCCACCTCCATCTCGCTCAAGGTTCGGGTGAGTCGGTTTTCGCGGGGAACCCCAAACCGCATCGATGCCGGTAAATCCTGGATGTCGATAACGTCTGCATCCATCATCACGACCAGTCGCTGGATTAAATTTTCCAGCTCCCGCACATTTCCCGGCCACGAGTAGTTTTTGAAGACCTCCAAAGAACGGTCCGAGAATTTCGGCACCGGCTTCTCGGCTTCTTTGGCGAACTTAGCGGCAAAATGTCTCGCCAGGAGCAGCACATCATCCCCGCGCTCGCGCAACGCGGGCATGGAGATAGTCAGAATGCTCAAACGGAAATATAAGTCTTCGCGGAATGAATTCTTCTGAACCAGCGAATGCAGATTTTTATTCGTGGCCGCCAGAATGCGTACGTCGACCTTGATCGGTCGGGTCGCGCCGACCATCGAGACTTCCTTATCCTCCAGTACCCGCAGAAGCTTCACTTGTGTGGCCATATTCATTTCACTGATTTCGTCGAGGAAAATACTCCCCCCGTCTGCCGTCTGGAAAAACCCTGCCCGGGAATCGACGGCGCCGGTAAACGCGCCTTTCACATGTCCAAACAACTCGCTTTCAACAAGTTCACTGGGGATTGCACCGCAATTGATGGGAACGAACGGCGCCGACGCGCGGGGACTATTGTAGTGAATTGCCCGAGCGACCAATTCCTTGCCGGTCCCGCTCTCCCCGGAGATCAGTACGGTCGCAGGCGATGTCGCCGCTCTGGTGATCAAGCGGTAAATTTCTTTCATCGCAGGAGAATTGCCAATGAGACCGTGCATGGTCGACACTTTTTCCTCTGCCTCGGCCTGAGCCGAACGTCGCGCGCGAAGCTTATTCTGCACCCGCCGGACTGCAGCCCGCAGTTCCTTCTCCGTAAATGGTTTTGCCAGGTATTCCTCCGCTCCGGTCTTGATAGCCTCCACCGCCCCCTCGACCGTCGCATACCCGGTTATCATCATGACTTCGGTATCTTTCAGGTTCTCCCGTACGTGCCGGACCAGATCGATCCCGCTGATTTTGGGCATTTTGAGATCTGTGATCACCACATCGACGGGAGACGCATCGAGGATTTCAAGTGCTTCTGTTACACTCGATGCAGTGTAGACCTGGTAGCCAGCACTGACAAGATTCCGCTTCAGTACTTCCAGCGTATCGGGAGCGTCATCGACGACCAGGATTGTGTCTTTATGGTTCGACATTCGTGGTATTATCCCTTTGCTGTACGGTGCTCATTTCCATCGATCGGGAGCAGAACATCAAATCGCGTGCCTTTCCCTTCGGTACTCTCCACGGAAATAGTCCCGCCATGAGCCGTGACGATTCCCTGGACGACCGCGAGACCCAGTCCGGTCCCTTCGTTGACGTCTTTGGTGGTGAAAAATGGCACAAAAATCTTATCCAAAACTTCTTTGCTCATCCCCATTCCGGTATCCTCCACGGTTACCTGGACGCAAGGATCATGCCATTCCGTCCGGATAGTCAAATCACCGCCCTTCGGCATCGCCTGTATCGCATTGACCACCAGGTTTACCAGCACTTGCAGCAGCTGGCCGGCATCAGCCGAAAAGTCAGGCAGATCCGGAGCCAGCTTCGTCTGTAAGCGTACGTCGGCATTCGCACATCGCGATTCCAGAAAGTACAATCCCTTCTCGACAATGTGATTCAAATTGACTTGCTGCCGCTGAGCCGGCGTTTCACGGGCAAAAAGCATCAATTTGCTGATGACTTCCCGGGCGTGCAGCGAGGCGCTGACAATTTTTCCCACGTCCTGCAGCGATTGCTCCCCTAACTCGTGATCTTTTTCCAATAATTGGGCGAAACCCAGGATACCGCCCAGTGGTTCATTTAATTCGTGGGCCACGCCGGCAGCTAACTGCCCAATCGTGGCCAATCGATCGGCATGCAGCAATTGTGTGCGCAATTCTTCTTTATCCTTTTCCGCCTGCTTGCGCTCAATAATCAGGGCCAACTCTTTGGCGATGGCATCGATAAGGTTTCGCTCCTCCTTCAAAAATGGTCCTTCATCCAATTCGGGCATGGGCTCTGTGTAGGCGACCTCGACCAAACCGTGATTTTCTCCACCAATAATAATAGCAGAACTCTGAACTTGAACTCCCTGAGAAAAATTCGGCGTTTCACGAGATTGCTGGTCGAAAGTTATTCTGGCCGCAGCATGATCCGGATACAGCCAGCCGGGCGGCAACAGACGGACGGCAGACTCGAAGAGTTGCTCCAATTCGATACCTGGTTCGGCGGCAACCCGGGCAATACCGTACAAGCAGGTCAGCTCTTTGATCCGTTCACGAAGGGCCACTTGCGCATGCATCTGACCTAACGCAATGCCGATAATACGGGCAATTTCCTCGTAGAGCCGAATTTGCTCTGTAGTAAAAAACTCCGGCTCCGTCTTTTTCAGGAGTAATAAACAGCGATCCTTCTCTTCGACGAGAAAGGGAATAACGGCCATGGATCGAAAATCACTGGTGATATGGAGTGTCCGACCTCCCGCCCATTTGCAGGTCTCCGAGCTCAATTCCAGCGGCTCCTCCGTATCAGCGAATACAAAACTTCCGTGGCTGGTGAAAAACGGCAGCGATGCATCGAACCGGCCGCGGGCGATTTCTTCGCAAATCACCTCGAGATCGGATTTCGCCTCAAGCCGCGGGAGCGGTATTCCGGCATCGTCGCGGTAAGCACGGGTGCTTTCGACTCGGGTCGCCTCCGTGGGGTGGTGAACCCCTACACATTGAACCAGTTTATCCCGATTAATTACTCGTATCTCGGTTTCGTCGCAGCGAGTCAGATCCATCAACCTCTCCGAGACTTGGGGCAGGAATTCCCCAACGGGGAGACCGCGGTTGGCGCAGGATAAAATCCAACTCGTCAGATAACTCGAATTACGCTGCTTTCTGAGATCCTGGGCTGCGATGGCCGACTCCTTTCGATGCGGATTCTTGTACATTTTTACAGAGAATGGTCTCCAATAGATGGCAGAACATGGAGCGGCGATATGCCATATTGAAATTCCCGTGAACTGGTTGCCACAGTCGCCGCTCAGGTCTTTCTACTCCTGCCAATCGTGCAAGGCAAAAGTTAGCGGGGAAACTACTGCTGTCAAGCTGTAAGCACGGGGTAGATTAAACCTGGCACGCAGGCACCGAGGCCGTTTTGTCAACCCGGAAACAGATTTTAATAGTGTGATCAGACCACCACAGGATATCTCCTGGGGGCTTTGCAAAGTGTATCCGCCACGGGAAATAATCAACTGTTTATTGGAGCTCGTGGGACGGCCAGGGTCAGGATTTACGGCCGTCCCGCAGCGGCGTACTGAGATGTCGGACGATCTGGGCCGGAAGCTACAGGAAGAAACTGTAAATGGCGGTCGAAAAATGTACCGGATGGCGATTGAAAAATGCCCGATTAATACTAATTGCGTCGAATGCCTGGCATGCCAAATCGATCTCCGGGTCTACCGTACATGACGGCCCCTTTAACAGAGCCGAATCGGCAAACTGAATCGGTTCTGCCAATGCATAGGGTAAGAACAAACGATCTTCATCAGCCTGGATCAAAACGTAGTTCTCCTGCGCCTGCGCAATTGCAAATATTCCTGCTATCACAATAGCGGCAACAACACCGGCACGGCCATATCGAATTACTCTATCGTACAACATGCTTCACCTCTGCAATGGTTACTGGTTTGTAGAGCTTGCTCCCCGGCGATCTGTTATCAACCGCCGGCACTGCTTAGAAGTGAAGAAGGCATATTTTTGAATCTACGGTCGGATCCGCGACCAAGTGCTAACTTGTCGTTTACTCGAACCATCCACCGCAGACATGATCCAGATTTGGCCATCATGAGCAGGATTGTCATTCCAACTGCAGGGATAGAGATACCGATGCTTGGTTGGTATCGTTGTCTGGATATAGACTATATACTCCCCATCCAAGGCATACGACGGATCACAGAGCCACCCCCGGCAGGGGTAGGCAACACCGCCGCCCAGCGCCAGAATTCGTTCATGGCCATTCAAGTCCGTGACCCGTATCTGGCTGGCAATACCGTCCCAGATAAAGCTGATGTACTCCGTACGATCCGGCGAACACCCGCACCGCAAACAGCCCAACTCAGTTGACGGTTCAACGCGCTGATCAGAGAGGGTCATCGTGCGCAAGTTCAAGATGTAACCGTCGACCACCAACGTATCCGGCGCCAACCAACAGACAGACATACTGTTTCGATCATAGACCAACTCCGGTTCACCGTCCGGAATCTTCATCTTCCAGATCGAGCCAGCATTCGACCCGAAGTCCAATGCTTCAATATAACTGTCGATATAGTACAACGTTGAGTCGTTGCCGGAAATGGTCGGCGAAATGCCCCAGGGGGCAACCAGTTCGGCAGGTGAGTCGTCATTCAGCCGCAGCCGGTAGAGACCTGGCTGAACGGTCAAGCCTGCCCGCACGTTACCGTCACTGTGGAGAAAGTTTGCATAGTACAGCGAATCCATCCCGGTATCTACATAATACACGCAGCCATCGTGCCGTGAATATGCCGGACTTCTCAACAACTCTACCGCAACGATGTCAAAAACCAACGGACCACTGTATCCGCACTCCACCGTATCCCACGGTGGTAATGGCGGGCAGGCATCGGTCTGAGCCAAGGTATCGACTGTTTGAACATCGGTCGTATCCGAGGAATCGCAGGTATCTCCTTCGCACGTATCCGGTTGCTGGCAAGTGTCGCAAGGATTCGCCGTGTCGGCGGTGTCGGTGGGATCGACCGGACTGACTGGCCCGTCGTGTTCATCCTGTTGGCAGCCGCCGAAGAATACACTCCAAACCATTAGGGCCAACAGTAGCCAGATACAACTGGCGCCTAGTCTCCGAATAATCCGCCGCATCCTGAACTCCTTGATTCGAATTATCTTACGGTCCGCCAGCTGACGTTCTGCGCACCGATGACCAAGTCATCGAATCCTGACTTGGTCATGCACGATTTCCCGCTCACTCCATAATAATTCCCCTTTGCCCTCTTCGCTACAAAGTGGTATTGTCAATCAAGCACTGTTTCGCAGCATGGCCGCCTCCTTTCGTTTAGGGATTGTCCGAAGCAACTCCCGGATCACGTCCGGGACAAGCCTTAACAACAAGGACAGCCACTCCCGGATCGAGTCCGGGACAGGGCTGCATCTTTTGCAGCGCGACTGCCAATTATCCTGCGAAGGTTCCACGACCAATTCATTCCCCCGAATCCTGGTCGGTATGCAGCTGACGAGGCGGTAATCCTGTATCCAATTCTGAACTTACACCTCTTACCGCCGTTTCGCAACAATTATTCCATGAAAATTGCAGAAGCAATCAATTATTATATTTCCTAGTACATCTAGATTGACCGGGCACATTGCTGCCGAGTGCCGTTCTTTTCCCTTCGTTCGTCAAGTAACGATTTAATCATCAGCAATCCGTGGTCCTCATCTGCGGGAGGGCGATACGCTGTCCCGGAGATCAGGCTTCTTAGGCGCGATGAAATGTTGCACATAGCAAGGCTCCTAGAAACCCTGGGCGGAGCCCAGGGCCACGCCGGCCGACGATGCCCCACGGCTATAACCGTCTTTGGTGGGAGAACGTCTCTCGCCGTAACACCATAGGATTCCACGACATCCACTGCGTTCTGTAACTCTTCGTATGTCGTGCAGTCGAATTCAAGATAATAGTACTGGTTCACCGTGGTCTCTGCGGTCGCAATCTTAGCAACCGCCAGCAGTAGCAGTAGCGTTCTTAAAGCTGTTTTCATTGATCTAATCCCTCGAATAGTTGCATTATTGTTCGTGTAACAGGAATTGTAATGTGTCTAGGTCAGATTCTGTGTCAATCCAGATGGGTGCGGTCCGGTATCCAGATTTACCGACGAACAGGTCGTACGAAGGTCCAATGTACTCCACGTATTGAAAATACCCATTTGTATCGGTATAGGCACTCGGCTCAAAACTCGTAGTATCTTGGATGACTACCCAGGCACCTTCGATTGGGCGTGAGGTAGATTCATCAAGAACAAATCCCCTGATTACGATCGATCCTTTATCAGTTATATCGCTGATGCTGCACTGCCAACAACCCAAAGAACATAGCATCAACATGATGAGGCAGGAAAGAATTTGAGACAATCGCTTTTTCATATTTCACATCCCATTATTGTGACCCTTCCCACAATATTACTTTTTTCTTATCTCCTACGAACAATACCAAAATACATACTTCGGAGCACGGATTGATTCATTCGTGCCATTTCGGCCGGTTTATCTGCCAGCAAGTATTTCTTGCCACCGCATAGAGTATCAGGTCTGGCCCCGATTTCGTTGGCACCCTATTATGGAATTTGAGCGAACCACCTCAATGCCGCCAGTCATTACGGCCACCACCAGTATTCCAAATATCCCCCTCTTCAACTGAATCTGATTCCTTTCAATTAAACATTGTGGCACGCAACTTTCAACAACAAGGACAGCCATTCCCGGATCGAGTCCGGGACAGGGCTGCATCTTTTGCAGCGCGGTTGCCAATTATCCTGCGAAGTTTCAACGACCAATTCATTCCCCCGAATCCTGGTCGGTATGCAGCTGACGAAATGGTAATCCTGTATCCAATCTGGATACTTACATTGCTTACTGTTTTTTGGCAACAATTATTCCCATAAAATCGCTAGTTTATGATTATTTTTTGGTTGGTGATGATGCGCCCCCGAAATTAGGATCATTTTTCAGTTAGTCTTTCTGTGGTAGATTAGGGGACAGGAGGACCTGATGAAAAAGAGTCGTTGGACGGTGGAGAAGATTGTCTCCATTCTCGCCGAGTATCTGACAAGGAAGCGATTAGCAGCTTCATGGTGACTTGGACGTGATGTGTCGTTTCTTTCTTGTAATCGTAACCATCGCTATGCATCCATTTAGGGTCTGCTGTCTGTCGAAAAATGTGACAGGTTTTCGGGGATCTCTACTGGCAAAATGTCCTGGCTAAAGACAATTATGGTTGAGGAAATCACCGGCGTGAAAGGCCGATGTCGTATAATGTGAGGGAGGTGGGTTTGCACGTTTCGTTGCGGCACCCTCCTGCCGGATAAAATCGGCGAATTGGTGACGAGGTTACCTCATGTTTGAAACTGACGGTATCAGAGACGTTATTTTGGACAGCGTCGCCGACGGCGTATTCACGGTCGATCGGGAATGGCGCATTACCTCGTTTAACCGGGCAGCGGAACAAATCACCGGCGTGCCGCGAGAACATGCCCTCGGTCAGCAATGCTGCGATGTCTTTAAAGCCTCCATCTGCGAATCTGCCTGCGCCTTGCGGGAAGCCCTGGAAACCGGCAAACCGGTGGTGAATCGGGCAGTGTTCATTATTGATTTGGAGGGTAACCGGGTGCCGATCTCGGTCTCGGCTGCGCCACTGAAGGACAAGCAAGGCACGGTGCTCGGTGGAGTCGAGACATTCCGCGACCTCAGTGTCGTGGAAGAACTCCGGCGGGAGCTGGCAAGGCGGCATTCCTTTCATGATATTATCAGCAAGAACAAGGCGATGCAGGATATCTTCGAGATCCTGCCCAGTATTGCCGAGAGCGATGTCACCGTCCTCATTCAGGGAAAGAGCGGTACCGGGAAAGAGCTGGTGGCACGAGCGATTCATGATTTATCGCATCGACGTGATCGTCCGCTGGTGACCGTCAACTGTGGCGCCCTGCCCGATACCCTGCTGGAATCGGAATTGTTCGGACACAAGGCCGGCGCGTTTACCGATGCGCGACAAGACAAACCCGGACGTCTGGCCCGAGCCGAAGGGGGAACATTATTTTTGGATGAGATTGGTGATATCTCTCCCGCAATGCAAATTCGTCTCCTGCGTGTCCTGCAGGAGCATACCTACGAGCCATTGGGAGGCACCGAAACGCTCTCAGCCGATGTGCGTGTCATTACCGCCACCAATCGCAACCTGAAAACCATGGTGCGTCGGGGGGAGTTTCGGGAGGATTTGTTTTATCGTCTGAATGTGGTCGAACTGAAGCTGCCACCACTTAAGGAACGAAAAGAAGATATTCCGCTTTTACTTGATCACTTCATCGACCGGTTGAACCACGCGCACGATCGAGCGATTGAGGGCTACGCACCGGAAGTTTTGGCACTCCTGATGCAACATGATTTCCCCGGCAATATCCGGGAGTTGGAAAATATCCTGGAACATGCATTTATTCTCTGCCGCGGACCAATAATTGAGGTCGAACACCTGCCGTCCCATTTCACCGGCGATACACCGGCACCCACCCAACCAGTTTCCTCGGTCGCCGATTTTGAGCGGGAAGTTATTCGTCGGGCCTTAATAAAGAACCAAGGTAACCGGACGAAAACCGCCGCCGATCTCGGTATCCACAAGACCACTCTTTGGCGCAAAATCAAAGCCCTGGAGATAGAGAACCCGCCCCGCAGATAGTTTCATTATTGCAACGCAATGAAATGGAGATCATTGCAACATTGCAACCACCTCATTTGACGCACCATTCCTCCTGCCTGGCTCAATCTTCGTAAGTTGCTCTATATAAGCTGATTGCAATCTTTTGACTACTTTTACGAGCTGAGGCATGGCCTTTGCATTTTCTGAGATCGGTGCAATTATGAGAATAGGCATTTCAGTATGGCGGGATCGGGTATCACCGGTGTTTGATACCGCAACGAAACTAAGAATTGTCGAGATTGACGATAACCGGGTGACTACCGTAAGGAATGTGCAGATACCACGATTAATGCCCTGGCAAAAAGCGCGGTTTATCAGTCAAACTGGTCCGGATTTAATCATTTGCGGGGCAATTTCACGTTTTTTGGCGCGGGAGATTCAAGCGCATCAGATAGCCATCCTGCCGTGGATTCGGGGGTCGGTAGAGGAGGTACTGGCGGCGTATCAAGCCGGGAGGCTTCATTCGAATGGGTTCATGCTGCCTGGCTGTCAGGGCGGGAAATGCCGACAGCGACGGCGCAGCGGCAAGCGAACGCGCGGTCCTCGCCGGGGCGCACCAGAAACGGAGGGACGAGTATGAAATTCGCAATTGCGGCGAGCGGTACGGAGATGTCGAGCCCGGTGGATGATCGGTTCGGACGGGCGGCGTATTTTATCATCGGCGATACCGAATCAAATAACCATGAAGTGTTGGAAAACTCGGCGAATGTCGCTGCCGCTCATGGTGCCGGCACCGGCACCGCACAAGAACTGGTTTCTCGAAATGTAAAGGTTGTGGTTGCTGGAAAATTCGGCCCCAAGGCCGAGCAGGTTCTTTCCGCCGCCGGAATCGATATGGTGTCGTTTACCGGCGGCACCGTAACTGAGGCGATCGACCGGGCAGTCCAGCGTCAAACGCCCGGCGCACATTAACGCATCGATTTCAATCAGTTGAAGAGAGGAAAATATGGAAGGTTCGATGAAGCAGGCAGGACCAGGCAGAGGATGGGGCAGAGTCCGTGCCAGAATTCGTGGCGGCCTGTCCTCCAGAACCGGTCGGACAGTCGGCGCAACGTCAATACTCACACCACTGGTCGGCTATATCATCCATGACTTGCAAAAACCGGACAGTGTGATCCGGCAACTTTCAAAGGCGGCGGTCAACAAGCTGGTATCGATGACGAGGCGGCCGAGACAACTGGTGGATATTTCGGATAAGGCGGAAGTCGAGCAAGTCCAGCCAGAGCGCAAAGTGCAACCGGAATGAAAAATGTTTACCCTGAGATACCATGAGAACGAAGAAGGAGGAACATGATGCCAGGAGGAGATAGAACGGGACCGATGGGTGCAGGCCCAATGACTGGCTGGGGCGCTGGCTATTGCGTGGGCGCCGATGTGCCGGGATACGTGAATGTCGGTGGGTTTGGCCGTCGCGGGTTTGGCCGCGGTGGTGGTTTCGGCCGTGGTGGCGGTCGCGGATTTGGCTGGGGTCGAGGATGGCGACACGGGTATTATGGCGCTGGCTTCCCGCCGTGGACACCGGCTAATGCCCCGGCGGTTGGTCAGCCAGTCAGTGCGAAGCAGGAAATCGCCTATCTGAAAGCCCAAGCCCGCATGGCGAAGGAAACACTGGAGAACATCGAAGCGCGAATCAATGAGCTGAAGGACGAAGAAACTCAGGAAACGTAAAGGACTGCGATGATTGCTGAAAACTCGAACGTAGAAAACCAACCAAGATTTTCATTCGCATTTGGCGGTGGTGGCCGTGGCGGCGGTGGTCGCGGCGGTGGCCGTGGACAAGGTGGCGGCGGTCGCGGCGGCGGTCGCGGCGGCGGCCGTGGCGGTCGCGGACAGGGTCGCGGGGGCGGACGACAGCGTAACGACCGGCCCGGCAGAAGTCCGAATGCCGGCGCCAATGATGAATGCATCTGTCCGAATTGCGATGCACGAGTGCCGCACGAGCGCGGCATACCGTGTAATACCGTACCGTGCCCGGAATGTGGTCAACCGATGGCTCCCGCCTGAAGTGGGGACAAATGAAATGCGCATTGCCATAGCCAGCGGTAAGGGTGGTACGGGTAAGACGATTCTGGCGACGAATTTGGCAGTCTTCCTCGCCCGCACCGGTCATACGGTTTCCTATATCGATTGTGATGTCGAAGAACCAAATGGGCGGGTCTTTCTTTATCCCAGGGTCGAACAAACCATTCCCGTAACCGTGCCGGTACCGGCGGTGGACCTCGGGCGCTGCACGTTTTGCGGTGAGTGTGCCGATTTCTGTGAGTTTAACGCGCTGGCGGTACTCAAGGATAACGTCCTGTTTTTTGAGGGATTATGTCACGGGTGCGGGGGCTGCTCACTGGTGTGTCCGGAACAGGCAATTGCCGAAAGAAAACGAACAATCGGCACGATCACGGTCGGTTCTGGACACGGGGTCCGGTTTGTGGAAGGCCGGCTGGATGTCGGGGAGGCGCAGGCGCCACCTGTGATTGCGAAGGTTAAACAGCAGGCTGCTGGCAGTTCAACCAGTATCATCGATGCACCACCGGGGACGTCGTGCCCTGTCATTGAATCCATTGCCGATTCCGATTTCGTGATCCTGGTCACCGAACCGACACCATTTGGCCTGCATGATCTTCGTTTGGCGGTAGGGATGCTGGGATGCTTGCATCTCCCCTACGGTGTTGTGATCAATCGTGACGGTACCGGACGGGAAATTATCGAGCAATTCTGCAACCGGCATGGAGTAGAAATCCTCGCTCGCATTCCGTTCGATCGCCGTATCGCCGAGCAATATGCACAGGGACGATTGTTGATTGATTGCTCGCTGGATTTCGAACCGATACTCACCGATTTGTTTGAGTCGATAACACGCAGGGTAGCAGCGTGAAGGAACTGGTGGTACTGAGCGGAAAGGGTGGCACAGGGAAAACCAGTATCGTGGGCTCGCTGGCGGCGATGCAGAAAGGCATCGTAGTCGTCGACTGCGATGTCGACGCGGCGAACTTGCATTTGATTCTAAACCCGGAGGTTCAGTCGCAACTGGCATTTGTCGGCGGCAAGAAGGCGCGCATCGACAGTGACCGCTGCTCGGCTTGCGGCTTGTGTCTGGAACATTGCCGGTTCGGTGCAATTCAGCGCCGACCGGCAACTGAGTCGGCGGCCGATGATCATTACACAATTAATCTCATACATTGTGAGGGTTGCGGTGTCTGCGTCTGCGTCTGTCCGGACGACGCGGTGAGTTTGCACGATCAGGTGAGTGGTCAATGGTTCGAATCAACCTGTCCCAGCGGCCCGTTCGTGCATGGGGAATTGGGAATCGGGCAGGCAAACTCGGGCAAGCTGGTCAGTCAGTTACGCAACCGGGCCCGCGAGATCAGCGCCGAGCGAAACATCCCGGTAATTATCGTGGATGGCCCTCCGGGGATCGGCTGCCCCGTGATTGCTTCTCTGACGGGAGCGAGTTATTTGTTGATGGTTACCGAACCGTCGTATACCGCCCTGCACGACATGAAGCGGGTGTTGGAACTCGCCGCGCACTTTGAAATCCCGGCCGGCATTTGTGTGAACAAGTATGACATCAATGAAGAGATCACCGAGCTGTTAGAGACAGAGGCGGGCAAATTCGGTGCAGATCTGCTGGGACGGATCAGGTTCGACCCCATCATGTCAGATGCCCAGCGAGAGGGACAGCCGCTGATAGATTACACCAATCAACCGATTGCGGCAGATATTCGGACTTTGGGTCAACGGATAATCGATCGACTGGGATTGTTGAATCAGGATCGCCCCTTCCGGCAGATTCGTGGGGTTTAAAACGAGTGGGATAAGGGAAAACACGAAAGAGAACAACAGCGGAGGACTACCATGAAGGTCGCCGTTCCGACGGAAAATGGCGTTTTGTGTCCACATTTTGGACATTGCAGTGAATTTGCAATCATCGATATCGACCAGAGTGCCAAAACTATTGAACAGATCACGACGCTCCCCGCACCAGTGCATCAGCCGGGGATGTTGCCTGGCTGGCTGGCCCAGCAGGGTATTAAGATGGTGATCGCCGGCGGCATGGGGCAGAAAGCTATTGCCCTGTTTGCCGCAGCCAACATCACCGTCCATACCGGAGCACCCGCTCAGACGCCCAAGGATTTAGTGTTGGACTACCTGGATGGCAAGCTGCAATTGAATGACAATACCTGCGATAACACCGGGCATGCGCACGGCCGGGGCAGGTGCGGCCACCATTCCTGATAGGGTAGTTCAGCGCCGTAGTAAATAAAGGTCCTGCTCAATTGAGACGTAACGCAGTAGGGAGTGCGAGTATCTACTCGGGAGTATGAAAAGCGGGGGAGATTCTCCCAAATCGACGGAAGACGGACAGGCAACGAACAGGAGGTTCACTGGGTAAGGGAACCGGCACTCATATCCACGAGGTGTTCTTCCTGTGATTCTTCCGCAGACTCGGTTTGCGTGTATACCCGGATCGTCTCGGGGATCTCTCGGCGGCTCTTCAGGTTTTCCAGCAATCGCCGCATGGAGAGCGAAATTCTCTGTCCCCGGGTGGCAATCAGGAGCCCGCGCCGGGTGCGGATATCTTCCGCCAGAGTCATACTTGAATCCAATTGGACCACCTTCACGTTCGCGACGGCTGATTTGGATTGATCCAGAAGGAGATCCTTCAACGCATCCAACATAATCGGCGGATACACGCTTTCATTTTTTCGGAGGGTACCAATAGCCTCGGATTGTGATTTGCCCTGCATCATCAGCAAATCAAAGTCACTGGAGGTCTTAAGGATCAGCGCGCCGATCAGTTCGGGACGACGGGGCAATTCCCCTTTAACAAAATACTTTTCCAGGTTATCATTTTGCCTGCTGATCATTTCGGCGACTATGCCCAGTCGTGGGATATGGTTGAGCAGTTTTCCGGTGAGATCCACTTGTTGTTCAATCATCGCCCTTTCATCCTCGGAAAGTTCAACACCTGCATAATGCTGTTCGAGTACATCGGCAGGTATTGAGATACTGCCTAGCTGAGAAAGCAGAGCGGCAAGTTCGTATTGCCACGGGTTGTCCAGCCCCAGATCCTGTACGATCTCCCGCACATAGCCACGGATACGAGCGGTTCGACTGAACGCCTTAGGATTTATCAGCGACAAAATATCGGTCAACACCCGAATACTGCCCTTGAGGGTACCTTCCAATAATTCACGTTCCGCATGTACCAAACGGTATTGTTTTACGGCTGCCTCGAGCGCCCAGGTCATCGTATCTTTATGGCACGGTTTCACCAGGAAACGGAAGATATTGCCTTCATTGACTGCATGCATGGCGGTTTCCACATCGGCATTTCCCGTCAACATCATCCGTACCGTATCCGGACACAATTTGCCGGCCTGGGCCAGAAATTGTATTCCGTTCATCTTGGGCATACGCATATCGGATACGACTACCGCGAACGGTCCCTCTTCTTTGAGGATTTTCAAACCGTCCTCCCCCTCCAAAGAGGTAGAAATGTTGAGCGTGCCGCGGAATTGGCGCCGAATGCCGGACAATAAATTCGGGTCATCATCGACAAATAAAATTTTCTCACGCATACGCTCCATGACTTCCTCTCTCTTTTAAACCGTTTCGACGGTGGACGCATCCTGCAGTTCTGGGATGCGATCAGCCAAGCCGATCGCTTGCAGGTACTCCTTATCAATATCGACAGATTCGTCATCAAAGTTATGGTCGTCCGGATACTGCTCGAACACGTTCGCCAAGTACACCGCGGTCAGGACTGACGGCGCCGGTATCGGGACACGGCTCGGCGCATGATGGTAGACAATTGCTTCCAGTATTGCGTCCGGCAGGCCCCACATGGATAACAGGTGCCCCCCAATCTCAGCGTGCGTTACGTTAAGCACTTCCCATTCAACGTGTTCCGGCGCAATACCCTTTTCCTCCACAATGGCCGCTATCGAACGAACCTCGTCAGCGAAGCTGGAAACCATGATTAACTTGCCAATATCGTGCATGACGCCGGCCAACATGGCGTCATCAACCAGCCGCTGTTCCATATCCAAATAGCGAGCCAGCCGTTGAGCCATTGCGCCGACGGACAAACTGTGATTATAGACGGACTCAATTGAATATCCCGGGATGTGTTGGTCAGCAAACTGCCGGAACACCCCGGCGGCCAACACCAAGGCGCGGGTGGTATCCAAACCCAGCAAGTTCACTGCCTGAAAAACATCGGTTACCCGTGTTGGAAGTCCGAAAAAGGCCGAATTGATCATCTGGAATAGCTTCGCCGTCATACTGACATCCCGACCAATGATGCCGGCAATTGATTTGATTGAACTGGACTCAGATTGCAGTTCGGCGACAAGCTCGTTATACGTATCTGGCAGCGTCGGCAGCGTATCGATCATGGAAATCCGTTTGTGAATTTCGTCACTGTTCAGCATTTCACGCAAACCGGAGGAATTAACGAGTAGACGTTTTAACGATTCCGGCTCGCATGGTTTGGCCAGGTACTGGTGGGCAACACCCACAGTCTGCAGGATTAATTCACGGTCGGAATGACCGGAAAGAATGAACCGAAGGGTTCCCGGGTGCTTTTTGCTTACCTCCTTGAGCAATTGCGCCCCGTTCATCTCCGGCATCCGCATATCCGCAACAATCGCATCAAATTCCTTCTGCTCCATGACACGAAGTGCCTCGGCCCCGGACTCAACGAATTTCATCTCAAACTCATGACGGAGCCTGCGCAACATCCGGCGTAATCCGTTGAGGATGTTGGGCTGATCATCGACGAAGAGAATTCGCTTCTTCTGCATTACCTGCCCTTTCGGTCTCAACAGCGGAGCTCTGCCCCGCGTCCGTGGTGTATGGGATAAATACAGAGAAGCAGGTCCCCATTCCTACTTGACTCTGCACGGCGATCGTGGCGCCCATTTCATCCACGATACGTTTGACCACCGCAAGGCCCACCCCACTGCCTTGCGTCACACTTTTAGTGGTGAAAAACAGTTCCCAGATGCGGTCCAGTGTTTCTGCCGGTATTCCGTGGCCGGTATCTCGCACCTGCAACAGGGCGCCAGGGGCGCGTCTCACCGGGGAGCCGCCCTCGTTTCGTTCAAGGCCGAATTGGCTTTCCCGTAAGGAAACGGTCAACGTCCCCTCGGTACCCATTGCATGTATCGCATTGGTGCACAGGTTTAACAAAAGCTGATACAGACGGGTCTCATCGATTTGCAGGTTTTGACTCAGGGGGGTGCTATGCACCACTACCTTGATTCCCGGAGGGATAATTAGCGAAATCAACTCCATCGCCTCATCGACCGCCGGCGTGATTTCGGCTGCGGGACCCGCCGCAGAGGTCTGGCCCAATGTCCGCATGTGTTCGACCATTCGCCTGGCGTGTTCGGCAGAATGAAGCGCCTGGGTGAGGCTTTTCTGGGCCTCGCGGGAATCAGCAACAACATGTTGGGCCATTTCGGTACGCCCGATGGTTATCGCGAGCATGTTGCTCAAATCATGGGTCGCTTCGGCGGCGAGCTTGCCCAACGCGTCCGACTTTTGCAGCCGCATCAATTCACGTTGCATTACATCATTTTGTTTTTGCAAAAATTCGGTGAACCGTTTCGTGCGAACCGCCGCCCGGATGCGGGCAATAAATTGCAGCGGTTGGACTGGCTTGGCCACAAAATCATGAATTCCCAGCTCCCAGGCAACCCGCTCATCTTCCTCGGTCCGGTGACCGGATAACACAATTATGGGAATCATCGCCAACTGCCGATCATTGCGAACATCGGCAATGAATTCCAGCCCATCCACGCCCGCCATTCTGAGGTCGGTAACGATGACATCCGGCAGTTGATCGCCGAGCTTCTGCCGCGCCTCAGCGGCGGAATGCGCACTCATAGCCCGCCAATGCGGCGCATGTGTGCGCAACATCCGTCGGAGTCCCCGCAGGACACTATGCTCATCATCAACGAGCAGAATTACTGCCATCGGAATCAGCCTCCTTCTCTTTATGAAGCGGCAGGTGAATAAAGAAGGTGGTCCCCTTTCCCATTTCCGACTCAAAGGTCAACTTGCCGCGGTGTTTTTCCACGACGACCTGATAGGCGATAGACAATCCTTGTCCGGTGCCTTTCCCGACGTCCTTCGTCGTGAAAAACGGATCGAAGATGCGCCCGCGGGCATCTTCGGGAATACCGGTGCCGGTATCGGTGATAGCGACAACAACAGTATCGTCTTCTCGATAGGTCTTGACAGTAATGGTTCCTTTTCCCTGGCTGCCGTCCCCGACCACGTCAGCAATTGTGTGCGCGGCATTGACCAGGAGATTTAAGAGCACCTGATTGAGCTCGTTGCGATAACACTCGATTATCGGTATATGTGCATCGAAATCCGTGACTACCTCGGCAACGTATTTCAACTCATTGCGCGCCACGGTCAGGGTGCTTTGCAGCATGCTGTTAATATCCGAGGGAGATCGTTCCTTTTGCCCCTGGTGGGCAAAATCTTTCATCGCCCGAACGATTTCAGTCACGCGTTGAATCCCATCGAGCGTCTGGACGATCGCCAAAGGAACCTCTTCTTTGCTGTAATCCAGGTCAGCTTCGGCCGCGGCCTCCCGCCACGTTTCCACTAAGCTCTCCGGCTGTCCGCCCGCGATCACCTGTTGCCATAACTTCTCTCGACGGTCGAGTAGATTCAGCAGTGATTCGAAAGAATCTTTGAGGAAGCGGGTGTTATCTCCCACGAATTGAATGGGGGTGTTTATTTCATGTGCGATTCCGGCCGCCAGCGAGCCCACCGACTCCAGTTTGCGCGCGTGTAACAGTTCCCCCTCCAACCGCTTCCGCTCCTTTTCGGCTTGTCGCAACTCAGTGGTATCCTTGAAAATACCAACCAGACAGTCACGGCCACTGAGCACCATATGCATGGCGCGGATATCCGCCAGAAAGGTCGATCCATCCTTCCGCAAACAGCGTATGATGGTGGCTTGCCGTTCCCCTCGAACCAGGGATTCGAATCCGCGGTGGGGCTCCGCCAGATCTTGGGTTGGATGAATATCATCCACGGAAAGCTCATGAAGTTCTTCAAGCGAATACCCCAGCATCTTACAGATAGCGGCATTGGCGTAACTAAACCGCCTGGTCTCCCGATCCGTGACCAGCACCCCGTCGGGATTGGCGTCAAATAACTCGCGATATCGTTTCTCTGATTTTTTCAGTGACTTTTCGGCGATCACTCGCTCAGTGATGTTTTCATGGGCAACGACCACGCGGGGGCCGGATTCCCGGCAGAACCGCGTGACCCGACCCAGGAAATAGCGTTCTTCACCGGGACTGTGACACGGATATTCATAATAGAAGAATTCGCCTTTGCCGGAGATAACTTCACGGATACCGGCGGCAAAATCCCGTGCACCTTCCTGATTCAAGCCATCAGCGTTATCACACACTGCGAGATAATTTGCTCCTTCGCAGACCGCCTCCGGAGCACCATTGTTCCGACAGGCAAATTCCTTCCAGGCCTGGTTAACCGTAATAATATGACCCTCATCGTCAAGGATGGCAATATGGGCCGAAAGAGCATCAAGAGTCGAGCGCAGAAAACATTCCGATTCCGCTAACTGTTCAGCCGCCAATTTGCGGTCGGTGATATCCAAAACGACGCCGACAATGTTCTCCAACTCACCGTTATCATGGCGGATCGGCTGGCCATACCCCGCTACCCACCTCGTAGTCCCATCAGACCGAATCACGCGAAATTCTGGAAATTCAGCATCGTTGGTTTTCACACTGACTAAACGTTCAAGATACTCACGCACCTTTTCGAGATCGTCTGGATGTATCCCCGCCATCCATGACCGCGGTGACGCATAAAGGCTGTCGCGGGATTTTCCCCAAATTCGTTCATAGGCGGGATTAGTATATATTACCGTGTTGCAGTCGGGGGCCATGATGAAGAATATCTCATCGATGTTATCGGCAATTTGTTGAAACCGCTTATTACTCTCCCGCAATGCCTGTTCAGCTTTAACCCGGTCACTGATATCGACAAAATTGTCGAGGAGCACCTCTCGTCCGTTCAGCGTTATTTTGCTGACAGTCTGCAAGACCGGTATCTCATGCTCCTCGGCGGTTAGCAGGACGCGTTCGGAACGGTCAATATCTTCATGCAGGTCTGTAATTGGACATTGGCCTTCCTTCGCCGGACAGATAAACTCGTGGCAGGTCTGTCCTACGATGCGGTCGTGCGGGACCCCGATCAATTGTACTGCTGCAGGATTGGCGTCAAGAATTGCGTGTGTTTCCGGATCGATGATGACGATGCCCGTCTGGACCACGTCAAAAATAACCTGCAGCCGATCTTCAGACATCGCCAAGTTCTCCAGTGCCTGGCGTTGCTCCGTCACGTCCCGAACGATCCCATACGAACCAATTTGTCGGTCCTGCTGATTGAGCCGCGGTGAGGCTGTCACCATCAACGTCCGCCGGCCGAGTACCAAGTCATCGACTTCGAACTCATACCGCGAGGACGCGCCTTGCTGCCATAGTGCCGCCTGCCGCTTTATCAATTCATGCTGATCGCTGGGTATGAATTCGAGCAGAGATTTCCCAATCAGGTCCTCGGGTGATTTCTGGCCGAGTAACTGTGCAAATGCGCGGTTACAGAATTCAATCTTTTCATCCGTGTCGACCAGGGCGATACCCTCATGAATGGCCTCCACCATCTCTGCATAATTAATCTGGGGATCAGTCACATTCTCTGATTGTGGAAGTTGGAGTAGCGGCGACACCGTATCCCCGAGAAAGTGCGCGTGCTGTGACTCCGCGTCCCACCACGCGTGTATCTCGTAGAGTACGCTGTCGATATGCAGACGAAATTTTACGCTCCCTGCATTGCGGATGCCGGACATGAATGTTTCAGCCCCTTCGTGGGCGAGAAGCGTGTTTACCCTTTGGCCCGCCAGATTCCCGCCAAATACCTCCTCTGCCCGCGAATTCCAGGCGTCAATTATGCCGTCTTTCTTGCTCCGGATCGCAAATCCCGGATACGTTTCAAACAGCGTCTGCGTCGCCTTTTTTGGACCAGGAGAAGTGTGCGTTGTTGTTTCCATCGTTGGTTACCAGATTGCCATTGATGTACAGTGCGCCGGACAGCGCCCCCTCAACGGCCATCCACAACCATGTTCACATGCTCCGGTTGCGATCCCATATTGCATGGCGCCCCCACAAAAGGCCACACTGTACATGTGCGATCAGCTGTTTAGCTTTCTATCAGTTAAGAAGATACCGGTATGACGATTTGACCGACAACTACCGTATCCATATCTCTTGTCGACAACTATCACACTGTCAATAACCAGCGATTTGCTGAAACGGAGCTAAGCATATGCCTTAGAATGCAATTAAGTATACCCGATGGATGTCTATATATAAATGGTTTTATTACGGCATTTACAATAGTTCACGAATATGCCGTGCATGTTCCCCGTCAGCTAAACTCGGACATATCCGACTTGTACCTCAGGAGATAGTTTCGGGTAAACCGAGAGTTGGAGAAGAGGTACGTGATGGTTGGCAAACGGAGTAGGGACGCGGAATTGCCGGTGCGGGAAATTCGCGGGAAGATGCGGAGGACGTTCTCGGCGGATGAGAAGATCGGGATCTGCGCAACACAGCTCAGGCGTAGCGTATTCCGTCTAAAACAAGTCCCTACTCACTGCTGAGGGAACACGCCCCAACCACCGTAGTGGAGGTACATTCGCCGAGGGCAAGGCTACCGTGTATCAGTTCATCAGTGATTCGGTGCGCCTGTTAGCTTCAGCTACGGACCGGGATTTCGGCCCTCACCCGTTCGGAAACCAAACATATGGTACCCCTCATCATCGTGATCATCGCCGCCGATCATATGACCATGATGATCCCGCATGCCGGTTTCCTCCAGGACACACAGATACTCGGTATTGGGATCTAATGGCTCATCCGGGAGAAACGCGCAACTGTCCAGGTCGCTATTCCAGAAGAACATACCCGGCGTTTGAATTGAATCCATCCAGTCTACCATCCGGTGGCGCCAGCCCATACCCATCATGCCGAAGCCTCCGTGATGGTCAAGTGAATCACGCCACATATGCATCGGTTCTCCGCCCGCCAGGTAAAAATGATTCCTGATACTCAGCGTATCCACCGGACCACTAAAGGCGATGGAAACAGGTGCGGCCGGGGAAATGTCGGTGGATCCATCAGCGGGGGTCACCCGAAGGATTGTGGTCGCCTCATCGTTCACAGAAGAGAGCGGGCTATCGTTGTCACTGCATCCCGCAATTAGCAGAGAAACGGCAAGGATACTTACCGTCAGCAAAAGAACCTTAGCTCCCCATTTCATGGTGTAGCTCCTTTCTTGCATCCAATATTTCTGCGGCGGTTCGTACATTACGCTTTTTCGCTTTCATCGTGTTTGGCCAGCTGGCGTTTGACTTTCAACTCAGCCAACAAACAGTACAGGGTCGGCACCGTGAACACCGTGACCAGAACAACCGTCATTCCACCAAACGATGGTATCGCCATAGGCACCATGATATCCGATCCGCGACCGGTGGACGTGAGTACCGGGATCAGTGCCAGAATCGTCGTTGCCACGGTCATCAAGGCCGGACGAATCCGTCGTTTGCCGGCCTCTACCGTTGCTTCGCGCACGTCGGCGATGGTTGAGGGTTTGGTGCGGTCGAAGACTTGTTTCAAGTAGGTTGAAATAATAACTCCGTCATCAGTAGCGATGCCGAATAACGCAAGAAATCCTACCCAGACGGCAACCGATAAGTTGAAATCCCGCACTTGAAACAACTGCCGCATGTTCTCGCCGAATATCGAAAAATTCAAAAACCAATCCTGGCCGTACAACCACAGCATGAGAAAGCCACCGGACCAGGCGACGAAGATACCGGAAAATACCAACAGCGTCGTCGGCACCTTCTTAAATTGGAAGTAGAGAATCAGAAAAATGATAATCAGCGACAGCGGCAGTACCACCATGAGTTTTCGTTCTGAGCGCACCTGGTTTTTATACGATCCGGCAAACTCATAGCTCACTCCCGCCGGGAGATCGAACTCGCCGGTGGCGATCTTGTCTTTGAGCAGTCTCTGCGCATCTCGAACCACGTCGACCTCGGCATAGCCTGGTTTCTTATCGAAGATGACATAGCCGATCAGGAAGGTGTCTTCTGATTTGATAACCATTGGGCCGCGGACGAAGCGTATTACCGCCAATTCGATCAGGGGGATTTGCGTACCATCGGACGCCGGCACCAGCACCCGTTCCAATTCTTCCAGACTGTTGCGTAACTCTCGCTGGTAGCGCACGCGGACCGGATATCGCTCACGTCCCTCGACGGTAGTGGTCAACTGCCGGCCGCCAATCGCTACTTCAATAATGTCCTGCACGTGCCGGACACTGATGCCATAGCGAGCGATTTTCTCGCGGTCAATATCGATCTCGAGATATGGTTTGCCGACAATGCGGTCGGCAACCACCGCCGCCGGTTCAATGGAAGGCACCTGTTTGAGATACTGTTCAATTTCAAGCCCTACACGTTCAATGGTTTCTAAGTTCGGCCCCTTGACCTTGACTCCCATCGGGGCGCGCATACCGGATTGCAACATCACCAAGCGGGCGGCGATGGGCTGTAATTTTGGCGCGGAGGTCGTGCCTACCAGCTTGCCGGCCTTGAGGATCTCCTGCCAGATATCATCCGGAGAGTGAATATGCTCGCGCCAGTTTCGGTAAGGCCGGCCGTCGTCATCCGGGATGAGCCGGCCGTTTTCATCGCGAACGAACTCCTCCAACTTATCATCATAGCGGAAGCGAAGACGATGCCCCCTCTGGTCCACTTTGTATTCCGGCTTGTAATTGATAATGGTTTCAATCATAGAAATCGGCGCCGGATCAAGCGGCGAGTCGGCGCGCCCCAATTTCCCGACCACCGATTCGATCTCGGGAATACTGCTGAAGGCCTTGTCTTGCTGCTGCAAGACGTCCAGCGCTTCGCCAATCGAGGCGTGCGGCATCGTCGTGGGCATCCATAAATAAGAACCCTCATCCAGGTCCGGCATGAATTCCTTACCCAACCCGGGAAAGGCATGATTAAGCATTACATACGGTGGGGACGATTGCACCCAACGCGGCATCCAGCCAAAAATACTGGAGAATCCCAGCCAGATCGTCAAACCCAACAGGATGAGAAATGATGGAATTGCGAGAAATACTGCCTTGTGACTCAAACACCAGCGCAGGATCGGCTCATATACGCGCATGAATAGTTGGAACAACAGGAGGATGCCACCCAGCAAGACAACGACAAAGATAAAATTCAGCAAAACTCCCTTGTCCACGCCCAGCGGTTCCCAGTGACCGGCCAGAAGCCAGGCCACAATGACAACGATAAAGTAGTTGAAATAAGACAGAATCTTCGTTGCAATGGCACTCGGAATATGTCGTTTAAAATACACATATGCGGCGATCCCAACAAGGAGTAAACCGGCAAACCACAGGGAGAGCACAAAAGCCGCCACCGCACCGAGGAGCAGACCAACCGGCAACAGCGTCCGCGTGCGGCCGAGGTGTTTTCCTCTGGTGAACAAGACGTGCGCGAGCGGAGGAATGATGGTCAGCGCAATGATGACCGAGGCAATCAAGGCGAACGTCTTGGTAAAGGCCAGCGGCTTGAACAATTTTCCTTCCGCGGCCTCCATGGTGAATACCGGGAGAAACGAGACTACGGTCGTGGCAATCGCCGTCAACACCGCACCGCCAACTTCAGAGGAGGCCCGGAATACTACCTCCAGACGGTTTTCATCCGGGTGGGCGGCATCCAGGTGTTTTAGAATATTCTCGCAGATGACGATTCCCATGTCGACGATTGTACCAATCGCAATCGCAATCCCCGACAGCGCCACGATATTTGCGTCCACGTGGAACAATTTCATCGCGATGAAAGTGAGTAGCACGGTCAACGGTAAGAGGCCTGATATTAAAAACGAACTACGCAGGTGCATTACCATAATGATGACCACGATAATCGTTACCAGGATCTCGTCGATGAGTGCAGTGTTCAGGGTGCCGAGTGTTTCGTAAATCAGTCCCGTGCGGTCGTAAAAAGGGACAATCGTCACTTGTGATGTCCGCCCGTCAGGGAGGACCTTTTTCGGCAAGCCGGGAGCGATCTCGTCAATTTTCTCTTTTACATTCTGGATTGTCGCCAGTGGATTCTCACCATAGCGGACCACGACGACCCCGCCGACCACCTCGGCGCCACCTTTATCCAACGCGCCTCTGCGCAGTCCCGGACCGAGTGAGACGGTAGCGACATCGGCGATGCGGATCGGAACGTTGCCCGATTGTTTGACCGCGGTATTTTCGATATCCGCAACATCTTCAATAAAGCCGAGTCCCCGGATCACATACTCGGCTTTATTAATCTCCACGGTGCGGGCGCCGACATCGACATTGGACATGCGAACGGCATGGAACACATCCGTCAACGTAACGTTCTGCGCCCGCATGGCATCGGGGTTGACGTCAATCTGATATTCCTGAACAAATCCGCCGACCGAGGCAACTTCGGCTACGCCGTCCGCCGATTGCAGCGCATAGCGGACGGTCCAGTCTTGAATCGTACGCAGCTCATGCAGGTCCCAACCGCCGGTGGGATTGCCGTCTTCATCGCGGCCTTCCAGCGTATACCAGAATACCTGTCCCAGCGCCGTGGCATCCGGTCCCAACGATGGCTGCACGCCCTCCGGCAGAGTCCCGCTCGGCAGTGAATTGAGCTTTTCCAGAACGCGCGAGCGCGACCAGTAGAATTCCACATCATCTTTAAAGATGACATAGATACTGGAGAATCCGAAAAACGAGTAACTCCGAATTGATTTCACGCCCGGAATCCCGAGCAGCGCCACTGTCAGCGGATAGCTGATCTGATCTTCGACATCCTGCGGCGAACGCCCCATCCATTCGGTGAAAACAATTTGCTGGTTTTCCCCGATGTCCGGGATGGCGTCGACGGGCACCGGATCGCGCGGCAGGCCGGAGAGTTTCCAGTCGAACGGCGCAACCATGATGCCCCAGGCAATGATCACCACCATCACCAGCATAACGACCAGCTTGTTTTCCAGACAGTACCGGATTACGCGATCGAGAGGCGATGGACGCTGGGTATGGGAAGATTGCAAGTTTTGATTCATGGCATAATCACTTTGTCGCTATACCGTCCGCGGGCAGTTCCTGCTTAATTTCGCCGCACCGCAGCATCATATCACCGTAGAATGAGTTCCACACGATGTCTTCGGTTTGCAGCCAGTACGCGCCGGCATTGTCGCGCGCCATGGGGCAGAATGTCAGATAGTAGGGGATATCCGTTGCATGACCGAAGGTATCGTGCAACTCAATCATTGCCAGCGAGAGATAGAAAAACGCATCCCGGGACTCTACGATATCGCCGGCAGCGGCGCCGTCCTCTGCTGCATCTTGCACGTGTGCAGAGATTCCCATCCAGCGATTGTGTGCCTGCCCCTCAAACAACGCCATTTCCACGGCATTGGTTGCCTGGCCCAGCTCGGTAAACGCCTTCTCTGCCCTCTCGGGATCATCATTGGCGAGTGCCATCTGAACCTTGAAGTAGGCATCATACACCGGTTCCAGAGCACGCCGGGCCGCCTCACTGACAGCTATCCGCTCGGCCTCACCTGCCTGGTGGACCGGTCCCGCAGCCTGGTCATCTCCGGCGCCCCCTTCCTCATGATCATGACCCGCAATAACGTCCATTTCCTCCGGTGACATCATGCTCGGCTTGGCCCGGATTTGCAGTTCACTGTCAATCTTGAATGCACCATTGGTGACTACCAGTTCGCCTTCTTCGATACCTTCTTTCACCACGTAGGCTTCACCAGCCCGCGGGCCGAGTAATACCTCGCGTCCCTCGAAGACAGTACCGTCCTCATCCGGCACCTCAACATACACCACTGCCCGCTTACCGGTGATCAGCGGCGCTGACGCGGGAATTAAAAGTGGTGCATCTTCCGTGACCGGCTGGTCCTCGGCGACCACGTTCCCGTCAGCGTCCAGGCGGGAATGAACCACCCCCCGCACAAACATTCCCGGCTTCAACCATCCATCCTTATTTGCCACGACCGCACGCACATCAATGGTTCGGGTCTGGGGATCGACCACCGGATCGATAAAATTGATTTTTGCCTCAAACTGCTCACCGGGAAAGGAGGGCGAGGTAAATTTGACTCGTTGTCCGTACTGTATCCAAGGCAAATCAGACTCGTATGCATCGAAGAAAACCCACAACGTCGATAAATCGGCAATGGTGTAGATCCGGGTCCCGGTTTCGACGTACATACCCTCGAGTGCATCCTTGTGAATAACCACCCCACCGATAGGAGCTTTTATCGTCAAGTAATTTTCGGTTTTTCTGCGGCGTTCGATCCCCGCGATTTGTTCTGCGGAGAGACCGTACAGTCGCAACTTTTCTCGGGCGGACTCCAGCGTCTCATTCGCCGTCCGTGTAAGGACCAAACTACCGGACTCCTTAAATGTCTCAAGTGCCTTTATTGCCTGGATCAATTCTTCCTGCGTAGCGATCAACTCCGGTGAATACAGGTGTACCATGTGATCCCCGGCGGATACCGTTGCGCCAGTATAGTCGACAAATAATCGCTCCAGGCGACCGGGAACCCAAGCGGTGATATAGGCGACTTCCGATTCGGCATAATCGAGTTTGCCAACCATGCGAATTTCGCGCTCGGCATACCCGCGGACCGCCGGCGTGGTCTGGATTTTCGCCAGTTGCACTGCGGTCTCCGACATCCGAATCTGATTGGGGTCCAATTCTTCACCGCCGCCGGTTTCCACGGGAATCAGGTCCATGAAGCAGATCGGGCACTTCCCCGGTTCGGGAAGTTGAATCTGCGGATGCATGGAACAAGTCCACATCTCAGGTTCGTTCGCCGCCTCGGCGGCGGTGGCGTGCGTGTGCTTTTCCTCACCGGCCGAGTTTTCGGAACTGCCGCCCCCCAACAAGAGACCGCCGAGAAAGAATGCCACAACAGCAACGCCCACCAGTGCGATAAGTGGCAACCGTTTGCGTCGTAGTATTCCCTGCCACGTTGTTTGATTGGGTGTCTGTTTATTCATGACATGTAATTCCTCTCTGACGGTCTCCTGCTCCTGGGACTTTTAATGGCCGTGCCCGGAATGGTCCCCGGAGCTGTGGTCCATTTCCTTTTCTTCTTGCTTGTCTTTGGTGTCCTCCGGCTGTTCATCCAGCTTGCTCAGGTACGTTTGTGGATCTTTGTGGAATGGCTCGCTGCAACCGGCACAGCAGAACGCGATGGTACGACCTTCATAATAGATGGTCGCAGGTTCTTCACCGAGTTCCTTTCCGGACACCGGACAGTGGCTCTGGATGTTCTCAAAGATGATGCCTTCTTTGGCTGCCTCTTTAAAATACTTGTCCGGATCTTTCTTGAGCGGCTTGGAACAACCCGCACAACAGTGATACACGCGCTGACCCTGGATATCGGTGAAGACCGTTGAGTCAATCTTGCCACCCATCACCGGGCAGTGCGTCTGTTGTTTGAATTCCTTTTGCTCGGCCGCTTGTTCCTTTGTCTTTTTCTGCTCTGTGTCCTTCTCTGCGAATGCGGCAGCAGAGAAAACACCAACGAGAAACAGGGCGATGAACAGAGTTCTCATGATACGCATGGGAGTAACTCCTTTGGTTTAATGGTTTCTTTCTCCAGTTTTGTTAATTGACGAACCAGTTAACATTTCCAGTTCTGCCCGCCGGGCGGCGAGTGAGGCCTTTTCACGGGCTGCCGTTAGTTCGAAATCCAGTAATTGCCGCTGGGCGTCCAACACAGCGAGGAAATCCGCCTCGCCAGTTTTGTACGCGGCATACGTGGCGTTGAGTGACTGCTCGGCTTTGGGAACGAGGCCATCCCGATACAACCGTAATTTGCGCAATGCATCGGCATACTCGAACAGTACATTCTCCGTGGCCGCGACCAGCCGGTTTTCCGCATCACGTACCCGGTATTGAGCCGATTTGAGACGAGCTTCCGCCTCTCCGCTGCGGGAGCTATTCTTACCGAACCAGATGGGCAAAGAAATCTTGGCGCCGACAAACCAGGGATCTTTACCACTTTCCGGCACTGACGGATTCACCGCTTCCCCGGTCTGAATGTAGTCGATGCCGAAGGAAAAATTCGGGCGGTTCATGCCTCGTGCCAGACGCGTCCCTGCGTGCTCACGGTCAACGGTGTGCGCCAGGGCTTTCAACGTCGGATTTTGTGTTCGAACCAAGGCGATCAGCGAATCCCGACTAAGCTCTTGTTCAGCGACTTCGATGTCTGAGGGTGGCGGGATAGTCACCGTGTCGGGCAAATCCAACAATGCCCGAAACCGGGCGACCACCGGCTCGATCGATTCTTCCACCGTCTGGAGGTGATCCTCCAGCTTGCCCAACTCTACTTGAATTTTGATCAGATCCGGATGCTTCTCTAAACCAACTTTGTACTTGGAACGAGCGACCGATTCCCAGAAGGTGAGCAGTTCGACGTTCTCCCGGGTGATTGCCAGATCCCGATTGATAAAGAAGTAGTTATAATAGACGGACTTTACATTATAAAACAACCTGAGCCGTTCCATCTCCAGCCGCTCGAAAGCGGCCCGGGCGGCGGCGGAGGCCATGTCTTTCTTGGCGTTGAGTAGTCCAAGCCAGGGAAACGTCTGCCAAAGGCCAAACCGGTTCTCCTGCGGACCAACTCTGGTTTCTACATTTTCGATGAAATGGGAGAATGAGATCATCGGATCGGGCAGCGCCCCAACGTGACCTGTTTTCTCCAGTGCTGCCTGCCAGTCCTGAAACGCCGCGCGCAGTCGCGGGCTGCGCTCCATGGCCAATCGCAAATAATCAGCAAGGGAAGCCTCAGGGGAAATGTTGATAGCATCCTCAGCCGTCGGTGGTAATTCTCGTGAAAGTGTAGAGTAGTCCGTTTGGGCTGCGGCAGAGCTGACAACCACGGTGATGGCTAAAATAAGGAGCAGAATCACGCGCAGCCACCCCCAACGGCCAATCATGTTCTTTACCTGGTTTTTCCTCACTGACTGATTCATCCTGCTAATACCTTCCTCCAGCACAGAGACAAAGTGCGTGCCAAAAAGATTAACCAATTGCATTTCATAAACTTATGTAGATATTTGGCATTGACGGATAATAAAGCCTGAATAATATTATCCAATTTCGTAGAATATTATTGAACACTTGTGAACAAATGCGGCGTGATCATTGGTAACAAGAATCGATAAAAGGATGATGTCTTCCAACTGTATAACTCTGAACAAGTTATTCGGCACACCACCAGTAAGACATTCCTCGGTTCGGGATTTGCTCGGCAATATCAGTGGAGGATTATATAACTGATGAACCCCAGCCAGCAAAAATCGATCAAACTCGGGATTCTCGGCGCGATCATTACCGTCACGTTGGGGATACACTACGGGTTTCTCGTTGAACCGTTTTTTGGTCATGTGCACTGGATTCACGCCATTCACGGTCGTTTTTGTTATATCCCCATTGTCGTTGCCGCCGCCTGGTTTGGTCTTCGGGGTGGCCTTTATACGGCACTGCTAATTTCGGCGCTGGTACTGCCCTATATCTTGGGATCCGAATTAGAGGTCCATAATCTGGTCGGGGAATACGTCGAGATAGTGTTCTATTTCGCAATCGCAGTGCTGGCCGGTGCCCTGTTTGATCGTGAACTGCGGGCACGAAAAAGAGCAGAAGAGATGCGGTTGCACTTAGAGCGCACCCAAAAATTATCTTTGTTGGGACAAATTGCCGCCGGGATGGCTCACGAAATCAAGAACCCGCTGGCGTCGGTGAAGGGCGCGGTTGAAATCCTCTCGGATGGATCCACCAATCCAGGGGAACGGGCTGAGTTTAAAGACATTGTGTTTAAAGAAATCCGCCGAATGAACCGCAGTATCACCGACTTCTTAGAATTCGCCCGGCCGACCGAAACAAAGCTGCAACGGCTCAACCTGGCTGAGGTATTTCATTCAACAATAAAACAGGTGCAGCCCCAGGCGGCAAAGCGTAAGATTTCACTGGACCATTCCATCGCCGACCCGGTAATGGTGAATGGCAACGGTGAAAAAATACACCAGGTATTGTTGAACTTGTTACTCAATGCGATTGATGCGTCCCCCGCCGGCGAAAGCGTTTGGGTAACTCTCGAACAGAACCGTGAGAATAACGAAGCAATCATCCGAATCGAAGATTCGGGCTCCGGTATCCCGGAATCTGAACTGGAGAAAGTTTTCGAACCGTTTTTTACGACCAAGTCCAGTGGCACCGGATTGGGGCTGGCAATAACCAAGAGTATCGTTGACGCCCATCATGGATCAATCCACATGCATAACCGGACCGAAGGCGGCGTAGTGGCCGAAGTGCGAATTCCGCTGTTGATCGAGGAGACTGTTTCATGAGAATCCTGTTAGTTGATGACGATTCATCGGTGCGCCGTGTCCTGCAATTTAAACTCCAGAAACAGGGGTACCGTGTCGAAACAGCCGCCGACGGTGAGGAAGCATTATCGGCACTGCAAACCGATTCATTTGATTTACTGCTGTCCGATATCCGGATGCCGAAGATGGACGGCATTGAGCTGTTGGAACGGGCCAAGGAGATCAAGCCGGAGCTGAAAGTGGTCCTGATCACTGCGCACGCGACGGTCTCGCAGGCTGTCCAGGCGGTCAAACTGGGAGCGTTCAATTACCTGACTAAGCCGTTCGAAGATGAGGAACTCTATGTCGCCATTGAGAAGGCCCTGGAATTCGAGCGACTGGAAGATGAAAACAAACAATTGCGGGGACGGCTCAAGCGCGTGGAGTCCGACAAAAAACTTATCGGCGCGTCAAAGTCGTTTCGCGAACTCCAGTCCAAGATACGCAAGATCGCCGACACCGACGCCACCGTGTTACTCACCGGGGAATCCGGCACCGGCAAGGAACTTGTCGCCCGGACGATTCACTTTGAAAGTTCCCGCGCGCTTAAGCCGTTTATTGCGGTTAATTGTGCAGCGATCCCGCGTGAGTTAATTGAATCCGAATTGTTCGGCCACACCAAAGGCGCCTTTACCGGGGCGGTCAAAGACAAAAAAGGTAAGTTCCAGCTGGCCACCGAGGGAACCTTGCTTTTGGACGAGGTGGGGGAATTGGCGCAGGACCTCCAGGCGAAACTGCTGCGGGTATTGCAGGAAAATACGGTCGAACCGGTAGGCGCTGAGACATTCGTCCCGGTCGATGTCCGGTTAATTGCCGCTACCAACGTTGACCTGCGCGAGCGGGTTAAGGCCGGCACGTTCCGGGAAGATTTGTTCTATCGACTGAATGTGGTGCCGTTGCACATTCCGAGTTTGCGTGAACGGAAGGAAGACATTCCCTTACTCGCCCGCGCATTTATCCGCAAGCATGCGCCGGGGACAGAAGTCACGATGGATAACGGGTTGATCGAGGCGTTGATAAACCACCGCTGGCCGGGGAATGTACGGGAACTGGAGAATCTCATACAACGAATGCTGGTATTCCGCCAAGGCGACCAGCTAACCCACAAAGATCTTCCAGGCGATTTTGGCTCGTTCGATCCTCGCGAAAGTGTAACGGATGAGAACGCCAGTGACGAGAAAGTCACCTATCGTGACGCTGAAAAGACCCTGATTCTGGATGCCCTGAAGAAGACCGGCTGGAACAAATCAAAGGCAGCGCAACTGCTCAACATTCCCCGGCATATCCTCACGTACCGGGTCAAGAAATACGGCCTGAAAGAGAGCTCCGATGTACCCGAGTAGCGTGCCGGTCTTTCCACGCGTGTCCGGTAGTGTGGGACCGATCACTGACGTTGCTTTTGCCGGCGGCGGAACAGATTGATCAGCCCGCCATCGCGGAGAATCTCCCGTTCACGGTCGGTAAGATCGTGCCGGCAGGTCATCATCGAATCCTTGCCGGCTACTTTCACCGTTAACTGGTTGCCGCCGGATAGAAAGGCATGTAAGTCGGCCAATTCCAATCGATCATCAGTTTCAATTGCGTCCAGTTCACTATCATTAGATGCCAAGAGCGGCAAAATCCCAAAATTGATCAGGTTTTGCCGATGGATACGCGCAAAACTCCGGGCAATCACAACGCGCAGGCCGAGAGATCGTGGAACGATGGCGGCATGCTCGCGGCTGGAGCCTTGCCCGTAGTTATTGCCGGCAATTATCGCAAAGCCGGGTTCACCGGTTTTGCGGGCACGCTGGTGAAAATCGCCGTCAATATCGGCGAAGACAAACTCGCTCATCTTTTCGATGTTACTGCGATACGGCAACACTCGCTGCCCGGCGGGCATGATTTCGTCCGTGGAGATGTCGTCACCGACTTTCAACAAGACCGGAACTTCGAGCCGATCGGGGAAATCACCCAGGTCCAAGAGACTTTTAATATTGGGTCCCTTTTTCAGCTCCTGTTCCTTCGCCAGTTCGGGATTTAAGGGAGGTAGGAGCATGTCGGTGTTGATCGAAATATCTTTCGGTTCAGAGAATTCGGGATAGGACATTTCCAGGTCGCGGGGATCGGTGATCACCCCGGTCAACGCTGACGCGGTCGCCGTTTCGGGGCTACACAAATACACCTGATCTTCCTTAGTTCCGGAGCGGCCGGGGAAGTTCCGTGGAACAGTTCGCAGGCTGATCCGCCCGGTCGCCGGCGCCTGCCCCATGCCGATACAGCCGTTACATCCGGCCTGGTGAATCCGGGCCCCGGCGTGAATCAGGTCACTTAACAGTCCCATTCTACTCAAGTTTTCAAGAATCTGGCGTGAGGAAGGATTGATATCAAAAGACACTGAATCATGGGTTTGCCGGTCTTTGACCATCATGGCCGGTACCGCAAAATCGCGCAAGCCCGGGTTGGCGGACGAACCGATATAGGTCTGATAGATTTCTTTGCCCGCTACCTCACGTACCGGTACGACATTACCCGGACTGCTGGGTTTGGCAATCAGCGGCTCCAGCGTTGATAAATCAATCTCGTCGTATTCATCGTAATCGCAGCCATCATCGGCAGTATATCGCTGCCAATACTCGCCCCGCTGTTGTTGTTCGAGGAATTCTTTGGTTTGATGATCCGCTGGGAACACCGTGGTCGTTGCTCCCAGCTCGGTTCCCATGTTGGCGATAACATGGCGATCCATCGCACTCAGTGAATCCAAACCTGGTCCATAGTACTCCACGATTTTACCGACCCCACCTCGAACACCGTACCGGCGCAGCATCTCCAAAATCACGTCCTTCGCACTCACCCAACCTGGCAATTGTCCAGTCAGTTTTACTCCAAGCACCTGTGGCATTGGGAAATAGTACGGCATCCCGGCAATCGCCATCGCGACATCCAGCCCCCCGGCTCCCATAGCCAACATACCCAGAGAGCCGGCGGCCGGTGTATGGCTGTCCGACCCTAAGAGTGATTTCCCGGGGACACCAAAACGCTCCATATGGACTGGATGGCTTACGCCGTTGCCCGGTTTGCTGTACCAGAGACCAAACCGCTGGCAGGCGCTACGCAAAAACACATGATCGTCGGCGTTTCGAAAATCTGTCTGCAACAGGTTGTGATCGACATATTGTACGGATATCTCGGTCCGCGCGCGTTCCAACTCCATGGCCTCCAGCGTCAACATCGCCAACGTGCCAGTCGCATCCTGCGTGAGTGTCTGATCGATCCTGACGCCGATCTGTTGGCCCGCCTGCGGCGTACCGTCCACCAAGTGGGATTCGATCAACTTTTGTGTCAGATTTTTCGGCCCGTCCTTGTGTCTCACCATCACCTTCTCATGCCTCCCGATAAGAATGCGGGCGGCGAACTTTGCCGGTCGTTGCCATCCCCAGTGTCCGCGCCGCAATCCGGTCGCCTATTTAACGACACAAAACATCCTGGTGTTGACCCGGTACACCGCAATTTCCACAAAATCACTTACTATGATGAATTCCGGGATTGATCGCTGGCTGGCAAATTTCCAGGAACGTTCATCCTGCCTTCCTGCCGAGTACCGCAATAGTAGTTGATTTATTGCGTTTGCTGAAAGCGAATCCGATTAAAAAACGATGAGGGTAGAACCGGACAATCATCTTAAATGCTTTGGCAAGAACTCTGGAGAAAACATTGCTGCCGAATTTCTTTTCGAGTCGATACCGGTACGAATCGGCGAGCGCTTTGGTTATGGAGCCACCATCTTCCTTGCGAGACCAATACCGTTTGGCTACGACAGAGAAGCCATTTTGCTTCAGTAGCCTGGTCAGCGATTCCATATGATAGAGATAGGCGTGAAACGGCATACAGTACGGATTCGCAAAATCGCCGGTGAGCTCAAAGTCAATCATCCGTGCATTGGGGAGCTCAATATACACGTGGCCGTCCTCGTTGAGTATGCCGCGGACATCTCTAAGAAACGTGACCGGATCGGTAATATGTTCAAACAAATGCACCATCAACACCAAGTCGCTGCCGGTGCGGGACGATTCCCGATATTCACCGAGACGTCCAGCGGAAACCGGAACGTCATTTATCGTTTCTGAGTATTCTTTGCCGGCGGCTGAGAGCTCAATGCCGGTCACGTCGCAATGGGAGCGTTCTTTAAAATACCGCAGCAAATTGCCGGAGTTGGAACCGACCTCGATGACCCGTTTCCCGGCCACGTCAATATGCCGGGCGATCCAATCATGGATATACCGGTATTTGCGTTGCCATTTGTCGTATTTTCCGGCGCCGACAATTTCCTCATCACCATAGTATTCGCGCAATTGTTCGCCGGTAAGAAACGGATACGTGCGCCGTGTGCCGCACGCACAGCATTCCAAAATCTCGAACTTGCGGGAAAATGCTTTTGAAAAATAATCCCGTATTTTTCGATGCCCGGATTCGCCGTCGCAGACCGGGCAGCGGCAAACATACGTTGATTTCTCCGCGATCATAGTATCTCCCATACGGACGTTCGGGAAATACTATTCTTTTGCCACGGGGAACAAGTCTTTTTCCGGCAAACGAGGCAGCATATCGGCAAAACATAACGATCAACCCAAACCGATACACTGGCCAGCTAAGAATTCGGTAGGCGGAGAAATGTCGGGATTGACATTTATCCGCCCAGAACGTCTCCTTCCAGGCCGGTCGTTACGTATCCGACAACGCCCTAACCGACCGAATAATCCCGGCAAATTCCTTTGTCGCGGAACAGACTGCCTTGGTGTTGTTTACTTCACGACAAAGGAGATTTTGGTGTTAATGCGATAGGTCGTAATTTTGCCGGCCTCGACAATCGCTTTCATCTCCTTCACCCAGACCGATTCAATGTTGTCAACAGACTTGGCAGCTTCGGTAACGGCTACTTGGGTAGCATCTTCCCAGCCTTTATCTGATTGGGCCATCACTTCGATTGTTTTCACTACCGACATGGCAAATCCTCCTTGTGCACCTCTCGGTGGCAACAGTGAACCACCTCATCTCAGGCCGCTCCTTCCCCGGAGTCGACCGCTATTGCAAAACCGCAGATTTCAGACGTACCCTATTGGTCATTGGTGAAGAAGTAGTCTCCACCTTTCGCCGATGCATGACACGCGATACAGCCCTGGTCCATTCCCTTGGCCACGCGACCGGCCAGCGCCAGACCTTTCTGGTTTTTCTCCACTGACCCGTCCTTACCGTACTTCACCCAATACCAATTATGGTGATCGGGGTCGTACCCGGCTTCGCGTTGGACCATGACCGTCACCGCCACGAGGAACGATTCAGGTTCCTTCGCCAGCGAATCCTGGGTGATATCCTCGCCCGCGTAATTGTCCTTAATGATCACGTGGTACGGCTTCTTATCGATGTTCACCATACTGTAGTAGGTTCGCAGGAACTTACCGTGGGGAGAGCGACCGGGATAAAAATCAGTTTGTATCTCCCAGTCGGTGTAGCCATCAATCGCCTGCCAGAGTTTCTCAGCAAAGGCAACGTCCTCTTTCCCGCCAAAGGGCATTTCCTGCCCCTGAACGACCCAAGCAGAGAAGATCAGAGCGACAATCAGAACGGTCCCCGATACATACTTCATGAGCGATTTCATCTGTTCCTCCTGACCACTATTGCCTAACCTTATTTCAACCTAACACGGAGAGCAGGCTTCTCCTTATTCCCACATTCTCAAGAGTAATTATGAGACGAGTTTAGCGTCCACGGAAATATTGACGTCCCCAAGCACCTTGGACACCGGACAATTATCCCGTGCGTCTTCGGCAAATTTCTTGAGCTGACTTTCGTCCAGGTCTTCGGCCGCAACTTGTGTATGCAAGTCAATGGCGGATATTCGATATCCGCCGTCAGCCTGCTCTATTTTCACCGCTGCGGAGGTATCGATTTTCTTCGCCTCGATACCAGACTCGTCCATAACGTGGGACAGCGCCATGGAAAAACAGCCGGCATGGGCAGCGCCGAGCAGTTCCTCCGGATTAGTTCCCTGGTCATCGGCAAATCGTGAGCCTGCGCTGTAATCACCACGACAACCACCACTGCCGGTATCCATCGATCCCTTACCGTCCTTGAGCTTTCCTTGCCAGGTTGCCTGCGCTTTGCGAGTAGGCATGTGTTATCCTTTCCTGCGTAGGGTTAATCTATCTGTGATCGTTGATCGCGGGCCTGTCGACTTCGTTGTCACCCAGGCACTCTTTTTCCTCAGACCATCTCCCGTACCCGGTTTTTCAGAATGGTGTTGAGGATTTCTTTGCTTTGCGGTTCTCCTTTTACCAGCGATTTGATGAATTCGGTTGCCTGATCGAAATCAACCTGCGGCGGCATTGGCGGCTCAAGGGGGTCGACTTCGACTTCAATGAGCACCGGTCCTTCGGTCGCCAGTGCAGTCTCCAATATTTCTCCACAGTGTTCCGCCGAGTCGATACTGAATCCATGTCCTCCACAGGAACGCGCAAAGGCGGCAAAATCAAGCGGATGCAATTCACAACCGTATTCGGGATTGCCCTCAAATACCATTTGTTCCCATTTGATCTGTCCGAGGGTGTTGTTCTTGAACACGAGAATTTTAATCGGCAGGTTGTATTTCACACAGGTGGCGAATTCGGCCATCAACATGGAAAACCCGCCATCACCTACCAGGGCATAGACCGGCCGGTCCGGATACGCCAGTTGCGCGGCGATCGCATAAGGAACGGCACAAGCCATCGACGCCAAATTGCCCGAAACGGAATGCATCTGTCCCTGTCTAACCGGGACCTGTCGCGCCCACCAGGTGGTAATCGTACCGGAGTCGGCGGCGACAATCGCATCATCGGGGAGTCGTTTCCCCAACTCCCAGGCCGGCACTTGTGGTTTCAGCGGCGAGTCTTTTCGGGTACCACGATGTTCCATGAGTTGCCACCATTCTCTGGTGCTTTCCTGCGCCTTTTTCAGGAACTCCCGGTTTCCATTCTTCTTCAGTAATGGCAGAAGAGCTTCAATCACTGCTCTGCTGTCGCCGACAAGACCAACGTCAATGGGGTGGCGCAGTCCGATGCGCACCGGATCAATGTCGATTTGCACTGCCTTCACCGTCCCCGGCTTGGGAAGATATTCGAGATAGGGAAACGACGTCCCGATCATCAATAAGGTATCGCATTCTTTCATCGCCTGATGGGAGGGCCAGGTACCGAGCAAGCCAATGCCGCCCGTGGTGGCGGGGCTATTGTCCGGCAACACCGCCTTACCCAAGAGGGCTTTGGCAATCGGTGCACCCAGCGTATCGCTGAGCTTTTCCAAAAGATCGGGCATCCCCAGCGCCCCCCGACCAACCAGAATAGCGGGTCGTTCGCTCGCGTTGAGAATCTTCGCGGCCTCGCGTAGTTGCTCATCGTCAGGGAGGGTATAGTTGGCAACACAACTCTCCCGCATGTGTTCCGGAATATTCCGTTTGGAACGCTCACCCGGTACGTCATGCGTTTGGGTGTCCGTCGGAATCGTGATATGCGCTACACCTCGACGGGAGATCGCGTGACGGCACGCCAGATGAGCAATATTCTCCACGTGGTCTGGGCCCATGACCCGGACATTGTACTCGGCTACATCGGTGAACACTGATTCCAGATTGACATCCTGCTGCCCATACGTATCGATTAAGTCATGAAACTGGTTGCCGGTAATCGCCAGGACCGGCTGACCATCGAGTTTGGCGTCATACAGTCCATTCAGCAGGTGCAGTCCACCCGGTCCGGAAGTCGCCAAACATACGCCGAGCTTGCCGGTGTACTTAGCCCAGCCGGTAGCCATGAAGGCAGCGGCTTCTTCATGTCGTGCTTGAATAAATCTGATATCTTCCTGGCGCTGACGGAGGGCTTCCATTATCCCATTAGCGCCGTCGCCCGGTATCCCGAACACGACCTCCACTCCCCATTGGCTTAGAATATCAATCAGTACATCCGATACTGTTTTGCTCAAGGTGGAACCTCGCTCAGGCTAAATTGATATCCCTGTCTGTTCGCGATGTGCGTCCATACTGGTCCACCTGAGTAACAAAAGGCATGCCACAATCACTTGTGAGGCCAAAAGTTGTTGACAGAGATTAAGATACCGAATGATTAAGAAACTTTCAGGATTGAAATCATTCGTCTATGGGCGAGAAGTGTGAATATTCGGTACGAGGAAAACCACGGAATGAAACCGGCTCAGTCATCATCGGACGGCTCGATAATAAGTTGGGCCGCCGGTTTGCGCGTGAAATAATTCCACGCCCACCGAATAAACACCAGCAACCGGTTTTCGAATCCCACGAGGTACATCAAATGGACAAAAAGCCAGATTAGCCACGCTGGATACCCGGAGAATTTCAGGCGACCGAGATCGGCAACCGCCGACGCCCGGCCGATGACGGCCAACTGACCCTTATCGCGATAGCGATATGGTTTCGTTTCTTTCCCCTGAAGTCGACGACGAATACGCTTGGCCACATATCGACCCTCGGACATGGCAACCGACGCCACTCCGGGAAGTGGCTCACCATCTTGGTGACTGAAATTGGCAAGATCGCCGATCACAAACACATTTGGGCGGCCGGGGACACTCAGGTCGGGTGATACCCGCACTCTCTTTTTCTTATCCAGCACTCCTTCGTCTTCACCGACCAACGCCTCCCCCAACGGCGTCGGTTTGACCCCCGCTGCCCACATAACGGTATGGGCCGGGATTGTTTGCTGGGAACCATCTGCCTCAACCACCGCACCATCCTCGGTAATGTCGGTCACTTTAGTCCCCGTGCGTACCTCGACTCCCAATTTTTGCAACGATTGCGTGGCGGCTGCGGCTAGCTTTTTGGGGAACGGCGGCAGTAATTGGTCCATAAACTCAATGATGATAATGCGGATATTTGAGCCCTGCACAATCCGATAATTGCGCGGTAGCATGTTCCTGGTGACTTCGGCAATTGCTCCGGCCATCTCGACGCCCGTGGGCCCACCACCGACAATCAAAAACGTCAGGAGTCTTTCACGTTCAGTCTCATTAGCAGTTTTTTCCGCCTTCTCCAGAATGCGGAACAACCGCCGACGGAATGCCAGCGCATCTTCGATTGTCTTCAAACCGAACACATGCCGTTGCCATTCCGGATGTCCGAAATAGTGCTCGATAGAGCCGCTCGCAATGATCAGACTATCAAAATCCACCCGGCCGTCATCCAACACGACTTGCTGGCGATCATAGTCAATGTCGGTTACATTGCCGAGAATAAACCGTGCATTGCGTTGCCTTTCCAACACGTTGCGAAACGGCGAAGAAATATCTGCCGGCGACAAGGCGCCAGTGGCGACCTGGTAGAGTAACGGTTGGAATAAGTGGTAGTTGCTCCGGTCGATTAACATAATGTCCACCGGTGCGCGTTTCAACGACTGCACCGCCCAAAGTCCACCAAAACCGCCACCGATAACGACGACCCGATGGCGGCCATTGCTCTCCTCCGCCGGGCGCGTCTCGGGAATCTGTTCTTTCGTCCCTCGCTCTTCTGCTGTTATGGTAGCCCTCTGCTGAGTCATCTCATTCCTTATGTTAATGGGAAAAGGGATGCTGGAATTTAAATCGGCACTTCAATCCCTTGCGTTCCTCTCCCCCGTCTGGAGTTCATGTTCACCTCTCCTCCCTGATGTTACGTCGTGCAACTACTGTACCAATGGATGTTTCGCGAACAGGTCAGAGGCCGGCACCGATCGTCAGGCTAACGGCACCAGATGATCGAAATACTGCAGCGTACTCGAAGACAGCCGGATACCTTCCGCTATTCCGTGGTAACCCCTTTAGCAACTACGAGATCAAATGCCGAAACACGTGCTGTCTGTGATAATTTGAACCACTAATCCATCCTATTCGCGCGGCTGTGTTCTGTATTATCACAGCTGCTGCCGGAAACATCTCGCTTGCCGGAGCAGAGATTGATTTGCGGCGCGCGCGCCAACCAAATTGCAGGATATTCCGTCATATGATGAGTGACGGCATGGGGTGTGCTTGGTCAAACAGTGGTTCGGATGTGAAGGCGCTAGACGGAGATTGGAGTACCCGTACACCATGATACAGCGTAACAACTTGACCGCCCCAGATCGGGGAATTGCTAAAGGTAAGGATCCTCGCAAGGGTCGGCTGATTGGTGACGCCATCGCGCAGGATTTGGACGCGTACGATGACGCCAAAGTCGTGCTTCTCGGCTGCCCGCAGGACGAGGGCGTGCGGCGCAATCGCGGCCGGCCTGGGGCAGACAAAGCGCCGCGCGAAATTAGACGTCAGTTGTATCGATTTCCCGCCCCGGACGGCTTCCAGGACGGCGAACTGGTGGATCTCGGCGATGTGGTGATGCAGGATTCGCTGGAGAAAACCCACGCGCGGCAAAAAGATATTGTCCAGCAGGCACTCGCCGACGGGAAGCGTGTGGTAGTCCTGGGCGGGGGAAATGATATTTCGTATCCCGACATCAGCGCTCTGGCTGCCGTGACCGAAAACCCGCTGGCGATTAATGTGGACAGTCATTTTGATGTACGCGGCAGCGAGGTCCGCCACAGCGGTACCCCCTATCGCCAGGTACTCGATGAAAAGATTCTTAGCCCGGGACAACTGATCGAGGTCGGCTGTAAGCCCGAGGTCAATCTGGACGAACACACGCGCTACCTCAGAGAGGCCGGGGTGCGGATTATCTGGCTGGATGAACTCCGCAAGGCAAGAACGACCGATCACCTCACCGATCTGCTCAGCACCTTATCGTATGATGCCATCTTCTGGGGCATCGATATGGATGCGGTGCGTACCTCTGATGCACCGGGGGTCAGCGCCTCGTATCCGATTGGCTTGGCCGCCGAAGATATCTATGATATCGCGGCCGTCGCGGGGGCCGATCCCCGTTCACGTGTGCTGGAGATATCGGAGATCAACCCGGAGTTTGATGTCGATAATCGCACAACCAAATTAGCCGCGCAAGTCGTCGTCCGCTTTCTCCGGTTGACGCAATCCTTACCGTTGTAACCCGCTGACAATATCCGGCTCAGCCGTGAACTCCGCTCAACTATACGTCGGTCGGGTAGCCCTGACGTTCGTCAGGGTTTCCAGCACTGATCGCACAGCCTCTGAAACCCGGACACATGTCCGGGCCACCCATTGTGTGCGCATGAGTGTGGGCGGCAGACCTCCCGGTCTGCCCCTTCGAAAGCATGTCCCCCCAATCCCATGCCGGTCAGCCCTTGGGCTGACTGGACTTGACCTTCCTTGGCCAGCTTGCCTATATTTAAGCAGAATCCCGGTGAGGGTTCGGGCTTGGTGATACACGATTTGGATTTCCTGGTGCTGTGGGGAAGCCCACCATGTATGGTGGAAGCGAAAGGCTTTTGTAGGTCGAAACCCCTGAGTCGCCTTGGCGACGTGGTTTCGACAATAAATGCTCCGATGCAGTGTTAACAATTGACGAAATAACTTGGGAGATGACGTGTCCTACCGAGCGCACCTAGAAACCCTGATCTCCGGGTGTGCTGATCGCACGCCCTCAGATCCGGCCCACGCCAGCCTTCCTCGGCTAACGTGCCTATATTTACCCAGAATCCCGGTGAGGGTTCGGGCTTGGTGATACACGATTTGGATTTCCTGGTGCTGTGGGGAAGCCCACCATGTATGGTGGAAGCGAAAGGCTTTTGTAGGTCGAAACCCCTGAGTCGCCTTGGCGACGTGGTTTCGACAATAAATGCTGCGATGCAGTGTTAACAATTGACGAAATAACTTGGGAGTTGACGTGTCCCACCCAACGCACCTAGAAACCCTGATCTCCGGGATCGCTGTTCGCTTACCCTCAGATCAGGGCCACGCCAGCCGCAAAATACGTTCTTCGAAATCTGGACCTTTCATTTCATCTCGTGGTCTACAC
>CAYWVO010000022.1:0-59647 GCA_964461835.1 uncultured Ignavibacteria bacterium | reverse complement strand
ATGATAAAGAATTAAAAGGCTTCGCCAAATCTATTCATGAAATATCCGGGCTAAATGGATCCCCCAGGTTCTGGCGTCTGGAAACGCCAGGCCGACAACTTGCAGGCCAAGCCAAAGCAGCAGGAGTGTACGAGGAACGACCAGACTGCCCTCAGGGGATGGCGTGGCTGAACGAACCAGGTTTCTTTTGCGGCGTTTAGACATTGAATCGGAAGAGAATAAAATCCCCGTCCCGGACAACATACTCTTTACCTTCAAGACGCGCCACCCCGGCTTTACGGCAGTTGGCCAAACCACCGTGCTCGACAAACTCTTCTACCGAGGTGACCTCGGCCCGGATAAAACCGCGCCGAAAGTCTTGATGAATCTGCCCGGCCGCCTCCGGTGCGGTGGTACCTCGTTTAACCGGCCAGGCGCGCGATTCCTTTTCCGCGCCGGTGAAAAACGTGATTAAATCAAGCAGTTCATAGGAGAGATGTACCAGCTTATCCGTCGCCGGTTCAGCGATCCCGAACTCAGCCAAGAATGATTCCCGATCGGCCTTATCCAAATCAGCCAATTCCATTTCCACTTTGCCGGATAACTCCGTCACGGCCGTTTTCCCGCCGAGTGTGGGGTCAGCCTTGATTTCCTCACGAGTCGCCGAACCTACCGACTCACCCTCGGCAGTGTTGAGGGCAACCAGCAACGGCTTGAGGGAGAGGAAGGCATACCCTCTGATGGCGGTCAGTTCATTTTCACTCAACTCGGCCATTCGGAGTGGTTTTTCGGCATTGAGGATTTCGACCGCCGTGTCGATTGCCTTGATTTCCGTGGGATCGCAAGCGACGCCGCGGCTGGAGTCTTTCTGGAGTCGTGCCTGTCGTTTCTCGGCGACAATCAGGTCCGACAGGATCATTTCGTTTTGGAGATCCCGCAGCCGTTTCAGTGGACTTCGCTCGATTGTCGGATTGAAGCAGTTGATGACCGCGATGATGCCCGCACATTCGCGTAATTCGGTCGGAAATACCTGTTCGGCATCGGTACCCTTTTTGTCCGGCGGCGGGAAATCCAGGTATTCGATTTCGGCGTGGACTTTCTTTTTAGATTGGAGGAAGCCGTGTAACTTGTCCAAACGTGAGTCGGGTATTTTGAGCACGGCGCGGTGGATCTCGCCCGGTTGTCCGTAGCCGACAGCGGCGTGGGCGCCGGCGACGGCATTGAAGACCGTGGTCTTCCCTGATCCTGGAAAGCCGATAATCCCGAGTTTCATGCCTGGTGATCCCTGAGTACCTTCTCCCTTGTCGTTCGCCGCAAGTCAGCAAGTAAGCCCGTACATCACGGTGAGTCAATGCCCATCACGGCATTTGCCAGTTGGTGGTAAGCACTATTAATTAGCCTCATGAATTGGCGCCGAGGTCTTTCGCAATGCCGGTAGATACGACGACAAATGTTGATGTTGCTTTCGCAGTTCCCGTCCGGACATTGTTTACCTATCGGGTGCCGAATGAGTTTGCCTCACAAATCCGTCCCGGTGTGCGAGTACGCGCACCTTGGGGTACTACGGAAAAAGTCGGGGTTGTCCTCGGTCCTGCAGAAGAAATCCCGGAGGGGAACATCAAAGCTGTCTCGGCGGTGCTCGATTCGCAGCCGATTGTGCCGGAATCAATTATCGAATTGGCCCGGTGGGTGTCGGATTATTACTTCTGCTCAGTCGGCGAAACCCTGCTGGCCGCCGCTGGGCCGCTCTGGCGAGTGCAACCACGCTACATTATATATGCCGCCCCGCAGCGATGGGAGATGTCAGCCGCCGATCTTCATCGATTGCCCAAATCCTGTAAGGAGTTACTGGCTCAGTTGCCGGCCAAATTGGGATTGCCGGTGGCGAAAGCCTACACGCTGTTGGGACGGGGGCGGGCGAAGAGGGCCATTGAGCGCTTGCTGCGGGATGGCTGGATCGAACAGCGGACACACGTGCGAATCCCGCCAATTCCACGCCAAGCGGTGGTGTATGGTATTGATCCCCAACACGTTAACGACTTGCCGGACGAGGTCACTTCAATACTCTCAGCGGATACGACTAACGGCCTGCGCCGTGGTGAACTGGCCCGCAAGACCAAGGTACCGGCGCGGAAAATCACCGAATGGATGCGGGATGGATATCTCCGCTGGCATCCGCGACCGTACTCCAGCGAATCTGTTCCCGAAATAAATGGACTCTCACGGCCTTTGACTGAGGAACAGGCTGCTGCGGTCCAGCAACTCGAGCCTTGTCTTAGTGAAGAAAATCCTCGCCCGGTATTGCTGTTCGGTGTGACTGGCTCAGGTAAGACCAGAGTGTATATGGAGTTAGCCGACCGAGTGCTGGCCGCCGGCAAACGGGTGTTGGTCTTGGTGCCGGAGATTACCCTGGCGCAGACGGCCCGGATTATTTGGGATAATCGATATCCCGGTCGGGTGGCGATGTGGCACTCCGGCATGGTTCGATCGGAACGCTACTGGACGCACCGCAAAGTGCTGGCCGGTGAGTATAGTATTGTTATTGGGGCACGTTCGGCGGTGTACGCACCCTTGGCTGATGTGGGTATGATCGTTGTCGATGAAGAACACGCGGAAAGCTACAAGCAATCAGAACCCGATCCCCGCTACCACGCGCGTGATGTGGCGGTGGTGCGGGCGCAACAGGCCGGCGGCCTCTGTGTCTTGGGTTCGGCGACGCCGGCGGTTGAATCATTTACCAATGCCCGCAATGACAAATATCAATTGGTAACCTTGAAACGGCGGATTCCCGGCCGTTCGCTGCCCATTGTCCACCTGGTGGACCTCGCCGGGAAACGCGTGGTCACCGAAGAGAAAGAACAAGGTATTTTTACTGAACAAATGATTCATCTTCTCGAAGAGACACTAACGCAGAAACAGCAAGCGATCCTGTTTCTCAATCGGCGGGGCCACTCGACCATGGTCACTTGTTCCCTCTGTGGCTGGCGCCTGGAGTGTCCTAACTGTGGTATCACGCTCACCTATCATCTGAGTGACCGGTCGTACCGCTGCCATTTATGTGAATATCAAACTGCAGCGCAATCGTCCTGTCCGAACTGCGGCAATCACAAATTTGGTTTCCGTGGGGTCGGCACCCAAAAAGTGGAGCAGCAGTTGCAGCGGATCAACGACGCGTGGCGCATCCAGCGGCTGGATACCGATACGCTTTCCGGCCAGGAAGCCGCCGGCGACATTCTGGCGCGGTTCGGTCGACGGGAAATTGACATTTTGGTGGGCACGCAAATGGTGGCAAAAGGTTTGGATTTCGCCGGGGTGGGTCTGGTCGGCGTGGTTTGGGCCGACCGGCACCTGTCGTTTCCGGATTTTCGTTCAGAAGAGAAAACCTTCCAACTGGTGACCCAGGTCTCCGGACGGTCCGGCCGGGGGGTGGAAGCAGGCAAAGTCGTCGTGCAGACATTTCATCCCGAACACCCTTTGATTGAACTGGCGGCGGCGCAGGATTATGTCGGGTTTTTCGACCGCGAAGTTGGCCGCCGCCAGGAGCTGTCCTACCCACCGTATACTCGTCTCATTCGTTTAGAATACTCATCCCCGGAGAGTGCTCTCGCGTATGAACTGGCACGGGAAGCCGTAGCGGACCTCGATTACGCCACCAAAAGAACGACGAACGTGTTGCACATTCTCGGTCCGGCCCCGGCGCCGATTGTGCGAGTACGGCGACGGTATCGTTGGCACATCCTGCTTAAAGTGCGTTCCGTAGTCCAATTGTTGAAGAGTTTAAATTCCCTGTTCCAAGACTTTGACGCTCGCTGCCGGAGAAAAAAGGATGCCCGCTTCGTCGTGGATGTCGATCCGATTGATTTTTTCTGACGGATTGACGGTCTTCCCTGCCAAATTACTCATCGGGAACCGATAGTAGTACAATAGGAGAGGACTATCCAATCCGGGAATGTCCTCACAGTTCAATGGTAGCCGCCAACGGCATTCGGTTCTGGCCGTTTCATTGGGTGCGCGGCGAAGCGGATTTCGCTGGTTGACAACAGGCGGTGAGATCGGCAAATAGTACTTTCCGATGCGGCAACACATCGGAGCAATCTGTAGGATTAACAATGAGCAGCGATTCAAAAACCGGCACTACGCGAAAACCGCGGCAGAAGGCCTCCGAGACGAATTCTCAAGTTCGGTTGGCCGAGGTGCGCAATAACCCGGAATTTGCCACCCTGGTCAAGAAGGCGGATGCCGCTCTAGAAGTCATTGGCTACACTGAGCATGGTGCACGGCATACAGGTGTGGCGGCGAAACGGGCACGGGAAGTGATGCTGGCGATCGGGGCGCCCGAGCGCCGTGCGGAACTGGCCGCCATCGCCGCCTACGTGCATGATACCGGCAATCTGATCAATCGCGGGTATCACGCGCAAACCGCAGCGGTACTGGCCTTTCCGATTCTGGTGAAAATGGGGATGCCCCTGGATGAGGTTTGTGATATTATAGCCGCCGTGGGTAACCATGATGAAAAAGACGGTGTGCCGGTTAACGATCTGTGCGCGGCGGTGATTTTGGCGGATAAGTCCGATGTGCATCGTTCGCGGGTTCGCACGACTGAGTTTGTTTCCGATGATATCCACGACCGCGTGAATTATGCCGTCACCCAGTCCCGGCTGGCAGTCCATTCAGAACCGAAAGTCATCGCGTTGTTACTGACCATTGACACCGAGATTTCGTCAGTGATGGAATACTTTGAGATATTTCTTTCACGGATGGTCGTCTGCCGGCGGGCGGCCGAGTTTTTGGGGTACCGTTTTACTTTGGAAATTAACGGCCAGCGTGTATCCTGAGGCAGGCCGATTACCGCAGGATTTGGGGGTACTGGATGTCGTCCAAAATTGACTATGAATCATCAGGCGTTTCGCTCACGGCGGCAGATGAAACAGTAAAACGAATTAGCGCCCTGGCCGCACGCACGTATGGCGGTGGTGTCCTCGCGGGAGTCGGTCCCTTCTCCGGATTACTGGCGTTTGATGCGCAGGACTATCAGGAACCGGTGCTGGTCACCTCCGCCGATGGTGTCGGTACGAAGTTGAAATTGGCCTTTCTGACCGGACGGCATGCCTCTGTCGGTGCCGACCTGGTCAACCACTGTGTGGACGATATCATCACCTGCGGCGCCCGCCCGCTGGCCTTCCTGGACTATCTGTCTATGGGGAAGTTGGAACCCGCAGTAGCCGAAGATTTGGTCGGCGGGATCGCCAACGCCTGCCGCGAGAATAAAATGTCACTCATTGGCGGCGAAACCGCCGAAATGCCGGGGTTTTATCAGAATGAGGAATACGATGTCGCCGGTTTCATCATCGGTGCGGTCGAGAAAGCCGATATTATCGACGGCTCGCAAATCCGCTCCGGGGATGTGCTGGTCGGCATTGCTTCATCCGGCCCTCATACCAATGGTTATTCTTTAATTCGCCACATCGTGCTCGAAGTGGGCGAGTATTCACTGGATCATACTCCGGATGAGTTGGGGTGCTCCCTGGCCGATGCCCTCCTGACACCGCACCGCAGCTACCTCAACGAGTTGACGATTGCGCGTAATACGATTGATATCCTGGGCGTCGCGCATATCACCGGGGGTGGAATAGGTGGTAATCTGTCCCGGATTCTTCCGGAAGGCCGCCAAGCGCTGGTAGATACGACCAAGTGGGGGATTCCGCCGCTGTTCCGCTGGCTGCAATCGGAAGGTGGGATTGCCAACGAGGAAATGTTTCGGGTTTTCAATATGGGGATTGGGTTTATCCTGATCGTCCGGCCATCCGACGGCCCCAAATTAGTCGAGTTATTGCAGGACCACGGCGCCGAGGCATATTTGATCGGTCACATTGGGGAAGGTCCACGCCGGGTGCGTCTGGCCATGCCGGGGTAGGTGAAATCGCTGGCGGCTGGGAAGAACCACAATGTCAACCCGCTGTGCAGACATTTTAGGTCAGTGGGATTTCGCCGGCCACCTCCGGTGGGCAAGAAATCCGACATGTCAGTCCTGCTCATGACCCCTCTCCGTTACGTTTCGTCCCGTCCCTACATCATCCTGGCGGCGCTGGCTTCGCTCCTGGTCTTCGCGTATCCCCCGTTTTCCGTCGGATTTATCGCCTGGATCGCCTATGCAATTTTCCTGCGGGTGTTGGATCGCCGTTCACTCAGTGACCATTTTCGTTTCGGCTGGTGGTTCGGTTTCTGTCATCACCTGGCCTTGTTGTACTGGGTGGGCTGGGTCAGCATTCCGGGGATGCTGATCATGGTGGCGATCCTCGGTTTGTATATCGCCGTAACCACCTGGGTGTTTGGCCTGTTGAAAAGACAGTTTGGTGATGTCGCGCTTTGGCTGTGGCCGATTCTCTGGGTGGGCCACGAGTACCTGCGCGGCCTCGGTGAGCTGGCTTTTCCCTGGTCGAATCTCTCCTATTCGCAATTGGGGTATCTCGAAATAATTCAGTTCGCGTCGATCACCGGTGACCTGGGGGTATCGCTGTATGTGGGATTCCTCAACGTGCTGGTTTACTGGTTGCTCAGGGGAACCTCCCGCCTTGCTGCTCGTCTGGCCGTTATCGGGATGCTGATCGTCCTGGTCGTGCTACCGCTGGTGCAGGGCAAGGGGGAGATTGACCGGCTGAGACACTCGGAGGGCCCGACGATCTCCTTTGGGGTCTTGCAGGGGGATATTGATTCGCGGCGGAAATGGGACTCCTCGTTTGCCGATTTCAGTACCGCGACGTACGAGACGCTGACGTACCTCGCCGATGCCGACAGCGTGGATTTAATTATCTGGCCGGAGACGGCGATTACAGGATACCTGCGGGCTGATCCCAAGCGGTTGCGACAAATCCGGCGACTCTCCCGCGATGTTCACGCGCCGTTGCTGGTAGGCACCTTGGATTTCGAAGTGGAGCAGCCGGGCGAATACTTCTATTACAACGCGGCGCGACAACTGGATTCCGGTCGGCTGAGCAATACCTATCACGCGAAACTACAACTGGTCCCGATGGGGGAGTGGGTGCCGTTTTCCGACAAAATACCCATCCTGCAAAACCTGCATCTCGGACAGGCTGATTTCACCGCCGGAACCCAATACAACTTATTCGAGCACGACCAGGGACCTTATGCGGTCTTGATTTGTTTTGAGTCGGCGTTCCCGGAAATTGTCCGACGATTCGTTAATGAAGGGGCGGCCTTTTTGGTAAATATTACCAATGATGGATGGTATGGGTTTTCTCCGGGGCCGTATCAACATGCCGGCATGTGTGTCATGCGCGCGATTGAAAACCGGCGGATAATCGCCCGTTCGGCAAACACCGGAATTTCAACGTTTGTCGATCGCACCGGCGCCATTGTTAATCCCTCCGAAATGTTTTTCACCGATGTGCGTACGGCGACGTTGTCACTGTGTACCGAGACAACGTTCTTTACCCGGTATGGCCGTTGGGTGGGCAAAGGATGCCTGATATTAACATTGGGTCTTCTTGGATACGTAATTGTTGCGCGGTCTGCGCGCCACCGCTGAGATACGGATAATCCAGTGGAATCCGGTTAATGATTTGGTGTATAGTACAGTGATGTGGATGGTGACGACAGAACGGGCAGTATGCACTCCACTGGCGCGGCTGATTTCCATCACAATTATGGTGATGCTGTTCTCCGGAAAACTCAGCCGGGCCGAGGAGTGGTCAAATTATACCAATGCAAACACCGCCCATGACTTGTACGCCCGCTCGGATACGCTCTGGGCCGCCACCACGGGTGGTCTGTTGCTCATGATGGATGAATCGAATCACGTTTTCACCAATGCCGACGGGCTCGGCGAAAACGATCTTCGCTTCGTCACGGCTGATTCCACGGGGAGGATCTGGTGTGGGGGAGTAGAAGGGACCCTGACCTCTTTCGAGCTTGGAACCGAAACCTGGAGTGTATTTGAATTTGTCGATCGCGATGGCCGCCCGTTGACCTTGCTCACTGCGTTCGCCAGTGATCCGGTCCTCTGGGTCGGTTCAAGTGTCGGGATCCATAAATTTGACATGGAGCGGTTTGGGGGGGAAATTACTGAAACGTATCGGCGATTCGGTAATCTGCCGGCCGATGAAGCGGTGACCGGAGTGGCAATCCATGATGACAAGATTTGGGTCAGCACTATGGCCGGCTGCGCCTTTGCCGATATCGATGATATCAATTTGCAGGATTACTCACATTGGCGGTCGTTCTCCCGGGGCGATTTTGGTTTAACCGATGATGATATTTCTGCACTCGCAGTATATGAGAGCACAATTCTTGCCGGTACTGGAGATGGTATCTTTACTTTTGTGGCAGTGGACGGTGATACCGTGTGGGAACCGCTCAACGGCTCGCGCATCGAGATCAGCGACTTGTGGACTGCCGATGATGCGCTGTTGGCGGCAACTCCCGACGGGGTCTTGCGTTGTAGCCTTGAAGGGTGCCAATTTGTTGACCCGGAGGGGATGAGTAATGACCGTCAATCGTCGGTGGTGCAGACTAGCGATGGGACAATCTGGGCTGCGGGACAGGTGAAAGGCGGTTATCTGCTGTATCAGAATGCGCAGTGGTCGACTACCGTCATTCCCGGGATTAGATCCAATGTGGTTGACGATGTTCTGGCTGTGCCGAGTGGGGAGGTCTGGGCCGTTCATCCCGGTGACTCAACGTCATATTGGAATGGCGAACATTGGGACATATTCCCCACTTACCGTGGTGGCGTGGCGGCGAATTCCATTGCGCTGGATCACGAGGGATATCTTTGGTTTGGCGGTCACGGCACGGCGGCAACCCGGGTCAACCCCCGCGATCCGGTCAATGACCAGCAGCATTTTGATGAGCAAAATTCTCCACTGCGTGGGTCGGAACCGCCGCCAAATGATTGGTATGTCGTGGTGCTCGATATCGTCGTCGACGATTCCGGACGCGTCTGGTTCGCCAACGCCTTCGATTACGCCGACCGGGTATTGGTATTTTACGATCATGGGTGTTGGGGATATTTTGGGACCAATGACGGGTTTTTCCCATACGAACCAATATCATTATTCCCGTTAACCAATGAAATCTTGGTTGGCTTTGAGTCCGATGGCATCGCGGACTTTGAACTGGACACTACCGTCGCGATTTGTATCAATGGTGAGCAAAATCCCCAAACCCCCATTATTGGATTTTTGGACGAAACCAACGGATTGCCCGCCCGGCAGGTACGCGAAGTTACTGTCGATCTAGCCCGCACGGTCTGGGTGGGAACCACAGCAGGCCTGGTGTACTGGGATCCGGTGTGGCGACGCTTCCGGCCGCAAAATCTCGGCGGTATTGCTGCGCCCAGAATTAATGCACTGGCGGTTGATAGCGGCAATGTGCTGTGGGTGGGCGCCGACGAGGGGCTTTTCCGGATAGATGCTGCACGAGAGGTTCGCCACTTCACGCCGGAGAACTCGGGATTAGTTGATCAACATGTGACTGCACTGTCGATGGATAAGGAATCCGAGACGTTGTGGATCGGCACCGAGGGGGGGATATCGGCGTTACGTGGCATGATCAAAGGCGCCACGCCGGTTGAAGAAATCCTGGCGTACCCAAATCCCTTTGTCATCTCCCGGGGAGATGAGGAGGTCCGGTTTGACGCGGCCTTTGGCACCGAATTGCGCATCTTCAACGCCGCGGGAGAGTTGATCATCGATTTGGGGAATGCCGCTACCTGGGATGGCCGGAATGCCGCCGGTGAACTGGTGGCCAGCGGGATTTACCTGTTTGTGGCGCTCGGCCCGGATGGTCAGTACGGTCAGGGAAAGCTTGCGGTTCTACGGAAGTAATACTTCTTTCCTGCATGCGAATCGTTGTTTTTGATTCATCCACAGTGCCGCACGAGCGCTGGCACGCCCTCTGTGCGCAGGACCCACAGGCGACTGTTTTCCATACCATCCCCTGGTCACGGGTGTGGGAGTGTACTCGTCGGAAAAGCAAGGCAATGTGGTACACGCTCACCGGGGATCATGGAGAAATTATTGGCGGAATTCCTTTCCTGGAAATCAGCACCTTCGGAGTTACGCGTCTCTACTCGCAAGCCCTCGGATCTTATGGGGGCTGGGTTGGGGAACGCTCACCGGCGATCCAGCAGGCGTATATCGATTTGCAACGCCGATTACTCACCCCCCGGGTCGCCCGGTGTGTGATCACCCCCCTGTCCGCCACGGATGACATGCCCTACGCCGGCGTACCCCTGCAACGCGAGCGGTTTGTCATTAACCTCTCCGCGTTGGCTGCTCCCGATGACTGGCGTAGTTTGGTGCGGGAAAATATCCGGCGGAATTTGAAATCCGCAGCGGAATATGGCTGGCAGATTGACCTTGTGCAAAACACCGAAAGCGTAGAACGAACGCGGAGCCTCTGGGAACACACGTATGATCGTCATCAACGAAAGTTCGGTGCCGACACCTGGGAGTTTTTCCGGCAGTTGATCGATCATTTTGCACCAGGGGTGGAACTGTTATGGTGGACAGCGGCAGATGACCAGGGGCCCGCGGCGACGATGATCTGTTTGCACTCCGGCAACCGTCTATTCTATTACAACGGCGCGCTCGATCTGGCGCGCAGCGGCCACTATCCGATGCATGCGCTTTATGAGCGGGCGATAACGACGGCGCTTTCCCTGAATTGCAGCGTGGTCGATCTGGGATCTGAGCCGGACACGGCCGCGGGCTTGCAACATTTCAAATCCGGCTGGGGCGCTCAGACTGAACCATATAGCGAATATCATTTTCGCCGCTGGTGGTCGCCGCGGCGATGATTGCGCTTGCGTTTTATCATGTGCCGTTCCGGAATCCAGTTGGCGGTCAGTGATATCCTCGATACCTTGCGGCTGTGAATGACAACGAAGCGGAAATAACAATCAATCCACCGGATGTGCGGATTCTGTTTCTGGCCAACGCCGGAGTGATCCACGCGCAACGCTGGATTGAGTACTTTCGCCATCGCGGTTATCGGACACGCTGGTTGACATTGGATGACGTACCCGCCGGGATCGAGGCCGAGCAACTGTATTCGTCACTGCCGCACCGGGCGGCGAAAATAATGGCCCTGGCGCCACGCGTTCGCAAATTGGTCGAGCACTATCAGCCTCATCTTATCAATGCACTTTTTATTCCCGATTATGGCTGGCTGGGGGCGTTGAGCGGCTGTGAACCGCTGGTGGTGTCCGCGTGGGGGTCGGACGTACTAATCTCTCCGCAAAAGTCCTGGCTGCACCGTCGACGAATTGCCTGGACACTGCACCGCGCCGCCTTGGTCTTCGGTGACGCCAAAATCATTGCCAGACGGATGGTCGAACTAGGGGTTGATACTGGACGCATAGTCATCGTTCCCCTGGGTGTCGACAAGGCACTGGTCAATGCACCCCTGAAACCGGCGCCGAAGCACGCTCCTGTTACCGTAATTACCAACCGCCAGTTTGAGCCGGTGTATCGCAATGAAACGCTGGTGAACGCGGCAGTTGAATTGCGAAAATCGGATTCCCACCGGTTGCGCTTTATCTTTATCGGGGATGGGTCACAGCGTGCGCAAGTACAATCTCTGGCAAGGGAGGCTGGTGTGGTCACACGTGTTGAATTCCTGCCGCGATTACCAGCGAATGAACTGTATGCACAGCTACAACAGGCAGATATTTTTGTGTCGTGCGCTGAATCGGATGGTACTTCTGTCTCGCTTCTGGAGGCGATGGCGGTGGGGCTATACCCGGTGGTCACGGACATTCCGGCTAACCGGGAATGGATTGTCGGTGGTGAAAACGGTCGGCTGTTTCCGGTGGGGGATAGCGTTGCGCTGGCGCAAGTATTGCGGGAGGTCAGCAATTCAACTGAGACCTGGACTGCCGTGCAGGAGCGCAATCGGCAAATCATTCGCGAGCGTGCATTATGGCTGGACAACATGGCATCGGTGGAACGGACAATGACACAGGTTGTCACCTTGTCGCGTGACGGGACGGCCCGACAATGAATATCTTGATTGTCTGCTACTATTTTCCTCCGGCCGGTCTGGGTGGCGTGCAGCGACCGGTCAAGTTTGCGAAATATCTCGCCCGTTTCGGCCACCAGGTGACCGTCATCACCACTCCGCCCACGCCCGGAGAAGTTGCCGATGACTCCCTGTTGTTGGATCTCCCGGAAGAGGTGCGGATTATTCGGGTGTCATCTCCCAGTCCCCGCCGGGCGATTCGCTCGTTGCGTACGAACAGGTGGGGGCAGGCAGCGAGCGGTAAACCGCGCGGCTGGCTCGTTCGTCAACTTGTTGCCTGGTCGCGTCTACCGGATGACAAAATCGGCTTTGTTGGTAAAGCCCTACAGGCTGCAAAGCGAGCATTCGGTACAGCACCGCCGGACGTGGTGCTGACTACGTCTCCGCCACCCTCGGTGCATCTGGTTGGCCGGCGGTTACGAAAAATGTGGCGGACTACATGGGTAGCGGATTTTCGCGATCCGTGGTTCATGTCGAGTCAGGAACGGCTGCCAACGCCGGTCCATCGGGCGCTGCATCGCCACCTGCTGCGGAGTATTTTGCAACGGGCGGATCGCGTTGTAGTAGTGTCGCCCGGAATAATCGACGATTTCCGGAAATGGGGTATCTCGCGCGATGGCATCGCGGTGATACCCAATGGCTACGACGAGGATGATTTTGCCGGGTATGATGCGACGCTCAGCCAAATACAAAACGAGCGCTTTCGTTTTCATCTCTACGGTACTATCTCGCCCAACACGTCGCCCGAACCATTTTTCTGGGCAGTGTCAGACTTCCTACGTCAACAGGCCGAAATGAAAGACCGAATTGAAATCAGCCATCGCGGCGCCGTGCGCGGGCTCGATTTAGATATTTTGTTGCGGAGGTATGATCTGCCGGAGCGGTTCGTCTCACTAGGGTACGCTCCGCACTGGTACGCGGTGAAAGAACTGGCCGAGGCGCATTGCCTGGTGATATCCATTGCCGATCATCCCGGGTTGCGCTCCAACATTCCCGGACGGATATATGAATGCCTGCGCTCGAGGAGGCCGATTCTGGTGTTTGCCCCCCGGGGAAACTCGGCGGTGCAGTTGATGACGCAATTCGACAATGTGCGGGTCTGTACCCCGGATAACACCGATAGGGCCGATTTAATTATTGGGGAGATGCTTTTGAAGTTTGAGAAACAGCAATCCGGGATTATCGCCACTCGGGAGGGAATTGATCAATATTCCCGTGAGACACTGACGAAGAGATTATTAACGACAATTGACGAGTAGCGTATGGTCTCCGTCGTCATCGTCACCTACAATTCGGCCGATTGCATTGCGGCGTGTCTTTCTGGTGTGCTGGCAGCCGGCGATGCCGGCGAGATATCCATCGTGGTGGTGGACAATGCCTCGCTCGATACCACCATTCCCATTCTTCTCGAACATCCGGCGGAAATCGCCCTGATTCGTAACACCGAAAACCATTTCTACGCACGCGGCTGCAATCAGGGTGTAGCAGCGAGTGACAGCGAATATGTACTGCTGTTGAACCCGGATGTGCAGCTTCGTGAGGACACCATCTACAAACTGGTGAATTTCCTGGAATCTCATGATGATGTCGCTGCGGTGGCGCCGCGGCTGGTGTATCCGGATGGCTGGCTGCAACAGTCGGTCCGCCGGTTTCCCACGTATGCGACACTCTGGTCCACCATGACCGGATTGGCGAAAATTCTCCCCGATCATCCGGTGTTTGGGTCATGGCGGGTGGATTTGGCGCAGCAGACAGAGCCGGTCGATGTCGATCAACCGATGGCCTCCTGTCTGTTGATTCGTCGCAGCGTGTGGGAGCAAATGGACGGCTTTGATGAACGGTATCCCATGTTCTTCAATGACGTCGATTTGTGTTATCGGGTCAAAACGGCCGGCTGGCGCATTGTCTACGTTCCGGAGTCAGTTGCCACGCATTGGGAAGGCGATTCAGTGCGACCGGTGATGCCGCAGATGATCTGGTTCTCCCATGCGGCGTTTCTGCGATATCTGCGCTCGCATCACCGGTCCGGCTGGGATGATTTAAAATACCTGGTCACCGCGCCGGTGTTCTACCTGGCTGCCGCACTCCGTTGGCTGTACTGGATATTTCGTAAGCCACCAAACAAATGAGCGCGCCAATCCGATTGACGCACTCAGTAGGCTGGGGAGATTGGTGCGGACAATCTGCCCCGGTTCTGGCCGTTGCGGCCGGTGGTTTATGCGGTTATTTCATGAGGACCATTTTTCGTGTCTGCGATTTTTTGTTGGTGTTTACTCGATAAAAATATACGCCGCTGGGTAACGGTGCTCCATTGTCAGTGTTCCCATCAAAATGGATTGATGTCCTGCCGGCCGGAACCCGTTGATGGACCAACGTCCGTACTGATCGGCCCAAGACGTCGAAGACCGTGGTCGTTACCGGGCCGGGAGTATCAACTTCATACTCAATGGTAGTACCCGCGTTAAAGGGGTTGGGATAATTCTGCAACACAGCGAACGAGTGCGGGACAGTATTGTCCTCATCTTCCAGTCCGGTGGCGATCGGGGCAATGAGCTTGTGGGTCGCCGGTAAATAACCGGATTTAGTGGCGGTAATCACAAAACCACCGAGCCGGTCGGGACCGTGGTCCCACAGTAATTGTCCGGCGCTGTTGGTGAGTCGCTGATAGCATAATGTATCGCCGTAGAGGATGGTGACCGTCGCGGCGCTTACTCCCCCGGAACTATCCGAGACGGTGATTGCCACCGGGCCGGAATTGACGGCAGCACTTACTGGCGCATTAATCGTTAACGGTTTCGGTATGGCCCGCCAGTGACACATCGCCGGATCACCAAGGAGATTCAGTCCCAGAATTTGATCGCGATAATTCGGATAATCTGCCTTGGCCAGATTGAAAGCGGTGCCTAAATGCGGCGGGAGTTCGTCATCGAACGCATACTGAACCAGGCGTTCAATGAGGCGGTAGGACGAGGCAATCCAGCCCCAACGGGAGTACGCCACCATCGCTACTGCCCCGCCGTCCCGATGTCGTAAGAGAGACTCGCAAAGCGGCAAAGGTGCGTTTTCGGAAAACAGTGCCCCGTCCATATCAAACCCGCCGAGATTGCAGGAAACCGACAGGATGATCCCGGGAGATGAATTTTCAGCCAGCAAGTTGACATGCCCGTGGCCGTCCCCATTGGTGCCCTGCGAAAACACGTATGACTTGGGCCAGGTATTGAGTCCGGCCGCGCGCAGGATAAAGCCGTCCGCTTTACCATGATTGATATGACAGAACCAGCCCCAGCCGTCACTGGCCTGAGCGATAAACTCCTCACCTTCCGGTTTGGTCGGGGCCGGAGCCGAGCCCAGCGGATTTTCGCTTTGTGAGGCAAGATCCAGGACAAACGATTCCGGGAAATCATCGGCGATTGCTGCATGCTGACCTCTCCCACCGTTCCAGTCACGCATTTCGTCCGCGCAAGTAAAAAGAGCCGAAGATACATATTCCGGAATGCCATTGCCCGGAGACGTTTCATACTCGATGATTTTCTCGACGGCAGTGGCGAGGTCATCCGCAGTGCCCAACGGCAGGCGTCCAACGGCGATCTCTGGAAACAAGTCGGCTTCGTCCTGCCGGTACTCCCCATACACACCATCACCGTCTGCATCCCACTCTCCATCGTAGTCGGCATAGTAGAGGTCACAGATTTGCAGTCGAGAAGGTGACGGCACCGTGTCGGAGTATGCGGGATAAGCGTAGCGGACCGGTACGATTGACTCGTCACCGCCCAGCAGGCAGAATTCCAGACCAGTCTGGTAGGCCTCCCGCAGATACGCGCGTACCTGCGCGGCCAGGTCCTCGCCTGGGTAGGCGGCTTCGATTTCTTCTATGAAGGCGATACCGGGCCGGTACCCCTGTTTCAACCGCCAGAGCACGAGCGGATAGAATGTATCCAGGAGTTGTTCACTGGTGACGATGACGTAATCGATATCCAGTGGTATCCCGGTTCGAACACATCCAAAATCTGTCCACGCGACTTTTGACAGGAGATATTTTGTCTCAGTCTCACATTGGACCAAGTGGGCAAAAGTGGGGTAGGTTGGAATTGGCGACGGGAGATCGTCAACTGAATCATCTTGGTCTGTAGGGGCATCGGACCAGGTGAGCTGAGCCTTGCGGAGGTGAATCAGCACGTTTTCCTGCGGCTGGTAAATGAACGGGCACCAGCGTATGGCGGTGATGTTGTTCCCCTGTGAGATGCCCGCGGCTTCAATACGGTAGTTTCTGGCGGGATAAACAGATTCGGGATATGTCGCCCCGGTCATTGGTGCCGGTTTCTCGGTTGTAGGCTCTGCCAGGGTGGGGAAATCGAGTTTAGTGGGGGAAAGTGGTACCTCTACATATGAGGTATCCGCCGCAAGGATTGACCAAGAGATCGTCGACTCGGCGGGCTGCTCACTGCTGTGGATAAATCTGGTAACCCAGGGTAGATCCGGCTCTCCGATCAGGGTGTCGGGTAGACCGGCGGGAATCGACAGTTGCAATCCCCGGCTAGATTCGTGGACTGAGAACTCATCCGATTGAAGAACAACAGCATAACTGCCCGCGTGGGTTGTGGAAACGCAGCAGCAGACGATGAATGAGATAATTAGTACACGGATAGATGCCATTGATTCCCCACCAAGAATTGCTCAGCAATGCGCCAATAATTGCTGTCGCAACCAGATTGCCGGGAGATCAGAGGCTGGAATAATTGTTGAATGCTTCTGCTATCTCATTTTCAAACAAAGGATTAATTTCGCAGAGTTTTTCGCTGGTCAGATTGGGAAATTGGGTTCGCTCGGTAAAACCGCAGATCTTGTTGGGAGAATCCCACATAGACGGGGGAAAATCCACTCAGTTCCCGAAAAGCGAAAATAATCTACTTCATAAGTTTTTGCTTGACACTGAAGTAGAATGGATGTTTTAATCTGTGGGAGGGAAGTGGGTGATTATAGAGCATTATGGGGTATTTTAGTGATAAATGGTTCCATAGGGGATTGAACCAAGAGGATTTTGGTTAATGTGTTGATAGTAATGTAGTTACAGTTTTTCATCGCTGGAACTAATTGCAAAACGCTAAAAGTTCATGCCGGGACTTATTGGAAAATACACCGGGACTCTGGATGCGAAGAGCCGTCTGATCATTCCCGCGCGACTGCGTAAATCGAAATCCATGGCATTGGATTCCTTTGTGTTAACTTTAGGTTTTAATACGTGCCTCTTTTTGTTCCCGATACCTGAGTGGGAAAAGATTGAGCAACGGCTCGATAACTACACGTTCACCCATCAGGACGCGAACTATTTCCTACGCATAATAATGTCACATGCCTCAGAAGTCAATTTAGATCGCCAGCATCGAATTACGATCACGCCGGAACTACAGCAGAAGGCGTCGATTGATCGCCAGGTGGTGATTCTGGGTGCAGGGAAACGCATTGAGATTTGGTCGCCGACAGTGCTTGAAGACTATTTCGAGAAGTCTGACAAGACTTATGAACAGGTGGCACAGCAATTGATGGTTTAGAGAACGGCGAGTGGGGTCACCGGCCAGTAATGGTCGAGGAAGTGCTCCACTTTTTGATACACGATCGGGAGGGTCTTTACGTGGATGCCTGTCTGGGTCCAGCGGGGTATGCCGCCGCAATCTTACAATCGCTTTCCCCGGCCGGCCGGCTCATCGGCATCGACCGCGATCCCACAGCAGGTGATCTCGCCCGGAAACGGCTCAACCGGTATCGGGATCGGGTGCAAATCCTAACCGATAATTTCCGCAATTTGTCGATCATCCTGGACTCTCTCGGTGTGAAGAAAATTCAGGGAATCGTATTCGACCTGGGTCTGTCCTCGATGCAGTTAGCTGATACCCAACGCGGGTTTTCCTACCAGACCGACAGCCCGTTGAATATGCGCATGGACCCGGAGATTCCTGTTACCGCTGCTGATCTGGTCAACAGCTACAGCGAAACCGACCTGGCGAATATTTTTTGGCGGTACGGCGAGGAACGCCGGTCCCGGCAGGCGGCGCGGGCGATCGTGCGCAGCCGGAGCAAACAGCCGATTAGCACGACCCGGCAACTCGCCGAGGTTTTGCGGCCTGTTTTGCAGGGACGCTGGTATCATCGTTCGCTCGCCCGGATTTGGATGTCGCTGCGCATTGCTGTTAACGATGAACTTTCTGCGCTGCGAGAAGCGTTAGCGCAGGCGGTGTCTGCGCTTGCGGTCGGGGGACGGATTGTGGTGCTGGCCTACCACAGCCTGGAAGATCGAATTGTCAAGTTTTCCTTTCGGCAGTGGGCGGGACGTGGACCCCACAGTGAATACCACGATCCGCCGCTGGAGATTCTGACCAAACGTCCACTGACCGCGGCTGAAGCAGAAATCCGCGATAATCCGCGCGCGAAGCCGGCGAAACTTCGGGCAGCGGGAAAACGCACTGAGGCACCGGTTGAACCCATTGCGATGACTGGGAAGTAAGAAAAGATGCGTTTCTGGCATGTATCAATCTGGATCAAGATTCCCGTGCTGGTGGTGCTGCTTTCAACTGCCTGGGTTTGGCAGCGCGTGAGTGTCGTGAAGATGATTCGCACGAACAGCCAGCTCAGTGAGCGAGTGGCGGCAAAACGGGAAACCTCAGATAAGCTGGCGGCAACCATCTCGCAGTTGCGCCAACGTGAGCGGATCACGGCAACGGTGGGCGACGTGTTACACTTGGAGCCGGCCAGTCCCGGCCAGGTGCACGCTTTGGTCCCCGCAGTACCGGCGCCACCGGACGCACGCGGCTCAGGTTGGCAGCGATTCGGCAACGGAATTGATAAGTTAGTGGCTCTTTCCAGCCTGGGGGGGCAGTAGTCGGATGCCTGCACGGTCAAGCAATAACCAATCGCGGCGGCAGTCGACGCGCGGGAATGCTCGGCGTACCGGGCAATCGCTGCGGAGTCTCAGCCGGCAGCGGATAAAATTTCTCATGCCGGCGATCGTCATGGCCTGGGGCATACTCGTGGCGCGGACCTTTGTTATCCAGGTCATTTGGGCTGACCGATTGGCTTCCCGAGCTCAGAATCAAATTAAGCGACAGGTGACAATCCCGGCGGCCCGCGGTGAAATGTACGATCGGCAGGGACGGCCAGTTGCAATTAACTGGCATAACACCTCCGCCTACGCCTACCCCAACGAGACCACGATACCGGAGATGTTGCGCTTGCTGCCGTCGATTATCGGCTGTTCACGAAGCGAGCTGCGGCAGAAATTGTATAACAGTAAAGGGAGTTACACCTGGCTGGTTCGTCAAGCAGACGACAACCTCGCCGCGCAACTCACCTCTGCGAATATACCGGGAGTCCTCACGTTGCCGGAAATGACGCGCGCCTATCCCTATGGACGGGTCGGCGCCCAGTGCCTGGGATTTGTCGACACCGACAACCGTGGCCTGGCCGGCGTTGAGTATGCGTGTGAACACTGGCTCTCCGGGAAAGACGGATTAGCTGTGCTCAACCGGGACGGCTGGGGTCGGCAATATCGCTACGATCCCATTTGTGTGAGCGAGCCGCAGGCCGGGCGTAACCTGACTTTGACTTTGGATATTGACTGGCAGATGGTAGTTGAAGAGGAACTCTCCGCCGGAATTCTCGAACACGGTGCACAAGGTGGTATGGCGGTGATCATGGATTGCCAGTCCGGCGAAATTCTGGCGATGGCCGATGAGTATCTCGCGGACCGAGATGAACGCACTCAGTTCGTGAAGAGTCGTGTCGTGAGTGATGTGTTCGAGCCGGGCTCGTCATTTAAATTAGTGCCTTTCGCGGCGGTGTTTTCCGAAGGACCCTTGTGCCCGGTTGATTCGTTCGATGCCGAACAGGGTCGAGCCAGGTTCTCCAACCGGTTCATTCGCGACGATAAGAAGTTTGACTGGCTGACGCTGACCGATGCATTTCGGGTCTCGTCCAACATTGTCACCGGCCGGATGGCCAATGTGATCGGCGGTGAGCGTCTGCGACTTTGGGCCTTGCGGTTCGGATTCGGATCGCGCACCGGTGTTTTGCTGCCGGCGGAACAAAAAGGCTCGGTGCCAAAGCATCGCTGGTCGGAGTATATGACTGCTGCATTCTCCATCGGGCATGGGGTCTCAGTGACCACGCTGCAACTGGCAACGGCCTACGCGACCTTGGCCAACGGTGGCTTGCTGGTTCGTCCCTATGTGGTTAAGTCAGTCGTCGCCGCTGACGGCAAAGTGGTTTACTCTCGGTCGCCCCAAGTCATTCGGCGGGTGTTGAGCCCCGATGTCGCTGCGATGTTGCTGCAGATGAGTTGCGATGTGGTGACGGAGGGGACTGCGCAAGAGGCATTCAATGCCGATTATCGCATGGCCGGCAAAACCGGCACGGCAGAAAAGCCAGATCATGCTACGAAAACAATGGTTAAGAATAAGTATATCGCCAGTTTCGTTGGCTTTTGGCCGGCGGACAATCCGCGGCTGGTCGGCGCCGTGGTCCTCGATGAGCCGGAGCCAATCCACTATGGCGGTTGGACCGCCGCACCCATGCTGTTGAACATGTTCAAGCGGGGTAGTTGCAGTGAAACACATCGCGGCGTGACGCGTCCGGTGGCACAGCAGTGCTCCCCTATGGTAAAGGCCCGGGGAAATACCGAGGCCGTTTCGTCACCGGCGATGACCTCAGTGCAGCAGACGGGGGCATCTTTCTGGTCGCGCTGCCAACTGGCGGCTTCAGCGAAAGCTGGGGAACGGTGCCTGCGGATGCCGGACGTTACCGGCTGTGTGGCCCGCGCGGCGGTTGCCCGGCTCACGCGGGCGGGCTTGACGGTGTCTGTGCAGGGCACCGGGCAGGTGGTGCGACAAGATCCACAACCGGGTACGGACCTGGAATTGGTTCAGACCTGTGAACTGGTTTTACAATGATGACTGGCAGGACGCATACCGAGACGCTCATGGGCTCCGAACTTCGCACACGAACCACTCGCCTGGGTAATCTGGTGCGAAAGGCAGTCAATGCCACCGATGAGCGGTGGAAAGAAATCGAAGTTTCCGGTATTGCGTTTGATTCCCGGCTGGTGAAGCCCGGCGATTTGTTCGTGGCGATTCCGGGGCTCACGGTGGACGGTCATCGATTTATTGGAGCTGCCGCCGAAGCCGGTGCGGTTGCGGCGCTGGTCGAGCACATTACCGACGCACCGATTAAGCAGATTAAATTAAATAATTGCCGTCGCGCTTTGGCGGTAGTCTCCCATCGCTTCTGGGGATATCCCGCGCAGCAGTTGTCGTTGTTCGGCATTACCGGGACCAACGGCAAGACCACCGTCGCCGCCGCCGTCGAGGCTATGGCGGAAAAAACCAGCCGGTCACTGGGGGTGTTGGGGACAATTGACTATCGGTTTGCCGATGTGCAGGAGCACGCAATTCGTACCACTCCCGAAGCGCCGGTCCTCGATCGCCTGTTTGCCCAGATGGTTGCGTCCGGACTGGAAGAATGTGTGATGGAAGTGTCTTCACACGCGATTGCGCTTGATCGCGTGTACGACCTGCCTTTCACCGGCGCTGTTCTGACCAACATCAGTCGGGACCATCTCGATTTTCATGAGAGTTTTGAAGACTACTGCGAAACGAAATACCGGCTGTTTACGGAACTGTTAAAACCCAACGGGTTTGCCATCATTAATATTGATGATGAAGCTGGACGGCAATTGATCGAGGGATTGACTGGACCGACGATCTGGCGATATTCGCTCACCGATGCCGCTGCCGAATTGCGGGTGCGAGTGCGAGATGAATCACTATCCGGTTCCGACCTGACCTTCTTTACCCCGGTGGGGGTGATTAATGCGCATACTCCCCTGTGGGGAGCATTTAACTTTTCCAACCTCACGGCGGCGGTCGGTATCGCGCTGGCGTTGGGGTACCCGCCGGAGGCTATCGTCGAGGGGATCGGAGATTTTCCCGGTGTACCGGGACGGGTGCAACCGATCTCTAGTGATGCTGGATTTCAGGTATTTGTCGACTTTGCACATACACCGGACGCATTGCGGCAAGTCTTGACCGCGGCGCGACCGTTAGTCAACGGAAACATGCGGGTCCTCTTCGGCTGCGGAGGAGATCGTGACCGGGGCAAGAGACCACTCATGGCCCGGGCGGTCGAAGAAATCGCAGATATGGTCTATGTGACTTCGGACAATCCGCGCCGTGAGGACCCGATGCAAATAATCGCCGATGTGCTGGACGGATTTGCTGATCCGGATCGCGTTGTCGTCGAACCGGATCGACAAAAAGCGATTAAACGTATCATCCACGATTGTCAACCGTCAGACAGCGCCTTTTTGTGCGGAAAAGGCCACGAGACCACGCAGTTGATCGGTACGGATGCAATCGAGTTTGATGATCGAGTCAGGGCGGAAGAAGCCTTGCGGGGGCGGGGCTTCTCAGTCGACTCGCAGCAGGCAGGTCACATCGGTTAAACCGGCCTTTGGTGGGTCTGGGGGGGGACCCATTGAAGGCCGTTCCGACAATTATGCGGTTTGAATAGAGTGAGGACTCTGGGTTCAGTGACTGAGTTGGCATCCATGATCGGCGGACAATGGGCCGGTGATTCGGCTGCGTTGATTTCACGACCCCGCGGCTATGCCGGGGTGGTAATCGATACGCGACAATTGCGCAAACGCGAGGTGTTCTTTTGCCTGAAAGGCGCCAAGACCGATGGCCATCGCTTTGCCGACGTCGCAGCGAAGAAGGGTGCTGCGGCAATCGTGGCCAAGAGGAATCGGCGTGGATTCAGCAACGCAATCGCCGGCGTCCCGGTTCTGGGCGTCGATGATCCCCAGACAGCATTGGCCGATTGGGCAACAGCGTACCGTCGAGATTTCGCGACACGGTTTATCGCCATCACTGGTTCCGTGGGGAAAACCTCGACCAAAGAGATGGTCAGTGCGATTTTTTCCCGGAAGTACCGGACATTTAAATCGCCGGGGAATTATAACAACTTGCTCGGAATCCCTCTGGCGCTCCCGGCCTTGTCACCGGAGCATCAATACGGCGTCGTTGAGTTTGGGATGTCGTCCCCGGGGGAAATCGCCGCCCTGACCCAAATGATAAAGCCGGAACTCGGCGTAATCACCTGGATCGGCCCGGCGCATTTGGAGTTCTTTTCCGATTTGAAGGCGATCGCCAACGCTAAGCGGGAATTATTTGATTACTTGCCACGGGAATGTCCGGGGGTGGTGAATATCGACAGTCCAATCCTGGCAAGGTGGAAAAACCGGATGAAGCGCCGCATGTACGGTTATTCGATCCACCGGGAAACAGATTTTTTCGCCACTCATATTCACGTAGATTTTGGGGAGACGCGTTTCAAACTCAACGGCCGTGAGTGGATTCGTTTACCGTTGCTGGGCGGACACCATGTCGCCAATGCCCTGGCTGCTTGTGCGGTGGCAAGGATTTATGGTATTGGGTTTGAGAAAATTCGCGCCGGTTTGTTACAGACACCGCAGCTTCCCCGCCGGCTCGAAGTAAAAAAGTCCGGCCAGGTAACCATTCTGGATGATAGTTATAACTCCAATCCCGCTTCGGCGCAGGCGGCACTTCAGGTGCTCTGCGCGCTGCGGCCGCCCGGTAAGAAGATCGCGTGTCTCGGAGCAATGCGAGAACTCGGGAAATCGGCACTACACCACCACAAGGATGTGGGCCGGGCGGCCGCAACGCATGGAGTTGACCTTTTGCTTGGAGTGGGACATTGGGGGCGGGCAATAACTACTGCCGCGCGCAAGGTCGGCGGAGGAATAGTCACTCAGCACACCAAGGACGTTGAATCGGCGATACCCTGGTTACAGCACGCCACGGAGCCGGGGGATGTCCTGTTAATTAAAGCATCGCGAGCGGAGGGCTTTGACCGGATCGTTGATGCATTCGTGCGCTAAGCGCAAGAGAATCGAGTTCGCCTGTGTTCTACCACCTGTTGTATCCGCTCAGTGAGCATTTTTCCGCGTTTAATCTTTTTCGCTATATCACGTTTCGTTCAGCGTACGCGGTGGTGACGGCGCTGGTGATCTCGATGATTTTCGGTCCGATGATTATCAAGTGGCTGCGGCAGCGACACATTCAGCAGATCGTCCGGCGCGAAGGTCCGCAGTCGCATTATGACAAAGAGGGCACGCCGACCATGGGTGGCGTGATAATCCTGCTGGCGATTATTGCCCCAACATTGCTCTGGGCGGATTTAAGCAACCGATTCGTTCAACTCACCCTAATCGTCACCGTCTGGCTCGGATTGATTGGTTTTCTGGATGACTACTTCAAGATTGTCCGCAAGGAATCTCGGGGTTTGGTGGCGAAGAAGAAATTTGCGATGCAGGCGCTGCTCGGACTGTTGTTCGGCGGCGTAGTCTTGATCTGGCCTCCGACCTCGGGATTCGGGACGGGGACTGATATTCCGTTTTTTAAAAACCTCTACCTGCCGTTGGGGGTAGCGTTTATCCCCTTTGTGACGCTGGTCATTGCCGGATCATCCAATGCGGTGAATTTGACCGACGGTCTGGATGGGTTGGCTGCTGGTCTGACGTGCATTTGTTTTCTGACATTCGCGGGCATGGCGTACGTCACCGGCCGTGCGGATTTTACGCAGTACCTGGCAATCAGTTACCTGCCCGGCTCGGGGGAACTCACGGTGTACTGCTCGGCGGCGATGGGAGCAACCATTGGTTTCCTCTGGTTCAATTCCTATCCGGCGGAAGTGTTTATGGGGGATACCGGCGCCCTGCCCCTGGGGGGGGCATTGGGGGCGGTCGCCATTCTGATCAAAAAGGAGTTTCTTCTCTTGGTGGTCGGGGGGGTATTCGTGGCGGAAGCGGTGTCGGTCATTATGCAGGTCGCGTACTTCCGGTGGACCGGCAAACGGCTGTTCCGTATGGCTCCCTTACATCATCATTTTGAACTAAGCGGCTGGCCCGAAGCCAAAGTGGTGACGAGATTTTGGATCATTGGGGCGATTTGCGCCCTGTTAACCCTGAGCACATTGAAAATACGGTGATGATACAGGTAGGAACGAGAGGTACGCCCTCGATGGCACCGTCTCAGACAATTCGGCAAGACCTGCGCGGCAAACGGATTACAATATTCGGGATGGCTCGTGCCGGTCTGGCATGTGCGCTGCTGGGACAGCAGCATGGTGCACGAGTCTTTGTCACCGATCAGCAAAATCGGGATAAGTTGCACAATTCAGTTGAGAAGCTTGCTCAGGCAGGGTTCGATTTTGAAACAGGGGGTCATACGGATCGTGCGATTGTTGACTGTGATCTTATTGTTCTCTCACCCGGTGTACCATTGGATTTACCAGTATTACGTCAGGCGCGTGATGTAAGAATACCGATCATTTCGGAAATCGAACTGGGGTGGTTACTCTCGCAGGCTCCAGTGCTCGCGGTGACCGGCTCCAACGGCAAGACAACAACCACGTCCTGGTTGGGGAAAATCTATGAAACCGCCGGGATGAATGTAGAAGTCGGCGGTAACATTGGCCGTCCATACGCGGATGCAATCCGGCAGAATCCTGCTGCCGAACGGATGATCCTGGAGATTTCCAGTTTTCAGTTAGAGGCAATTGATTCATTTTGCCCACATATCGGAGTGATTTTAAATGTCACGCCCGACCACCTTGATCGGCATACGTCGATGGCTGACTACATTGACGCCAAACTGCGACTGTTTGAGAACCAGCGCACGGATGATATCGCGGTGATTAATTTTGATGACCCAAATCTGAGCGGACGTGACCTGCCGGGGCAGGGGCTGAAAATGGGGTTTGCATTAACGCCGTTTGCTGGATTTGGGGTGCGGTCGGATGAAACGCATCTGCGGTATCGAATGCCGGACGGGGAAGGCGTCCTGTTGCCCGTTGGAGAACTGGGTTTGCCCGGCGCGCATAATCTGGCCAATGCGGCGGCGGCCGCGTGTGTGGCACTGGCGGACCGTCTACCGGTGGAAGCAATCGCTACAGCCTTGCAAACCTTCAAAGGAGTGGAGCACAGATTGGAATACGTGAATACCATTGACGACGTGCGGTATATTAATGACTCCAAAGCGACCAATCCGGATTCAGTGCGGGTGGCGCTGGAAGCCATTGATTCTCCAGTGGTCCTGATCATGGGCGGTTTGGACAAGGGTACCGATTACTCGGTACTGTTTGACCTGGTGCGCAGCCGGGTCCGTCGGTTGATCTGTACCGGGAAGGCAGCAGACAAAATCGCAATGGAACTGGGCAAAGCCACGGGTACGATGATAATTCGGGAATTCGATGCCGCAGTTTCCGCGGCGCGCAAGGCCGCGCAGTCTGGTGATGTTGTCCTGCTTTCGCCGGGATGCGCCAGCTTTGACGCATTTGAAAACTACGAGGAGCGAGGAAAAACCTTTAAAGATGTTGTTGCGCAATTCTCTTGAGCGCGTCCAGGTAACGTCAGGCGGCCCCGATGTCGGCATTTGGGCGCCTGCGGTAACGCTGATGACTGCAGGGACCTTCTTCGTCTTGTCGGCCTCGGCGATTCTGGCATCCGATAAATTCGCCGCCAGCGGGTTTTTCTGGATACGGCAGGTGGTGTGGTGGATTGCCGGCTTGATCGCTCTGTACGGCGTGTCACGGATCGATTATCGTCGTTTTTACTGGCTTGCACCGGTATTACTGGTTGTCGGGTTTGGGTTATTGATCATCGTGTTATGGGCCGAACCGATCCGCGAGGCAAAGCGGTGGTTACATATCGGCTCATTTGGGTTTCAGCCGTCCGAGTTATTCCGTTTAGCCTATATTGGCTTTTTGGCCTTCTCCCTGACCCGGCGCAAGGAAAAACTCCGGCGAGAAATCTACCTTATCCCGCATGTCTTAATTCTGATCGCCGCGACGGTGTTGCTCATGCTGGAACCGAATTTTTCCGCGGTGTTGGTGTTGTGGGGTATTACCGTGCTGGTGTTTCTGGTCGCGGGAGTACGGAAACGGGTGGTGTTCGGCGGAGTGTTGTTGGCTGTTGCCGCAGCATTGTTGATCGTCTTCCAGTTCGGCTATAAACGGGATCGGGTCGAAAACTACCTGGCGATGGTGGCAGACCCGACCAACGGCTGCTACCAAGTACAGCAGGCGGCGATTGCCATGGGCAGCGGGGGAGTGCTGGGCCGGGGTCTCGGCTCCGGTTGGGGGAAGATGCACTATGTGCCCGATCCCCATACCGATTTTATTTATGCTTCCATCGCGGAGGAAATCGGTTTTCTCGGCGCCTCGACGATTCTGTTGTTTTATTTTAGTATAATCTGGCGAGGATTTTCGACGGCTGCCCGCGCACCTGATCGATTTGGAATGTTACTCGCCGCCGGGATTGCCGCATCGCTTTGTGTGAGAATTTTTATGAATATTGGGGTGGTCCTGGGGCTGGTGCCCACGACCGGACTCCCGTTGCCTTTAGTGTCATATGGAGGATCATCGCTGTTGTTTACGACGGTCGCGATTGGAATGTTGCTGGCAGTGTCACGAGCGGCGCTGCCGGAACGATCACGACGGTAGGGTGAGATAAGAGACGTGCGCATCCTGTTTACAGCCAGCGGCACCGGAGGGCATCTGGTGCCGGCAATTCGGTTGGCGGATGCGCTGAGAAGTAAGATTCGGGAGTTTGAATCGCTGTTTATCACCGGTGAACGTGGATTGGGCCGAACATTGATTGAACAGGCCGGTTATCAGGTCACGACGATCCCGGCGCGGGGTTTTGAACGCCGTCAGGTGTGGAAAAATGTTGGTGTCCTCTGGGCGCTCTGGCGCTCGCTGGTGCGATGCCGGACACTCGTGCGCGATTTCAGACCTGATGTCGCAGTCGGCACCGGTGGATATGTGACCGGTCCGGTGATCCGTGCGGCGAAAAAGGCCGGGGTGCCGGCATTAATTCACGAACAGAACCGTCAACCGGGGTTGACCACGCGATTGCTCGCCAAAGAGGCGGATGTAGTCTGTGTGGCGTTTGAGGAATCACTTGCACGTTTGGGTAATCGGCGCAAAGCGATTGTCACCGGAAATCCGATCGATACGACGAGCCTGAGGGTCAACCGGCAGTCGGCCGCGGAGGCGCTGGGTGTCAATCCGTCCCGCCCCACGGTCCTGGTGACCGGCGGATCGCAGGGGGCGGTGACGATCAATGCTGCCGTGGCCCGCAGTCTGGATACTCGTTCACGAAAAGAAGATCTGCAATTGATCTGGCAAACGGGCAAACGGGAGTTCGGGCGGTATCGGGACCGCCATAATCCGGATGAGGGTGTGTGGGTGCTCCCGTTCATCAATAATTTATCGGAAGCCCTGGCGGCAGTGGATGTGGTAATAAGTCGCTCCGGCGCATTGACGATTGCCGAAATCACCGCGCGCGGTATCCCGGCGCTTCTGGTCCCGTTTCCGTATGCCGCAGCGGATCATCAAACCACGAATGCGGAGGCGATGGTTGACGCGGGTGCGGCGGAAATGCTCCGCGATGATCAACTGCCGGATACTGATCTCCTTGATTATGCCGCAGCAATACTTGCTAATCAGGCGAAACGGGACGAGATGAGCAGTTGCGCCAAAAAACTCGGGAAACCGGAGGCCACCGAGTTAATCATCGATCAGATTTTGGGGATTGCTAAACGGGCCGCATAGGAGCACGGTGTGTCGTTATTGTCGCTGCGAATCAAGAAGTTACACTTCGTGGGCATCGGTGGCATCGGGATGTCCGGGATTGCCGAGGTGATGAACGCCATGGGCTATGAAGTCACCGGCTCGGATTTGGCAAAGAGCGAGGTAACCGATCACCTGGAGGAACTTGGCATCCCGGTTGTCGAAGGTCATGCGCCGGAGAATGTTGCCGAGGTGGATGTCGTAGTGATCTCGTCCGCGGTCGATCAGACCAATCCCGAAGTCGTCGCCGCCCGGGAGCGGGCGATCCCCGTTATCCGCCGGGCGGAGATGCTGGGTGAACTGATGCGCTTAAAGTTTTCGGTTGGCATCTGTGGTACCCACGGCAAAACGACGACCACCTCCATGCTGGGGCACATTCTCTCGGTGGCGGGGTTTGATCCTACCCTGATCGTGGGTGGGCGGCTGATTTCACTGGATACGAATGCGCAACTGGGGCAGTCGGATTACCTGGTGGCCGAAGCGGACGAATACGACCGGTCGTTTCTGAAATTATTCCCGTCAATTGCGGTCGCCACCAACCTGGAACCCGAACACCTGGATTGTTACCGTGATTTTCGTGACTTAAGTGAGTCGTTCGCCGAGTTTCTGAATCGGGTGCCCTTTTACGGTACTGTCATCTACAATGCCGACAATCCCGGACTGCGCGCGATCATGGCCGATGTCAAACGGCCGCTGGTGTCGTTTGGATTTAGTGAGCATGCGCAGGTGCGCGGGCTGAATAAGCAGGTACACCGTCAGGGCGGATCATTTGAAATGACGGTCGATGGCGAGTCCTTCGGCACGATTGCGCTCAACACACCGGGTGAACACAATCTCGAAAATGCGTTGGCGGCGGCAACGTGCGCCTGGGACATGGATGTGGAATTCGACATTATCCGTCAGGCCCTCGCTGAATTTACCGGCGTTACCCGTCGTTTCGAGATCAAAGGTGATTTCCGCGGAGTAACGGTGGTTGACGATTACGCCCATCACCCGACCGAAGTGGCCGCGGCGCTGGCTACCGCCCGGGGATATGCCGATGGTCGCGTGATTGCGGTGTTTCAGCCACATCTGTATTCCCGTACCCGGTATTTTTATCGGGAGTTCGCGGAAGCGCTGGCCGCCGCCGATGAAGTGATCCTCGCAGAAATCTATCCTTCGCGCGAAGCGCCAATTCCGGGAATCGACTCCGGGATCATTCTGGATGTGATGCGTCAGTCAGGGATAACCGGCGCCCGCTACGAATCGCAGTTTGCACGCATCCCCGACCGGGTGGCGGATCTGGCGCAGCCTGGTGATGTGGTGATGACTATCGGGGCCGGGTCGGTGTATCGACTGGCGCCGCAGATTATCGAGCGAATTGAAAGCCGGAACAACGTTAGTTCCGCGGAGGCAAGGTCCAAACCATGAGTTGGTGGAGCACGATACGGCGCGTTGTCCGCTGGCTGTTGCCGGTGAATATTCTCTTGGCCGGGGCGGCGTACGCGTGCTTGCAGCATCCCATCATGCGGGTGCAGGAGTTGGAAGTTACGTACGAGGATGGCCGGTGTGCGGACAGCTCACTGCACCAGCGTGTGGCGGATATGGTCTTTGCTCACGAAGATTCCAATTTGCTTCAGGTCGATACGCGGGCAATCGCCGATTCGATTCTGGCCTGCGATCCGGACCTGATTTGGGCCGATGTCAGTTTGCGTCCACCCCATAGCGTGCGTGTGTTGTTGAAGCGCTCCGAACCGCTGGCCTGGTGGGCTGCACCGACGTTGCAACCGGTTGATTGCCGAGGCCAAATCCTCAAAGCCGACTCACTCGATGGATTTAAATCGTTGCCGATTTTGTCACGGGCAAACTTTCTCGAAAAAAACCTTGACCGAATGTATTCAATTGACCTGTATCAACAGTTGTTACGTCATGACCAGCGCTGGGGGCAGGTTATTTCACAAGTAGGTTGTTTGGCCGATACAGGCTGGTGTTTAATTTTAAACGCCGGTGCAGAGCGCGTGCTGCTGGGATGGGATATTTCGGACGCGAAACTTAACCGTCTGGTGAGATTCCTCGAATCAACGCCACCGAGTGAATGGCAAGGGGCACAAATTGACGTGCGGTTTTCCGAACGAGTGATTATCACGCCGGCGAAAGCACGCATGTCGAGACGGACACATTAGTCACGGACTGTCTACCGTTCCCTGACGCGAGGTGGGGGAGGTCATCACAGATGAACACCGAAGCACAGATTATCGCCGCGTTAGATATCGGCAGTACCAAGGTCGAGGCGGTCATTGCCGAAGTCACCCCGCCCGGACCACCGAAAATAATTGGCATTGGGACGTGCGCGGCTGATGGTCTCCGTCGCGGAATGGTGGTCGATCTTGAGCGCACCACCGAATCGGTTCGGACAGCGATGGCCGAGGCGGAAATGATGTCCGGCTGTTCGGTGGCTTCCGTGGTGACCTCAATTACCGGTGAACATATTCGCAGTATCAACTCCAAAGGCGTGATTGCGGTCTCTCGGCAGAGTGACGAGATTACCGAGGAAGATATCGACCGGGTGGTCGAAGCGGCGCGGGCATTGCCGATACCCCAGGATCGTGAAATCATCCATGTGCTGCCCATGGAATACCTGATCGATGACCAGGGGGGCATCAAACGTCCTTACGGAATGTGCGGGTCGCGCCTGGAGGCCGAGGTATTGATTATTACCGGTGCGCTGACCGCGGTGCGCAATATTTATAAATCGGTGCAAAAAGCCGAATATGAAATCGCCGATTTGTTGTTGGAATCGATGGCCTGCGGCGGGGCGCTCCTGAGATCAACCGAGCAGGAGATGGGCGTGGCGATCATCAACTTGGGCGGCGGCGTCACGGACATCGCCGTGTATTACGATCAGTCGATCCGCTCCACCGCCACGCTGGCGATTGGCGGAAACAACGTTACCAGTGATATCGCCATCGGTCTGCGCACCCCGCCGGAGGCGGCCGAGAGCATTAAATTGAATCATGGTGCGGCGGTGATGGTGGCCGAGGGGCAACCGGAGTCCATCTCGGTGCCGGGAGTCGGCAATCGCCCGGCGCGCGAAATCTCGGATGCGCTGTTGACCTCAATTATTGAACCACGCGTGGAGGAAATCCTTGAGTTGACCCTGCGGGAAATTAAAAAAACTCCTTATTTCGAGATGCTGAACTCTGGAATAATTCTCACCGGTGGTGGGGCGAACCTGCCGGGAATTGTTGAGATCGCCGAACGGATTTACGATCTTCCGGTTCGTGTTGGTTTCCCGACCGGGGTGGAAGGAATGAGCGATTTAACCGCCTCCCCTGCCCACGCGACCGCTGTGGGGCTGCTCTTGCATGCCGCCGAGCATATAGAGCGAATCGACCCCCGGGAAGGCGGGTTTTTCCGGCGGTGGACCAAACGCATGGAAAGTATATTGAATGAAATTATATAGGCGAGAGGGAGGGCGTAGTGCCGTTTGAATTTGCGTACGAGGAAGAGCTCGCGGCCAAAATTAAAGTTGTCGGTGTCGGCGGCGCCGGCTGTAACGCGGTCAATCGCATGATTGATGCGGAGTTGAGCGGCGTGGAGTTTATCGCGGTCAACACCGATGCCCAGGTCTTGGAGTATTCGAAAGCCGATACCCGCATCCAGATCGGCAGCCGGGTGACCAAAGGCCTGGGAGCGGGGGCCGACCCGGAAGTCGGCCGGCGGGCAGTGGAAGAAGATGCGGATATTGTCGCCGAGGCCATTGTGGGCGCTGACATGATTTTTATCACGTGTGGTCTCGGTGGCGGGACCGGGACCGGCGCCTCGCCGGTCATCGCCGAGATGGCAAAACGGACCGATGCGTTGACCGTGGCCGTGGTCACCAAACCGTTTGACTTCGAGGGGACCAAGCGCATGGAGCGGGCGGAAGCCGGTTCCCAGGAATTAAAATCACAGGTCGATACCTTGATTTGTATTCCCAACCAGCGGCTGCTGGCAGTAGTCGATCAGAATACTCCACTTACCGCGGCGTTTCGCATTTGCGATGATGTGCTCCATCAGGCGACCAAGGGTATCTCGGATTTGATCACCGTACCCGGTCTGATCAATTGTGATTTCGCGGATGTGCGGACGGTCATGCGCGAGATGGGGGACGCGATCATGGGTACCGGCTCCGCCGAAGGCGAAGGCAAAGCTCGGGCGGCGGCCAGTGCGGCGATTTCTTCACCACTGCTGGAGAATATCTCGATCGCCGGGGCACGCGGCGTGCTGGTGAATATTACCGGTGGTAGTGATATGTCGCTCTTTGAGGTAAACGAAGCGACCACCATCATCACCGAAGCAGCGGGCGAGGACGCCAATGTGATCTTCGGGGCGGTCATCGATCCGAACCGGAAAGACGAGATCAGTGTCACGGTCATCGCCACCGGTTTCAACGGGGCTTCTGAGCCTGTGCCGATTGTGGAGGTCGAGGAAAAACCACGGACAGAGGTGCATCGCGCGATGTCGACCAGCCCGATTGATATGTTTGGACTGAGCGACCACGGCGGCAAGAAACAGAAACGGGCAAAAGCCGCCGCCGAGGCGTTGCCGTCAATTGAGACCGAAGAAGACGATGTCGCGGAAGATTTCCGGATACCGGCGTTCATGCGCAAGCACATGAAAGAAGGTAATTCGGACTCACCTGAACCTGAAGACTGATACTCGATGACCTGAGTGCGGAAAACAACGCACGTAGTCAGAATGGTGCCGGATGATTCTCGCTGGAGGGCCCGTGAGGGATGCGAGACAGAAGGCACAGAAAGAGAAGGCGGGATCAACTGTTCCCGCCTTTTTTTATACAGAAAATGATATGGAGGCAGTCGTTTTTTCTTGCCACTGCTCAGGAGAACAGCCACATTTGCAATGGTGAATAGATTTTCGCCTTTTGGCGACATAGAATATTTAGATCTCATGCAACGTCAACCCGTATAATTCTTCATAGGGTGGTTTTATGGCTGAGGTGAAGATTTCGGAAGCAGAGATGACAAAGACCTTTTGTTCACTCCTCGAGAGTGACGAAAGCCCATGGGGGCGTGTGAGAATCATACAGGAATTTGATTATCGGAGAGGTAAAACTGATGTAATTGCGGTTGATATTTCTGGCAATGTCTCCGCCTTTGAGCTGAAGGTTTCAAGGTGGATGGAAGCTATGCACCAAGCCTTCCGCAATGGCTGCTACGCTCACTGTACCTATGTGGTGCTCCCGGAAAAGACGGCGAGGAGAGCACTCAAATATAGGGATGATTTTGCCAGACGCACTGTTGGAATATGTGCGCTCAACGGTCGATCAATTAAGATTTTACTACCAGCAATCTGCAATATTCCAGTTTTGCCATGGCTAACAGATAAAGTAAATGAAAGTGCAAAAAACGAAGTAGACTGATTATGAATGATGAGGAGTTAGCTAGGAAGATCGCAACCGAAATATGCGAAGAAAATGAATTTGAACTAATGGAGGTGCTAGGACGAGGCGCCTTTAAATGGGTTTTTAGGATTAAAACAAAAGCCGGCGAATCACGTGCGCTTAAAATAATCATAAGGGCAGGAGCCAATAGGCGATCACAACGGGAAGCAGAGGCCTTGGAGCGCTGTGACCATCCTAATATCGCAACGAATTTTGGAATTTTTGATTTGACATTCGCCAACGTCAAATATCAGTATTCAATTGAGGAATTCCTCGCTGGCGGTACGCTTACATCAATCCTCAGAGATCTTGGCACTTTATCCGTATCACAGACTATTGAATTGGGTCAAGAGTTAATTGGAGCTTTAGAACACACCGCCTTCCTTGATCTCGTGCATCGAGACATTAAACCTGATAACATCATGTTTAGGGAAAAATCAGACTCGCCAGTGTTGGTTGATTTTGGGCTCGTTCGTGATTTAAGTGAATCATCTATCACCGAGACCTGGGCAGTGCAGGGGCCCGGTACTCCGTATTTTGCGTCCCCGGAACAGCTTAATAATCAAAAGCCGCTCATCGATTGGAGATCGGATCAATTTTCCTTGGGTGTTGTGCTCTGTCTGGCACATTTTAATGTACACCCATTTTGGCATCCTGGCGAAGATCTTTTTTCTCCGGCCACCGTGGAGCGAGTTGCATCACGAGGCGAGCGTGATAGTGAATTGTTGGCAAAAATTTCAGAATCAAAACTGTCATGTTTAATAAAAATGACTGAACAATGGCCTGTACGGCGTTACCGAACACCAAGAGAATTGGCGAGCTCTTGGAATGGGTGAGGACAGAATAATGAGCGCATATCTTCAAATGGGTCACGATTCAAGGAATTTACTGAATGAACCGAACCTCTCTGCGTTTGGTGGTGCTATATTGAGCCCCGTCAATGACGATGAGCACCACGTAAACAGGTTAATTGATGACCACAATTCACCGGGTTTTGAGATAATTCTCGATCCGCAGCTTTATCTTCCAAACTCGGAAAGGGGTCAATTATCAAATTGGTCCTACTTCCCCGAGGATGTCGACACAGCCGATCATACATCGTTGGAATGGTGGGGGCAAGTGATCTCAAACTTGATTGAAGCAATTCAAAGACTTAATCTTGAAGCGGTTTGCTCGCCAGCAATCCTCCCCCGTCAATTCAATGAAAGATACTATAAATTGTGCCTAAATATTGGCGAAATGCTTAGTAGTTCACTTCCAAATGAGATTTCGGTACTACAGACTGTCATCGTAGATATGGCTGATATGGCTGAATCAGATAAAGCCGAAATTGTAGCTTCATTGATAACAGCTTCTAAATTGGACCGAATTTACATGGTTCTAAGTTCAGATGTAAGTCCGCGACGGGAGATGTCCGACGCCAGTGAGATTTTCGGTACAATGAGATGTATTCGAATGTTGCGGGACGCTGGCATGGAAGTTCTTATGGGATTCTGTTCATCAGATGTAATACTATGGAAAACCGCTGGTGCGAATAGCTGTGGTAGCGGTAAATTCTTCAATATTCGACGATTTACGCGATCGCGCTTCGGTGAGCCGGATGAAGGTTGGGGGCAGTTACCATATTGGTTCGAAGAATCACTCATGGCATTCATCAGGGAGCCTGATATTTTGAGATTAAACTCCCGGAATTTGTTGTCGGAGGTAAGCTTGACCAATCCGTTCTCACAACAAATACTCAATCAGCTGGAAACCCAACCGAGTGCTCCTTGGCTTGGTCTCAGCTGGCGTCAATATTTATACTGGTTTGCAGATTTTGAGCGTAGATTTGAAGACGGCCAAATAGCACCCGTGCAAATGTTGAGAGAAGTTGATCGCAAATGGAGTTATCTTGATACAATGAATATTCTGATGGATGAGCGCCAAAATGATGGGAGTTGGATTCGACCTTGGTTGGCCGCAATGGTTGACTTGGATAATTGATGATCAATAATGATGAAGGTTTGGAAAAGACAGGTGTCAGTTTATTCTATCCTGGAGGGGCGTATGCGGAAATTCATAGCACTACTGATGGCGGCACTGCTGGTGAGTTGTGCCGGCGGGGGCCGCTCAATTGAGCGGATTGAACCGGAGACACAGACCGATTTGTCCGGTCGCTGGAATGATACCGATGCCCGGCTGGTGGCGGAGGAGATGATCTCGGATTGCCTGTCCCGTCCGTGGCTGACCGAGTTCGCGGCGGAACAGGGGCGCAAGCCGGTAGTGACCGTGGGACGGATTCGTAACCGTACGACCGAGCATATCGACATGGAAGTTTTCACCAAGGATTTCGAGCGCGAATTGATTAACTCCGGCCAGGTCAAATTCGTGGGCACGATGGAGGAGCGCCAGGATGTCCGCGAAGAACGTGCGGATCAAAGCGAATACGCATCGCCGGAGACGATCAAGCAAATGCGGCAGGAAACCGGCGCCGATTTTGTATTGCTGGGGGCAGTGAAATCGGTGGAGGATCGGCAAGGCGGCGACCAGGTTGTCTTCTACCAGACTGACCTGGAACTGATCAATGTTGAGTCCAATGAAAAGGCCTGGATTGGCACCAAGGAAATAAAGAAATTCATTTCCCAGCCGCGCTATCGACGATAAATGAAACCGGCACGCGCATATCCTCGCGGCCAGTGGGGTGCTGCTCTACTCATGGCGGGCGCCGTGGTTATTGGGTGCTCCTCCATGATGACCCTGCGCGGTTTTTATCGGCCGATTGTTACCGAGGTTCGCTCGCAAAACTACGCTGCCGCGGTCGAAAGGATCGACGAGGCGTGGGACGACCACAAGTACGCCGAAAAAGACCGCGTGCTCTACTACCTGGATGCCGGCTTTGCCAATCACTACGCCGGCAATTACGAGCGCAGTAACCAGCTTTTGCACCGGGCGGAAGGGGCCTCCGCCGAGCTGTTTACCAAGAGTATCTCACGGGGGGCGGTGTCGCTGATGCTCAACGACAACGCCCTGGAATACCCCGGCGAGGATTATGAATTGATCTATGCCAACTTGATTAAGGCACTCAATTATCTCGCGCTCGATGATTTCGAGGACGCATTTGTGGAAATCCGCCGCGTCAACGAGCGGCTGGAGCTGCTGGAGGACAAATACGCCGCCGCCGCACGCGAACTCAACCAAGGTCAGGCAGAGGATACGCTGGACGTGCAGCTCGACTATGAACCAGAGCGCGTGCGGTTCTATAACAGCGCGTTCGCCCGCTACCTCAGTATGCAAATGTATGCCGCGGAGAATATGATCGACGATGCGCGCATCGACTATGCCTTCCTCAAAGAAGCCTATACTACCCAGCCGTTTGTGTACCCGTTCGAGATGCCGTCGGTAGCCAATGCTGCCTTAGTCGAGGATGATTCACGCTTAACCGTTGTCTCCCTGGTCGGCCTGGGTCCCCGGAAGGAGGCATTCGATCTCCGCCTCCGCACCGACAAGCAATTGGAATTAGTCCAGATTCTCTATGTTGATACGGATGGGCACGAGCACGAATACGGGCATCTCCCGCTGCCGGTGAAAGCCGATTACTATTTTAAGTTTTCGATTCCCCGGATTGAGCCGCGATATTCCCCCGTTACCCGAATTCGCGTTTTGGCCGATGGTAAAGAAATAGGGAAGCTGGAACTGTTGGAGGATGTCGCAGCCGTGGCGGAAGAGACCTTTGCCGCCCGCAAATCTTTAGTGTATCTGCGCACCATTGGCCGGGCGGTGGCCAAAGGATTACTTAACCACCAATTGAAAAAGAAGGTCGATACCGGCGGATTGGAGGGCTGGTTGAAGAAGGCGGCGATCGATGTTGCCACTGATCTCACCGAAAACGCCGACCTGCGCTGTGCGCAACTGCTGCCGGGCCGGGTGTTTATCGGTGACTTCAATCTCAAACCGGGGACGTATCACCTTACGGTAGAATATTATGACGATGGCGGGTTTTTGTTGAGTTCTCAACAATTCCCGGAGGTGCGAGTCAGAGAGCGAGGATTAAACCTGGTTGAATCGGTGTTCCCGCAGTAAGCCAGGGTAATATACGGAGGATTTGTAACCCACCAAGAGTGGATAGCCCGAGAGGGATTGAGGCGGCTGGTGGGTTGGCAATAGCCAATAGGACCATTGCCGACCCACCCGACGCCATGAATCCTGATGGATTTCTGGCTCTGGGTGGGCTACAAAGAGTATAGATTGAGAAACAAAACTAGGAGATATGACATGTTGAAGTTCCTGCTCTTTATTCTTTTAGCGCTAATCTGCTGGCCGGTGGCGCTGTTGGCGATCGTTGCCTATCCAATCGTGTGGATTTTGATGCTGCCGTTTCGCCTCGTGGGAATCACGGTGGATGCGGTCTTTGCCTTTCTGCGCGCGTTGATGTTTTTGCCGTCGCGGATTCTCCGCGGTAGAAAGGCCTAGTGTGCTTGCTGATTGACCGCCGGTACCATACCTTACCCCCGATGGTTCGGAAACGGTAATACCCTAGGGGAGGGGATATGGAACCGTCTGGTTATCGTTCGCTGCGCGATTTTGGCGTCGTGAACCGTCGCGAATTTGTGGCCCTGGGAGGATTGCTCGGGGCGGGTTTACTTCTGGGCACTCCGCCCGTATGTGGTCAAGACGAAAAGGACCAAAAACCACCGGAGAAACCCAAGACCAACATCGATGAAATTTTGAAGATTCCGCATACGGAAGTTTCACTGCCCGGAGCCTTCCCCGGCAAAGTGGTCCAGGTACACGATCCGCAGGCCCTGGTCGATGATACCTTTTCCAGCGATGTTATCTCCTCGATGTTTGAACGAGGTATGACCACGCTCACCGGGAAAAATTTGGAGGAAAGCTTTGCGCTGTTATTCTCGCCCGATGATGTGGTAGGCATTAAGGTCAATCCGGTCGGGTCGGGGCTGATCTCAACGCGGCTGGCAGCGCGTCGGCCCCACGTTGAATATTGAGCGATATATTACCCGGCTTTCCTCTGGTGCAGGCTTCTGTCAATAAAACTGTCTCCTGGTAAATTGCTGACTACTCTCAGTTGGCTGCCATTCCCGCCGTCGCTACCATTCCGGTATGGCGCTGGAAGGTCTAGGATTTGCTCTCTCGCTCGTGGCGATTATCACCGTTTCGCGGTGGAACTTAGCAGTTGGCCTCATCGGTGGGGCGCTCTTGCTGGGTGTTTTTGCGCTGCCACCGGCGGTAGTCGTTGATCGAATCGTGTTTACGGCTACGGATCCAACGGTGCTCTTGCTGGGTCTGGCGATGTCGATTATTCCGATTTTGGGCGGCACGATGGGACAGAGTGGGCAAATCGATCAGTTGATCAACCACGTCGGGCTGACCCAGCGGTATCTGCTCCCTTTTTCCGCAGCCTTGATGGGATTACTACCGATGCCCGGCGGCGCGCTGCTCTCAGCTCCGATTCTGGAGCGGGGAGGCGTGGGGGTGGATGCCGGCCTCAAGGCCGCCATCAACAACTGGTTCCGGCATCTGTTCATTCTTGTGTATCCTCTTAATCCCGCACTGATTGTTTCCGCAAAAATCTGTGAACTGGACGTGTACCGGGCAATTTCGGTGCTTATCCCCGGCGCATTGCTGGCTGCCGGGTTGGGATATGTATTTTTCCTGCGTCATGTGCCGAAGGTGCGCAACAGTGCCCAGCGGTTCTCGCCGGCGGGATTGGGTATCCCGTTAGGTATTATCGTCTCCGCCCCGGTGCTGGACTTTTTCCTGAAGCGCATTTTTGGTCTGGGAGCGCTCGCCACCTTGATTGCGGTGACAGTGGCGGTCGGTCTGTCGATGTTGGCCAGTAAGGAACGGCTATCGTTAGGCAAAATTGTGCTACGCATGAAACCATGGAATTTCGGATTCATTATTTTTGGCATGTTCCTCTATTTGCATGTTTTCCAGGCGACCGGCGTGCAGAAGGCGATAAGCGGCCTGCCGCTGCCGCCCTTGTTCTTGGCTGTTCTTGCGGGATTTGCCCTGGGCTTGATGACCGGCCGGGTACAGCTCCCGGCGTCGGTGGTGTTTCCGGTTTATCTAGGGACTGCGCAAGGTATTACCCTGCCTCTCTTCGCGTTGATCTTTACTGCGGTCTATTTTGGGTATATCATCTCGCCGGTCCATCCGTGTCTGGTGGTGACCTGTCAATACTTCCGCATTCCTTTGGGGCGGATGATTGCATTATTAGGGTGGCCGACGGCAATTGTCCTTGCCTGTGTGCTGACAATGATGTTTATTTTCTTATAGGGCGGGCAATTTTTTTTCCGACGTTTTGCGGATTGCCTGCGTAGATGTAAGCGAAGTTCGCCGCAGGCGTACGTACCACCTTTATCCGAGAGAAGATTGATGAGTATCGAAACCACTGGTGTATTGAAAACAAATAAACGGGGTCACCATGTGCTGCGCCAACCGGCTCACTCGCTGCTGGCCAACGGCGATGATGTTCTCGTTCCCGACACAATGGTCCAAGAATTTATGATGGTTGATGGAGTCACGGTTCATGGCGAGCTGGGGGAGAACGGCAACCGAAAAGAACTGGCGACAGTCAACACCTTGTCTGGACTGTACCCGCGGGATTTCCAGGCCCGGACACCCTATGCCAACCTGGTGGCGGTCAGCCCGGAGGAACCGTTTGGATTGGGCAAAGCGGGCGATCCGGATATGCGGATTATCGATTTGATCGCGCCGATTGGCAAAGGAACCCGGGGATTAATTGTCTCCCCGCCCCGTGCCGGGAAAACGATGTTGTTGAAAAAAATCTGCTTGGCGCTGGAAGCCAGTTATCCGGATACGCGGGTGATCATTTTTCTCATCGATGAGCGGCCGGAGGAAGTGACCGATTTTCGGCGCTCGGTCAAAGCGGAAGTGCTGGCCAGCACCTCCGATCAATCCTCCGAGGAGCAGGTCGAACTTACCGAATTGCTGCTGGCGCATATCCGGACGGAGCTGGAATGCGGCCGGGACGTTGTGGTGTTGGTGGACAGCCTGACCCGCATGGGACGGGCGTTCAATTTGCGGGGGTCCGGTACGCGGCGCACAATGTCCGGTGGGATGGAGGCCGGGGCGATGGAAATCCCCCGCCGGTTCTTTGGCCTAGCCCGTAATATCGAAAACGGCGGCTCGGTGACCATTATTGCCACGGCTTTGGTGAATACCGGATCGCGCATGGATGAAGTGATCTTCGAGGAATTCAAAGGTACCGGCAACAGCGAGATCATCTTAGACCGCCGGCTGGCCGAGATGCGGCTGTATCCCGCAATTAATGTGGTCAAAAGCGGCACCCGCCGGGAAGAGTTGCTGCTGGGTGCACAACGCAGCGAAAAGCTGCATAAACTGCGCCGCGTGCTCGCCGGACACAAACCACGTCAGGCTCTGGAAAAACTGCTGAAGTTGATCAAACGGTTTCCGACCAACGAGGAACTCCTGGAGCGTATTCCCAAGTCGTAACAGTCCGGTTCCTTCCCGGATATTTTCCTCTCAGTTGATTCACTTGCACCACCATGAATTGGTGTCGGAAAGCCGTATCAAGGCAACAGGTGATGTGGGTGCAAAAAGGAGACCATATCGGTCTGGATTAAGTCGAAGGAGTACGTGTGAGTAATACACTGGGTATTCAAGGATACGATTGGGCCGAGTTCTACGTGGGATCGGCCAAAATGTGTGCGTACTGGTTTTCCCGCGCGATGGGTCTGACGATTACCGGCTACGCGGGACCGGAGACCGGGGTCCGCGATCGGATGTCCTTTTACTTGACCAACGCGAACATCAAGATGGTGGTGACCTCGGCGTTGCATCCCGGCGTTAATGACATCTGGTCATTTGTGCAGCAGCATGGCGATGGAGTTAAACGCTGGTCAATTGAAGTCGCGGACGTTGAGGCTGCGTACAAACATGCTTTGGAGAACGGCGGCGTCTTTGTTTACCCGCCGCGAACCGTGGAAGGTCAAGACGGGTATATTGTCGAGGCGGCGTTGAAAATTTACGACGATACCGAGTTGGTCTTTATCAACCGCGACAATTACCGCGGGCTCTTTCGTCCCGGCTACGGCGAGCCGGTGCAGAAAATGAAGCTCAGTTTTGATTCGACCGGCCTGCGCAACATTGATCACATCGTCGGTAACGTGCGCACTAATGAAATGAACCAGTGGGCGAAATACTTCAACCAGACGATGGATTTCGAGACCTTCATCGATTTCGGCCCCGGCGACATTTCCACCAAATACTCCGCCCTGCTTTCCAAAGTGGTCCGTTCAAAGGACAGTATTATCAAGAATCCGATCAACGAGCCGTACGAGGGTGTCGTCCAGTCGCAAATCGAGGAATATATTGAGCATTACCACGGCACCGGGATCCAGCATATCGCCCTGGCGACGGATGATATCATCGACACCATCAGCGCCATGCGGGAAAACGGCGTGGAGTTTCTACAAGTCCCGGACACCTATTACCAGGAACTCGAACAAAAAGACATCGTCCTTAACGAAGATATTGACGAGCTGCGACGGCTGGGCATCCTCTGCGATACCAGCGGCAAGGGATACTTGCTGCAACTCTTCACCAAGCCGACGGGTGACCGCCCGACCTTTTTCTTTGAAGTTATCCAGCGGGTCAAAGGCGCAGAAGGATTCGGGCAAGGCAATTTTCAGGCGTTGTTTGAAGCGATCGAACGGGACCAGGAACTGCGTGGTTCAATTGTGCGGACAATGTAGGCACCCGCTCGGGTGAACGGAGCCAGGAAGCAGGAGGAAATTCTGTGGCGTTCTATCATACCTTGGGCAAGATGCCCGCGAAACCCCACACCACCTTTTATAAGGATGATGGCAAGTCGCTGTATCGCGAGGAGCTATTCAGCACCCGGGGGTTCTCCGGGATTTTTTCCAACAAGTACCATATCCAGATGCCCACCAAACGCCTGGCGGTCAAGGAATTGCCGTCACCAACCGGGGTTGAATGGAACGACGCTCCCTTGGATTACTACCATTTTTTCACTGATGACCTAACGAAGACCGGATCGTTTATCACCGCCCGGCAGGAGTTTTTGTTTAACGATCATTGCCGGATTGCGACCGCACGGGTCACCGAGGACACTGAGGATTTCTACCGGAACGGCGCCGCGGATGAGTATGTCTTCATTCATCGCGGCAGCGGTACATTTCACTCTGAGTATGGCAGCATGCCGTTTGTGGCAGGCGATCAACTGATTATCCCCGCCGGCACGACGTACCAACTGAATTTTGACGATTTCGACCAGGCGAAACTATTGATTTGCGAATCGGTCGCACCGTTTCGGATTCCCGCCCATTTTCATAACGAGTTTGGACAATTATTGGAGGGTGCGCCTTACTGCGAACGGGACATTAAAATCCCGCAGGAATTGGAGACGATCGACCAGACCGGTGAGTTTCGCCTGTTGATCAAGAAAGGCGTACGTCTTTTTGAAATCACCCTACCGTATCATCCATTCGACGTAGTCGGCTGGGACGGCTTTCTGTATCCCTTTGCCTTAAACATCAAAGATTACTGCCCGAAGGTTGGACGCATTCACTTGCCGCCACCGACGCATCTGGCATTTGACACCGAACATTTTGTCCTGTGTGATTTTGTCGCGCGGCCCTTTGATTTTGATCCCAATGCGATTCCTGCGCCATATTTTCATTCCAATATCCACAGCGATGAAGTACTGTACTACGTCGAGGGCGATTTCATGTCCCGGAAGGGCGTTAAGGAAGGTTCGATCACCTTGCATCCGGGAGGATTGCCGCATGGGCCGCAACCGGGCAAGACCGAGGAATCGATCGGCAAAAAGGAAACCAAAGAATATGCCGTCATGATCGATACTTTTGCCCCGTTGAAACTTTCGACCGCCGTGAAAGACGTTCTTGATGCCAACTACCCACGGTCGTGGCTGGAAAATGACCGATGAGCGGACGTATGGTCTCCATTCCGGAACATATTAAACGATTGAAGCCGTATCGCCCCGGCAAGTCGATCTCCGAGCTGGCACGGGAAAAGGGCCTTACCCGCATTGTGAAGCTGGCCTCCAACGAAAATCCCCTGGGTCCATCGCCGAAGGCCATGGAGGCGGTCGGCCAGGCATTACGTGAGACGCACCGCTATTGCGATCCCAGCGCCTTTGACCTGGTGACGGCTATCAGCCGACGGTTCGACCGGCAACCGGCAGAAATTATTACCGGCCATGGAACGGATTCGCTGATTGGCTATGCCATTACCGCATTCACCGACGCCGGTGATGAAGTGCTCACCTCTGAGGGAACATTTATCGGGATCTATGTCAACACCAACAAATTGGGTCGCACCATCGCTCGGGTTCCGTTACATGATTATGCCTACGATTTAACGGCCTTGGCGGCTGCGGTCAACGAGCGTACGAGGATCGTGTATCTGGCCAATCCGAATAATCCGACCGGGTCAATGCTCACCCGGCGTGAATTTGAATCGTTTGTCGAGCGGATACCGCCGCAGATCCTGGTGATTCTCGATGAGGCCTATGGCGAATTCGCCGCCGCGAATCCGGAATACCCGGACGGATTGACCTATGACCGTGAAAATTTGCTGGTGTTGCGGACGTTATCCAAGGCGTACGGGCTGGGCGGGCTGCGTGTCGGCTTTGCCGTCGGCCCGGAAGCGTTGATCTCTCACCTCTACAAAGTCAAATTGCCGTTCGAGCCGAACAGCCTGGCGCAGGTAGCGGGCATAGGTGCTCTGGCCGATGACGGATTTGTCGACCGCACGATTGCGGTAACCAGGAAATCCCTGCGGCGCATGTATGGGGTATTTGTCCGTCTGGGAATCCGATGTGTGCCGACCGAGGCCAACTTCTGGTTGTTGGTCATGCCGTCCTGCGAATTTGCTGCTGATTTTTTCACCGAGTGTCTCAATCAGGGATTAATTGTCCGGCATGTCGACCCATTCGGTATTCCGGAGGGGATTCGGATTAACGCCGGCACAGAGGACGAAACCGAATTTGCCATCAGCGTCATTGAAAACGTCTATCCACACCTTTGCAGTAAACATAACATCGATCAATTGGTAACCTCAACCTAAGCGACGATTATGAAACTCGTATCCTACGCTATACCGGAACATCCGGAACGCGCCGGTGTACTCGTTGACGGCGTCATTCATGATGTCCATCTCGCGGCAGCGCGGATCAATCAATCACTTCCGACCACCATGGGAGAAATTCTTCGGGGGGAGGAACGGTTGATGGATGCGGTTCGCGCAGTGGAAGAGTCAATCAAGTCAGGAGCGGTGCAGGCGAAGGTTGCTGACCCCCGCCTGCTGGCTCCGGTCCCACACCCCCCCTCTTGCCGCGATGCGTACGCATTTCGGCAACATGTGGCCACCGCGCGGCGCAATCGCGGCGTGGAGATGATTCCGGAGTTCGATCAGTATCCGGTTTTCTATTTCACCAATCATAACGCGATTATTGGTGGCGGGGAACTGGTAGTCGAGCAGGACCACCTCGAAAAGCTCGATTTCGAATTGGAAGCGGCAATTGTTATCGGGAAACGGGGAAAGAATGTTCGTTGTGACCAGGCGGATCAATACATTGCCGGGTACACGATCATGAATGATTTCTCCGCCCGTCGCCTGCAAATGGAGGAAATGAAGCTTAACCTGGGTCCGGCGAAGGGCAAAGATTTTGCGACCGCGATCGGGCCGTGGTTGGTCACCCCCGATGAGTTGGCCGACGTGAGACAATCGACCTCGTTTGGCGATAAGTATGATCTTCGCATGACCGCGAAACACAATGGGGAACTTATCTCGGATGGCACCCTCGGCTCGATAGATTGGACGTTCGCCGAAATCATCGAACGTGTTTCCTACGGCGTGGAAATATTGCCCGGCGACGTTATCGGCTCCGGCACCGTGGGCACCGGTTGTTACCTGGAGCTTAATGGTTCCCGCATGCTGGCCGCGAAGGAAAAGGGAGACGCCTACACGCCGATCTGGTTGCAGGCCGGCGATACGATCGAACTGGCCATTGACCGGCTGGGCGAACTCAAACATACGATTGTCAAGGTCGACAGTGATTATTCGATTCTGGCCCGCAAGAAGAACGTATGATCCACGTTGAGCCTAAAGACATCGAGATTCCGCAGATCCATGCCTATCTGCTGGGAGGCGTTGCACCGCGCCCGATTGCGCTGGTCTCCACGCTGTCTGACGATAATATTCCCAACCTGGCCCCGTTTTCGTATTTCAATGCGTTTGGCGCCAATCCGCCCACCGTGGCGTTTTCTCCCGGCCGTCGGGGAACGGACGCTTCAGTGAAAGACACGTACACCAATCTGCTGGCCACCAATGAATGCGTTATTCAGGCGGTAACCCACGCCATGGTACAACAGGTCAATGTTTCGTCGGGAAATTATCCGGCGGATGTTGATGAATTTGCTAAGTGCGGCCTGACGCCGGTCCCCGCGGATTTGGTGAAGCCGTCCCGGGTGCAGGAATCACCGTTTCAGATGGAGTGTATCCTGAAGCAAGTGATTCCCCTGGGAGAGGGGAGAGGCTCCGGGAACCTGGCGATCTGTGAAGTCATCAAGTTCCATATCGATGAGGAGTTATTTGCCGGGAAGCACATTCATCCCGATCTCATCGATTTGGTCGGCCGCAACAGCGGCAGCTGGTATACCCGTGCCAGCGGCGATGCGCTTTTTGAAGTGTTCCGGCCATTCGGAAAGCCGGGGATCGGGTATGACGCGCTGCCGGATTTTGTGCGCGAATCGGTAATTCTGTCCGCCAATGATCTGGGGCAACTGGCCTTGGCTGAGAGTGTGCCAACCGTTGAAGAGGCAACAGAACGCCTGGAGGCTATCGCCGGGAAACCATTTGTCCCGGCTGCCTTCATGCGGTTGGAGCGAACCGGTGACTATCAAAACATGCTGGTCATCGCCCGTCAACATGCGGAAAAAGACACCTCCAACGCCTACGCGTATTTCGAACGCACCGCAAAAACCGCCCTGCAGCGCAATGATATCCCGTTTGCACTCGCCGCCCTGATTTTCGGCCATCATCTGACTCACGGCTCCGCATAAACGCAATGGAGGGAAAATTCTCCCCTGCGCCTGCAGGTGCGTGTTCGTATATACGGTAAAAATAACAGGATAGAAATTGTCATATTAATATCCGCCCATGAATTACCGGACTGAAACTACTGGAGGAATCGTACATGCGTGATGTTCACGATACTGAACACAGCGGGGATCACCGGACGATGACCGCAAAGACGACTGACACCCTAACAGTTGCCGAAGCCACTAAACCAATTGAAAATCTCCCCGACCATTTAAAGCAATTTATCGTTGACCAGCGCTATGATAAATATACGCCGATAGACCATGCTGTCTGGCGGTATGTGATGCGGCAGAATTTTCACTTTCTTAAAGATCATGCGCATGGATCGTACACCAACGGACTCAAGCAGGCCGGGATCAGCATCGAGTACATCCCCCGGATGGAGGAGATGAATGTTATCCTGAGTAAAATCGGCTGGTCTGCGGTGACGGTGGACGGCTTGATTCCCTCGTCGGCGTTTATGGAGTTCCAGGCCAATCGCATTTTGATGATCACGGGGGATATTCGTCAGATCGACCATATCGCTTATACCCCGGCGCCGGATATCATTCACGAAGCGGCCGGGCACGCGCCGATTTTGGGTGACCCGGAGTATGCGAAATATCTCGAACAGTTTTGCGGGGTCGGCGCGAAAGCCCTCACCAATCGCAAGGACCACGAATTGTTCGAGGCGATCCGTCATTTGTCCATTGTCAAAGAAGCGCCTTCGTCTACGCCGGAAGAAATTGAAGCCGCCGAACGGGATGTCCTGGAAAAGCAGGGTAACATGGGTGAGCCGTCGGAGCTCAATGAACTCTCGCGGCTGTATTGGTGGACCGTTGAATACGGGTTGATCGGAGACTTGGAGAAGCCGAAGATTTACGGTGCGGGATTGCTCTCTTCGGTTGGGGAGTCGGCCTCCTGCTTGCAGCCGGGCGTCAAGAAGATTCCGTATACCGTGGAAGCGGCGGAGTACGCCTACGATATTACCAAACCGCAACCGCAATTATTCGTCACGCCGGATTTTGCCCATCTCTCGAAGGTGCTGGACGAGTTTACTGAATCGATGGCATTTCGTGTGGGCGGGGTGGAGGCGGTAAGGAAAGCAATCGCCTGCAAGATGACCTCTACCTGTGAATTAAGTTCGGGACTGCAAATCTCCGGCACCTTCTCCGAGGTGATCAGCGATGATCAAGGTGGGGCGGCCTATCTCCGTACCAATTCGCCGACCAGTTTGGCCCACAACAATTCGCAACTCAAAGGCCATGATAAGGAATATCATGCTGACGGGTTTAGCTCTCCCGTGGGATTGCTGCGCGACAGGCAGACACCCTTAGAAAATCTCTCGGAAAGCGAACTCGCCGAGTTGGGCATACGGGTCGGTCAGGATGTACGCCTGCAGTTCGCCAGCGGCGTGGAAGTTTTCGGTAGATTGCAGGGCATCACGCGTCGTGATGACAAAAACCTGGTTCTCTCGTTTGAGCCTTGCACCGTGACCATGGGTGATCAGCGCCTCTTTGAGCCGGAATGGGGTACCTACGATATGGCGGTCGGCACGACGGTTGATTCAGTCTACGCCGGAGCAGCAGATCAAGATGCGTTCGATCCGATCGATCTCGTTCCGGGCGAGCGTACCATCAAAGTTGATTATGACGCCAAAACGCGCGCACTGCATGAGCTGTATCGTGAGGTTCGGGAAATCCGCGAGCAGAATTTACCCGTCGATAGTCTTGAGGAAATCTGGCAAGCACTGCAAAAAAACCACCCCCGGGACTGGCTGCTCTCCCTGGAAATTTTGGAAATCCTAACCCGGCGGAACGCAGACACCTCCCTGATCCGGGAAATCCGCGACCAGTTGGAAGACCGCGCACAAAAAGAGTCCGAGTTGACCAAGTTAATCGGCGACGGATTGTACCTGGTTGATCATCCATTGCCCCCATTGTAAGCGAATGATCGATTTGGGTCTCTAGGCCGCACGCAGTTCATCGGCGATAATCGCCCCCAAATCATCCGCCGCACGGGCTAAATCCTCTGGTTGGTGGGCACTGGAGATAAATCCAACTTCAAATCCGGACGGCGGCAGGTAATAGCCGGCCGCCAGCATCAGGCTGTGGAGACGATTAAACCGCTGAATGCCCGCGGGATCGATCTTGTGGGCGGCACGCGGAAGATCTGCTTGGAATAATAACCAGAAAATTGAGCCCCGGCTGACCACCTGGAAGTCGGGATGCTTAACCCGGCTCTGGAGCGTGGTTACGAATTGTTGCGTCCGTTCAGCCAGCGTGGGATAGGGTGATTCATTTTTCAGCGTGGTCAACGTTGCCAGCCCCGCAGCCATCGCTACCGGATTTCCCGACAGCGTTCCCGCTTGATAGACCGGACCGTCCGGCGAAAGATGTTTCATGATCTCTGCCCGCCCACCGAACGCGCCAACCGGCATGCCGCCGCCGATGACCTTCCCAAATGTCAGCAGGTCAGGTTGGAGGTTGTATTCTGCCGCGGCGCCGCCCAGGCCAAGACGGAATCCGGTAATGACCTCATCCAAAATTAACAATACCCCATACTGTTCGGTGAGGGAACGCAACCGCATCATATACTCCGGCCGCTGAATCAGAAAGCCGTTATTGGCCGGAATACCCTCAATGATCACCGCCGCCAATCGCTCTCCGTGCTGGTTGAAAAACATCTCGAGTGCGACCTCATCGTCCAGCGGTAATACGGCGGTCTCGCTGGTGAGTGCTGCCGGCACCCCGGCAGATGAGGGCTGTCCGAACGTCGCCGCACCGGAACCGGCTTCCACCAGCAGATAATCGCTATGGCCGTGATAGCCGCCGGTAAATTTAAGGATCAAATCGCGTCCCGTAAATCCCCGGGCCAGCCGGATAGCCGCCATCACCGCCTCAGTCCCCGAGGACACGAACCGGAGACGCTCGACCGGTTCGACCGCCTCAACGATAAACGACGCCAGTTGATATTCCAATTCGGTGCAGGCGCCGTAGGTCATTCCTTTGTCGATCTGTGACTTAACTGCGGTGGACACCTTCGGATGGGCATGCCCGAGGATGAGGGGACCCCAGGAACAGCAAAAATCCAGGTAGCGGTTACCGTCAATATCCACCAGATAAGACCCGGAACCGTAGTCGATCACCGGTGGTATGCCGCCAACCGCTTTGAATGCCCGTACCGGCGAATGAACGCCGGCGGGCGTAACTGCTTGTGCATCTTCCAATAATTTTAGCGATTTTTCCAAGTTCAGCGAATCGTGCTTGATCATCAATACCTCTCTTGTCGGCTACATGAGTAATATCCCGACCGGGATTACGCCAGCCAATTCGAATCTGATATGATACTCACTGCCGGCAATGCCTGTTGTTAATTGACAGCCTGTTTCGCAGTCTCCCCTGAGATTCTGACGAACACAGTTTAAATCATTGTGCAATTCTTTGCACAAATGGCGATCATTTGCAGAGACCTGATAATTATAACTTGGTTTTTCACTTGACAATACAGCGTTTTACAATTGTTTATCTACTGGCATTGTATTTGCCCGAACGGTTGTCGTAAGGTAACTGTTCGGAAGTTACGGGTATGTTTACCTTCCGAAGTTCCCCGCTGATTGGGCAGGGAGGTGCGGTTACCATAAAGGGTGAGATTGACACCTGTAGGGATTAGTCGGCAGGACGCCCCGACCGCAGGTGACTCTGCTAAGGTTGAAACAAGTGGGGGAGACTTTTCTGAGTAAAGACAGTTCATTGAGCGAAAATAAACCTTGACGATAAAAACACTTAAACCAATGGAGGTGTGGGTATGCGCCAACGCTTCTTAGTATTACTGACGTTGGTACCCCTCTTGTTCTGCGCCGCTACAGCCCACGCAGTGTGGGACATCAGTATCGAATCCAAGAGTGTCGATCCGAGCGCTACGGATGTGAATGTGGTGCTCACCGCCAGTTGGGACGTGCACTTGGCGGGCCTCACGGTGCCGCTGGTCGCTCGCTCGACGCAGGGCGGCGCGTTCTGGACCGGCGCCCTGCCGTACGACACCGGTGGATTCGGCTTTGATCATCCCAATCAGTACAACGTTTCCTGGACCTGGCTAGCGCCCTGGGCGGTGTTGATCGAGGAGTATCGCCCCGGGGTGCCGGGGGGCGACTGCCCGACTGAAGGTGATACGGGCTACGACGGTGTCTCGCCGGACCACTTTGTGCTGAACGCGGCAACCAGCACTTTGACCGCTTCGGCGCAACCGACGGGCTGGGACGTAGTGAATTGGACCTTTGATGTTGGAGCGGCGGAGGGGACGTTCGAGTTCGATACCGCCTGCTTCACCGACCAACTGCCTACGATTTTCATGATCGATGGTGACTTTCCGCCTACTGATCATGGACCGGACGGAACGGACGAAACTACCTTCACCAAGGGCATAATCACGGTTGGCACCGTTAGCGAGAATGAAGCGCCGACCATCGTCACCTGTCCGGCCGGCCAGACGGTCGATATTGCCCAGGCGGTCAATCTGACGATTGAGGCAACCGACGATGGCAATCCTGATCCGCCGGGTGCGCTCACGATTATCCCGACGGGTGTACCGGCCTTTTTGACGTTTACCGACAACGGTGACGGGACGGCGACGCTGGTGGGAACGCCGGGTTGTGCGGATGCGGATCAGGCGTATCCGATGTCGTTTGTGGCCAATGATGGCGAGTTGGATTCCGAGCCGTGTGCGTTTACGCTGACGGTCAATCCGGACACCGAAGATCCGGTGATTACCTGCCCGGCCGATATCGCCATTGAATGTGATGAATCGACTGATCCAGCCAACACCGGGTCGGCAACGGCGGACGACAACTGCGATGAAGATGTCGAAATCACGTACTCCGACGCGACGGCCGCTGGCGACTGTCCGCAGGACATGGTGATTACCCGTACGTGGACGGCGACGGATGATGCGGGCAACACGGCGACGTGCGATCAGACCATTACGGTCGATGACACGACCCCGCCGGTTATTACCTGCCCACCGGATATTGCGGTTGAGTGTGGTGATCCCACCGATCCGGCAGCATTGGGTGAAGCCACGGCAACCGATAATTGTGGTGCGGTGACTATTTCATTCGGCGACGTGACGACGCCGGGTGCCTGTCCGGGTCAGTATACGATCACCCGTACCTGGACTGCAGAGGACGAATGCGGAAACATCACAAGTTGCGATCAGACCATCACCGTGGATGATTCAACCGATCCCGTGATTACATGTCCACCGGATGCGGTCGCGGAGTGTGGTGACCCGGTCGATCCGGCGGCACTGGGAGAGGCCACGGCCACCGATGCCTGTGATGCAGAAGTAGATATTACCTATGATGACGTGATGGATCCCGGTACCTGTCCGGGTGAATATGTTATCTCCCGTACCTGGACCGCCACTGATGACTGTGGCAACACCGCAACTTGTGTCCAGACTATTACGGTCGAAGATACCACACCGCCGGTGCTGAGCGAATGTCCGGAGTCCATAGAAGTCGAATGTGACGCGATTCCGGCCCCGCCGGAAATCACGGCTACCGATGCGTGTGGCGAAGAAGTAACAGTCACCTTCGACGAAGTCGTCGACGGCGCCATAATTACGCGAACCTGGACTGCCACGGACGCTTGCAACAATTCAACTGAGTGCGTTCAGGTATTGACGGTGGTTGATACCACGCCGCCGGAAATTACCTGCCCGCCGAATATCGCGATCAGTGATACCGACCCGACCGACCCGTCGTTTACCGGTGAAGCTACCGCAGTCGACAATTGCGATCAGGAAGTGGTTATTACATACGACGACGTGGTCACTACCGGGCAAATCGAACGGACCTGGACCGCGACGGACAATAACGCAAATAGTGAATCGTGCGTGCAGATCATCACGATTACCGAGGAAAACCTGCCGCCGGCGTTCACTAATTGTCCGGAAGCACCCGTGGAATTGACGGAAGGTGATTCGTTCGAATATACCCCGACCTACGGCGATCCGAATGGTGACCAAGTGACGCTGACTGCGGAAATGGTCCCGGCATCGGCAAACTGGGATGGCACGACGTTTAGCTGGGACACCGGCTGCGATGACGCGGGTAGTTATACTGTGCGCTTTATCGTTTCTGACAGTGAGCTTGCCGACACCTGCGAAGTCGTGATCAATGTTGCGGATGATCCGGTGATGCTGATGGTCGATCCGACAGAGCTGACCTTCAACTACCAGGTTGGCGGAGCCATGCCCGCAGCACAGCAGGTCGAGGTAACCAATTCTGGTTGTGGAGAGGTGAATGTCGGGCATAGCGCGAGTGAGGACTGGTTAAGTGCGACACCACCGGACCTCACCACGCCGGGGACCTTCGATGTGACAGTTGATCCGTCTAGCCTGACTCCGGGGCAATACACGGCTCAGCTTGATTTCATGGAAGTGCCTGCCGGTCAGAAGTTATCTGGCAATGGTGCATTCGTGCTGGTGACGCTTAATATTGCGGATGAAGACAACGTCGCGCCGGAAATCACCTGCCCGGACGATATTGCTGTGAACGTGGGTGATATGATTGAGTTGGCAGTGTCCGCGACGGATGCCAACGACGATCCATTGACGCTGAGGGCCGAAATGATGGGCGGCGACCCGATTCCGGGATTCACCGACAACGGCGACGGTACCGGCATGCTTTCGACCATCGCGCTCTGTGACTACATGCCATCGATCACGGTATGCTTTATTGCTGCTGATGACGATCTGGCAGATACGTGTTGCGTCACCGTAACTGTCATGGATGCGACTCCGCCGGATCTCATCTGCCCGGCCGATTTCGAGCTTTCAGCTGATGGAAATTGTATGGCCGAATTGCCGGCTGTGGTGATTGAAGCGGCGGATAATTGCGATCAGGATCTCACCATTGAGATGGAACCAGCGGCCGGCGAAATGCTTGGCCTCGGTGAGACCATTGTATCGGTAAGCGCAACAGACGATGCCGGCAACTCGTCTTCTTGTGATTTTACCGTGACAGTTGTTGATAATACCGCGCCGACCATTACCTGCCCGGACGATATCACCGTTCCGGATGATGGCAGTGGCACCGGCTCAACCGTTGACTTCACCGTGACTGCTGAGGATAACTGCGAGGTGGAATCCTTGACCGGCGATTACCAGTCCGGTGATTTCTTCCCGACCGGGACGACCGAGGTATCCTATACTGCGGAAGATGCCGCCGGCAATTCTGCTTCGTGCAGCTTCTTCGTTACCGTGGAAGAGCCTGTCACTAATGAAATCTGTGGTACGATTGTCGACGAGAACCAGGTTGGCATTCCCGCATGTATCGAGATTTGGGACTTCTTCCCAGGTGGTGAAATCATCGCCAGCGGATGCGCGGATGAAAACGGCGAGTTTTGCATTTCCTTGCCCCTCAGACGTGCAGAAGTGTTCGATTATGTGGTTCGAATCATCTTGGAAGGTTACTTCCCTGTTATTGTCGAAGGTGTGTTTGCTGGCGAGGTAATCAATGTAGAACTCCCTGAAGTCGGCGAACCTACTGTTACCCCGTATGTCGCCGATTACTGGGGTACGAGCTCCGGCGTGCTCGGTACGCCACTTTTGGTCGGCGATGTGATTACCGCCTACGATCCACAAAACACACTTTGTGGTGTGGCCTATGTCGAAAATCCGGGTGAATATCTGATCCACGTGTATGGTGATGATGACGCCACCACGCCTGATTTTGATGAGGGCGCAGTAGACGGCGATACAATCACGTTCAAGATCAACAATGGGTGCCCGCTGAAAGCGGAAAACCCGTGGATGAATCGCGCGTCGTTCAACGAGGAACTCAATTTTGTGTGTGAGCAGGTTATCGAACTCTGCGATGATTGGACCTTGATTTCGATTAACCGGACGATGGAGAGCACCGACGTTGAAGACGTGCTGGCGCCGATTGACGGATACTATGAACGCATCATCAGTTCTATCTGCGGTATTGGCGCGGTCACCTATGACATCAATCGTCCAGATGCCCTGAATGACCTCACCGACTTTAATAACGAGAACGGCTTCTGGCTGTACGCCCCCGGTGCGAGCGAGTTGACGGTTCCCGGTGACCTGGTCCCGGCGGATACGCCGCTCCCGCTCTGCATGGGCTGGAATGTTGCGTCATATTTGCCGAACGAGTGTGATGATCTGGAACATGCGTTCATGTCCATCGACGGCATCTATGAGTATGCCATTGCCTACGATTGTGACGCCGGTGCACAGACCTACGATCCGCTCCGTCCGGAAGAATTGAACGACCTGCAATGTCTCTGTCCCGGGCAGGGTGTCTGGATCAAGATGCTCGATGACGAAACGCTGGAATACCCGACCAGCGGTTATGAATGCACCGAAGAAGCGGACATTCTGCCGCGCGCCGTCAACCTGACCACCAGTGTCACCCCCACGCCCTGGGTCTGTGACTTCTGGTCGGCGGGCAGTGCTGACGGCCCGGTGAGCGGCTCGGTCATCTCCGTGCGCGATGAAGACGGCACGATCTGTGGCCAGGGTGTTGCCCTCCATGGCGGCATGTTCTTAGTTCACGTCTACGGCGATGATCCGGTCACTGAGGCCGACGAAGGCGCGGTTGCCGGTTCGGAGCTGACGTTCGAAATCAACGATGAAGTCGTTGGCAATGCCGAATGGGTGTTCCGCGGTTCGATCGAGATTACGCTGGATCGTCCGAGTTCCGGCACACAGGTTCCGGATGCCTACGAACTACATCAAAACTACCCGAATCCGTTTAACGCCGGGACGGCAATCAGCTTCACCCTGCCGACCACGTCCGACTGGACCCTCGTCATTTACGACATTGTCGGTCGTGAGGTGGACCGCTTCACAGGCAATTCACCTGCCGGTGTGGTGAACCTGCACTGGAATGCCGACGGTGCGGCGTCCGGCGTATACTTCTATCGTCTGACGGCGAAAGGCTTCACAGATACCAAGAAGATGACGCTGATGAAGTAAGCGGATGGTTCTTCTGAAATACCAAGCCCCGAGGAAATGTCCTCGGGGCTTTTTTATGGCTGGATATGGTGATCGTCTATGGGCACATGGTGCACATGGCGTTATCGCTCATGAACACATATTGGACCATAAATTGTACGTCCAAGGGATTGACGGAATTATCGCAATTGACATCCCCCACCTGCCACGGGCAGTCCGGCTTGGTGCAGCGAGCGTCCTGGTCCTGGAACACGAAGGCAACCATGTATTGAACATCGAGCGGGTTTTCTGAATCATCGCAGTTGACATCCGCTTCAAGCCCGCAATCGCACACGTCGGCTTCCCCAGTAATCACAAACGCCAAATCGAAATTGTCAATGGTGGGCGGACCGCCCTGGATCCAGCGAATTGCTGCAGTGGTTGTACCGCTATAGTCTTCGAGTTGTGAGCCCGGACAGCCTTCGAATTCGATTTGATAGGTGATGTCGAAGAAGCTATCGACATTGTAGTTGCCATCCGGCAGTCTGGTAAGCGTGTATTGTCCCGGGCTGGGCAGACCGTAATCTGTTCCCGCCGTAATGCGGAACGTGCAAAAGTCGGGATCGCCGAATAGTTCGCCCTGCATTCGGTACATGTCTGCCGCGAATGATTGCACGGGGTCACCAGGATTCCGCTGTCCAGTGTGGATTTCAATTTCGATGGGGATGACAAGATGCCGATTGAAGCCTGTCAAGTCTCCGGTGCCGGTAACATCGAGGTCGAGATCGGCCTCAAAGCAATGGCCGTCACCGCCCAGCGTCCCACCCGGCATTTCGCATTGACCTTGAGCGAGCGGAAGTGAGCAAAGACCGGACGGATGTTGGCAGGTGAAATTTGCAACGCTATCTTCCAATTCAATAGTCGTACCCGGCGGCAGACCATCGATGATTTGCAGCACTTCCAGCGGTGAGGTATAGGGGCAATCGGCTGGAAGGGTCGGTGTGCCGGTCCCGTTATCCGGAGCCGGGCAGGGACTTTCCGTTATTTCCGCCAGTTGCCATTCCGTGTTGACCGCGCTGCCCTGTTGCCAGCGCACCGTTCGAGTCGTAGTGCCCGAGTAGCCATCGAGTAGCGAGCCGGGGCACCCTTCAAACTGGATCTTGTAGGTGATATCGAAGAAACTATCGACGTTGAAATCTTCGTCAGGCAGTTGAGTCAGGGTCACCTGACCGGGGGAGGGCAGACCGTAGTCAGTACCCGCGAGAATTGAGAATTCACAGAAGTCGGGATCGCCAAAGAGTTCTCCCTGCATCCGATAGATGTCGGCGAGAAATGTTTGTACCGGGTCGCCGGGGTTGCGCGGCCCGGTATGTATCTCAATTTGCACCGGTACCGCGAGATGGCGGTTAAACCACGTAAGGTCTCCGGTGCCGGTAACGACCAGATCAAGAGTTGCTTCAAAGCATTGGAAATTTCCGCCCAATGATCCGCCTACCCCTTCGCATTCACCAGGGGGCAACGAACCGGAGCAAATTCCACCTTGGAGGCAGATGAAATCGATGAGCTGGGCGTCCATCTCAAGCGTCGTACCGGGAGGAAAGCCATCGATAATCATCATCGGATCGTCGGGAGGGGTCGCGTATGGACAATCGGCGGGGAGATCGACCGTGCCGGTGCCGTTGTCCGGTGCGACGCAATCTCCCTGCATGTTCAGCCAGACCGCGTAGTCCTCCCAGTGATCGAGGGATGATTTCCAACCCCAGTGCACTACATCCGGGAGGGCGACATTGGCGGAAATGCACAGCCAGTAGATCGTTCCCTCTTCCTGCTGAAACCAGTCGGGTTCATCGAGGAAAATATCGTACTGGAAATACTGTTGATGGTCCATGGGTGAGACAAGCTGTTCGGCCGGATCAAACCACCCCTCCCATAAACCGGGATTGAAGGGGACTACACCAAAGGAGGTGATTTCTTTGTTCCAGAGAAGCTCGCCGGGGTGGCTGTACGGCAAATCGACGCCCGCCGGAATATTATCGTAGATCGATACATCAAAGCTGAAGATATCACCGACGGTGCCGTCTCGCCACGATCCCCAGAAATGGATATCTTTAACCCAGCCGGTCTCGCTGCACATCCAGTCATCGCCCATGATCGCGGGCGTGGTCGCGTTGATATCCCACCCTTCCGGATCGGGCAGTTGGGGGAAGTGCATTTTGTAATCATCACCGGGTTGCCAGGACGGTTTATGCTGCTCACCTTGCTGCCAGCGAACCGTGTGGGTGGTTATGCCCGCATACCCGTCGAGTTGTGAGCCGGGGCATCCTTCAAACTCGATTTCGTAGGTGATATCGAAGAAACTATCGACGTTAAAATCTCCTGTTGGCAACTGTGTCAATTCGGTCTCCCCCGGACTGGGCAGGCCAAAATCCACCCCGGCGGTGATTCTGAACAAACAAAAATCGGGATCACCGAACAGTTCGCCTTGTAAACGGAATATTGCCGCCGAAAACGTTTGCACGGGATCGCCGGGATTCCGGGGACCGGTGTGAATTTCAACTTGCGCGGGCACCGACAGGTAGCGATTGAATCCCAGAAGTTCACCGGTACCAGTAACTTGGAGATCAAGGGTTGCCTCAAAGCAGTGGAAATTTCCGCCCAACGATCCGCCAACTCCTTCGCACTCGCCGGGTGGAAGCGAGCCGGAACAAAAGGCGCTTTGCTGACAGATGAAGTCAATGAGTTGTGCATCCATCTCGATGGTCGTTCCCGGCGGGAGTCCATCAATAATCATCATTGGATCAGCCGGATCGGTGGCATAGGGACAATCCGCCGGCAATGCTACGGTTCCTGTCCCGTTATCCGGCACCACGCAGGGCGCGGCCCAAACGTCATCAGATCCGTCTCCGAGGAAACCGGGGAGAAGGATGATGAGCATAAAAATCACCGCGCCGACTAACAATTGGTCACCATCGCGATACATCTTCGCCTCCGCGAAAGAGTTGTGTACTGGAAGGTATGGTGACCGCGGGGGCTAAGGCCGCGCAGGCCCGCGCAGCGTTGATAGGAGATTGGCAGTAACCAAATACCTCCCTAAAAGTTATTCCATATACTATCAATTTACATCGAAATACAGCCTTGTCAAGTCCACCATCTTTATTTCGATTGCCCGACGGGGTGCTGCACGAACTGGTAGATGTGGTTTGTCTAGCCCACCTTGTCGTTTTGTAATAAGTTGTTGCGCAGCAAGATACCCGGTCATATGGAAGTATATCTCGAATATATCTCTGGAATGGGGGGTACTGAGAGTGAGGGAATGTGTGAAACTGGAAGCCGTTCTGGAGACTGCCGATAAGTAGAACGAACCGCATTATTCACAAAGGAGATGGTATGAATGATCACTCTCGGTAGGTATATGCTTCGGACAAACGT
>CAYWVO010000021.1:57039-60812 GCA_964461835.1 uncultured Ignavibacteria bacterium | reverse complement strand
CAAACTCGATGAATTGGCAACAAAGGTGATCGAGTGGGACGGATTGCCGAGCCATGATGATTACAAGCTGAACTTGCAGGTTGAACACAAGCGGAAATTCAGCTTCTGGACGCGATACGAAAAGTAGACAGAACCGGAAAACAATCACGAATTGGTCACCATACGGTGTAAGTCCAGAGTCACACCGGCATTATAGGATTTAATTCCCCGCCTCCACCAGATATGACTTGATGAATTCACCCAATTAGCCGGGCACCCCACGCCAAAGAATCAACCATTGAGATCCTGAAACTGGCGTAATCAGTAGAGGATGTTGAGGCTGGCTCTTTACAATCCGTGAAGAGCCTGCTTGCATTCAGACACAGAGGGAAGGATACACTCATGAATTTACAGAACGCCCGAATACTCGTGACCGGTGGCAGTGCCGGAATTGGGAAGGCAACCGCCAAGATGCTGGTCGAAGCCGGTGCGAAAGTGGCAATCACCGGCCGGGACCCGGAGAAACTGAAAAGTGTTGCCGACGAGATGGGCGCGGTACCCGTGGATCTGGATCAGGGCCGCTATAATGATATTCCGGAAAAGCTGAAAACGGCGGTTGATAAGCTGGGCGGACTGGACGTGCTGATCAACAATGCCGGGATCGGCGCTCCCGCACCGATGGGCGAACTGGCTGCCGAGAAATTCGAAAGCGTCTTTCGGGTCAACGTGTTCGGTCTGGCACTGCTGACCCAGGAAGTCGTGAAGATTTTCAAAGACCAAGGCTCCGGGCACATCGTGAATATCGCCTCCACCGCCGCCACCAAGGGCTACCCCGGTGGCAGTGTCTATAGTGCGTCTAAATTCGCGTTGCGCGGAATGACCCAGTGCTGGCAAACAGAACTGCGCAAACACAATATCCGGGTTATGCTCATCAACCCCAGCGAAGTCCCGACGGCGTTCGGCAGCAAAGACCGGACCGAACGGCCCGAGGTAGAACGCAAGTTGACCCCGGTGGAAATCGCCCATGCCATCAAGTCGGTCCTGGAGATGGATGACCGGGGATTTGTCCCGGAACTCGCGATTTGGGCGACAAATCCTCCCAGTTAGATTGGGTGGCCCCGGGTGGTCTGCCTTCTGGGCTTGTCGAAAAAGGGATGGTGTCGGGTTTCTCCGTGAGCTTGCGCTCCCGTCGGAACGCCGACCTACTCCAAATCCCGTGGATCTCGCTTTATCAACACGCCGTTCTGGGTAGGTTTCTTGTAATAGACGTCAGGAACAGATCCTGTGCCGCTGAGAAAATAGCCTAAAAGAGTTAACTTTTGTCCGTATTCCCGAGAACGAGTCTATTTGACGGGGAATCAACATGGCATTCAACGCTCGCACCAAAGGTAGCAAACGATTCAACACCCGAAAGAATTTAAAAGAATACACCTATCGCGGATGCCCAATGACGAGAAACCGGTCCCCGTGGTGTTTCCGGATGTGTAAACCGAAGCCCGACGGTACCGGTTTTTGCGGCCGCGTGGCTCCTCATGGATTTAAGAGCCGTATCCAGCAGGGAATCGAGGATTACCAGAAAAGACAGATTGCCTCATCGGCCCGATTTCGCCATCGCACAACAACCGACGACAACGGGCCCGCTGCAGATTCCTGACGCCCCAATTGACCCCCAAAAAACACTTGCGCTCTGATCTCAATATTAGTACAATTGATCCGATAATGCTATCGGTTGGACGGTAATGGTGATCGATTGGACTAATGATGTGTCCGAAAGACTCAAAGAAGAATACCGACGCAGGGGCTTCCTCGCGCATCGGGGAAGCGCTTTTCCCGAAAGTTCGCCGTAAGGTCTTGGCCTTGTTTTTCCTTGATCCCGAGAAACGCTACTATTTCCGGGAAACCGCCAGACTCCTGGATGAATCGCCGGGATCGATACAGCGTGAGCTCAAATTATTAACCAACGTCGGAATTCTCACGTCGGAACAAATTGGAATCCAACAGTTCTACCAGGCCAATCCGGAGTGCCCCATATTTGGCGAGCTCCGCGCGATTGCTGAGAAGACGTTTGGGATTGTCGACAGACTCAAAGAAGGTCTCAGCCGGATCGCAGAAAACCACATTGAGGTCGCCTGGATCTACGGATCGATTCCGGGCGGAGATGACAGCAGCACAAGTGATATCGATCTCCTGGTTATCGGCACACTCTCATTTCGCAAATTAATATCCACCCTACAACCAATCGAAGATGATTTGCATCGCCCACTCAACCCAACATTGTTCACTCCGGAGGAATTCAAAACCAGGCTGGCACAGGAAAACAACTTTGTGCAAACAGTGATGAAATCACCGAAGATATTCGTGGTCGGGGATGACGATGACCTTGAAAAACTGGCAGAGTAAGGGGTGGCTGAAGCGTCAGCCGACCAATCGCCAGGAAATCCAGGATCTGCTCAACAAAGTCGATCGCGATATTACTGAGGCCGCAAAAGAGGAAATCACGCCCGATTGGCGACTGGCCATCGCCTACAATGCCTGTCTCGGCTGTGCGGCAATTGCTTTGCGGGCCAGCGGCTATCGCATGCTTGCCCGTTCCGGTCACCATCGTCGGACGATTCAATCATTGAGACATACGTTTCAACCGGATAATGAACTGATCATCTCCCTGGAGGCGATCAGCAAGAAACGAGCAATGGTCAGTTATGATGCGGCGGGCAGAACCACGGAAGCAGAAGTTGAAGAAGCGTTAAATCTGGCAATTGAGTTGAAATCCCTTTTGATCGACTGGCTAAGGAGGAACTTCAAAGATCTGATTAACGAATAATCCTGAACGCTCATTATAGTAATTGTAGATCGAAACCCCTGCGGTCGCTTGCGAACGTGGTTTCAACACTATAACTCTCGCCATTTGAATCGGATTCCAAACAGCGCAACAAAAAAGTTGGCGCACCCGAACCCGCCACGGCGGGCAGGGGTACGCCAACCACAAAATTGGATGTTCAACCCCAAGCCGCACTCGCCGAAGGCGAGACGCCTTGAGGTTGCCACCCATTCCGTTACATCTACTCAGAACCCGGCGGCTCTTCAGTCATTGCATTCTTCACATACTTATCAAACCAGCGGAGTTGTTCCCAGAGGACGTGCTCCACACTCTCCTTTGCCCGGTAACCGTGATCTTCATACGGCAGCAACACCAGTCGCGTCGTGCCGCCGGCGCCGCGTACAGCCTCGAATAACACTTCAGACTGGATCGTGAGCGTGCCGGGATTGGAATCGTCGTTGCCGTGGATAATTAAACACGGTTCGTTGATCTTATCTGCAAAAAAGGTCGGCGAAACCTGAATGTAGGCATCCTGCGCCTCGAAGAGAGAACGGCGCTCGGATTGGAAGCCGAACGGTTGCATTGTCTTGTTGTATGATCCGCTGCGGGAAATGCCGGCGGTAAACAGATCGGAATGTGCCAGGAGGTTGGCCACCATCAGTCCCCCATGGCTGTGGCCAATCACGCCAATCCGCTCGGGATCAGCCACGCCCATCTCGACCGCTTTGGCGACTGCAGCTTCCGCATCATCAACGAGTTGCTCGACAAAGGTGTCATAGACCGTTTCGGGATCGCCGATCATGGGCATGGCAGTCCGGTCGAGCACCGCGTAGCCCCGCAGCAGGAAATAGAGATGTGAGGGTCCATAGATGCGCATAAACCGCTGCTCCGACCCTCTGACCTGTCCGGCCGTGGTTGCTCCCGAATATTCGAGTGGATAGGCATAGACCGCCGTCGGCAGTGGGGTGCCCTCCTC
>CAYWVO010000021.1:0-56939 GCA_964461835.1 uncultured Ignavibacteria bacterium | reverse complement strand
CCTCCTCGTACCCGGGCGGCAGATGCAAATGGAAACTAAGCGGTACACCATCCTGGCGCTCATAGCGGACGATGCGTTTCTCAATTTGGCGTAACTCGGGTGTAGGATCCTCAAAACGGGTGATCGGTTCGCGTGTCAACGCACGGGTAACTTTGCCCTCGGGTGCTTCAATTTCCTCGCCAAAGCGATCCGGTTCACAACGGAACAGACGTTCGGTCTCCCCGGTTTCCAGACTGCGCAAGTCCAGAAACGGCCGGTCGCCTTCATCCGTGGCGCCACTGCCCCGGAAATAGACTGCGTCACCTTTCTGGTGCATCACCCAGCGGCCGTTGGGCAGCGGACGGAACACGGGATTGCCGGGATCGCCGTAGCGGTCGTCCTCATCGATTTCAAACCACAGGCGCGACGAGCCTTCATCGACGTCCAATTGCCAGACATACAGTCTGCGGTTGATCCGTTCACGCTGGGTGAGAATAAGCATCCCGCCCTCGGCGCCCCAGGCATTCTGCCAGGGGAGGATACGGTGTTCGGCGCGGAAGACCTCCTCGGGTTCTCCTGTAAACGGTGCGGTCAAACGCATGAGCCGGTCACGATGTGGCACCTCCGCAACAGGATCTCCCCCGTCGAGCGCCTCAACCCAGTACAGCGTATGGGGAACAGTCGGTCGCCATGATATTGAGCGCACACCCAGCGGCACGCCGTGGACCGGAACCGCATCGGCCAGCGGCAGGGAAGCGATTGTGGCCACCAGTTCACCGTCCGGAGTCCAAACCTCGACTTCGCTGGCAAACCGCCAGTACGCCACCTCATGAGACCACGGTGGGACCAGATATTCAACGAGGATATATTCACCGTCCGGAGAAAATTCGGCCGTGGTATAAATTTTGGGCTCACCAATTACTTTTACACTCCCCGTTTTCGGATCAACAATCGCCAAGTCACTGGTGGTATAGTATTCGAAGAGAGCATCGTCATGAGCTGTCTCAAGGAGATTGCGCGCTTCGTACGTGGAGCGAGCCGCGGCCCCCTCACCCTCCATGATTTCCGGACCCGCCGGGATTGGCGGCGGTTCGGGTGCCGGCCCGCGTTGCGGAATGCGGCGGACAAGCAAGTGTTCCTGATCGGGCAGCCAACTTACGGTGGTACCGAGCAGCGGATTGAGGTGCAGGTCTTCAATCATGGCCACGTCACCATCCACCAACCCCACCCAGAGACTGAAATGTTCATCGTGCAGCACCGTGAGCGCGAAGCGTTGGCCGTCCACGGTTCACGCCACGTCGTGGATTTCAGCATTTTCGGGCAGTGCAAGTGAGGTCGTGGTACCATCCTCGACCCGAACCAAACGCGGGGAGGTGCCCCCGTGTCGGCCATGATAACCATTGGTGGCGGGGTTGACTCTCATGCCGGCCAGCTTATGCATTGGCGCGGCCAGTTCGGCAAGCGGGGGATAGAGCACCGGATCGACCAGGCCCAAGTACTCACCGGTAGGAGAAGTCCAAACCCAGGGGAGCTGCGGTGCGTGAAGCACCTTCATGATATCCTCGGCCGGAGTTTGCCAACCCGTAGTCGCAACCTGGCTGTTGTCGGACGCCGCCGCGTTTGCCCCCTCCACCAATGCTGCCACTGTCAGTACACATAAAACCGCTGGGATTACGAATATTCTTCTCATTCTCGACCTCCTGAGGTTGTCACATTCTCTGGCACAATTTGACAGCCAGTAAAGTGGATTCCGCAGTCCAGTAAGTCAAGTCACACTTTGGGTATTGTCACCGGCCATTCGCCAAGCTCGCAGGCAGATTTGGAGGTCTGATTCAGAAGAGGTGATTGCAATACAGGGTGAGTCCCCGCCTGACAATGTGAGTATGTGATTCGCTCCCGCCTACAGTAAAGGCTTGACGATGGCCAGTCCTTTAGCTCTTCCACGTCAGATCGATCACCGGATTCAGCCTATAAGGCGATTCCGCAACCTATAATCCTTTAGTCACTTATGGAATTCTTTTAAATTAATGGCCATTTTGATCCCGTTTTTCCGGGTTGGGGGGTGAAGGCAGAAGTGAAACAACCAACTAACCGCAGGAGGAGTTAACATGTTACACGCAGTACGCACCATGATGAAGGGTGTCGCGGTTACCATGGCCCTGGCGGTTCTGGTCGTGTTCGTGGGGTGCAGCACGCACAGCGGTCCGACCGGGCCCGAAGAAATCGTCGAACCGGGGCCGGAGATACAGATTCTGCGATTTGCAATTGTATAGAAGATCACAGTCACTGCATTCCCGGAAGATAAATCCAGCGGTGACACCTGGGACTGGGATCCGTTTTCCGTTATGCAACATCGCTCGGATATCTGCGTTGGGCCGGCCGAGAAGAACAAGTCCATGGATTTCCGTTCAATCACCAAGGACAATGCAAAGAACACCACCAGTCACGACCTCAGCAGTAAACACAAAAATCCGGCCAAGTCGCTGACGTATGATTTGAAGTATGAAGGTTCCCATACCTTCGCGCTTTATAACGATGACGGCGTCCTGAAGGATGACACTATGGGCAGCAACACCATCTACACACCCGATCTCTACAACAAGCGAAACCCGGCAGATTCGAGGAAGGAGCGGAGAAACTACGAGAAATCGAGAAATGGTGTCGCAGACTGAAAACGGCAGCACCATGGAGAACGTCGTCATTGCCAAGCGGCTGCTGGGGCAGGTGCTCGTGGAAGAAGGGCCTGAAAGGTCTGACCGCAGGGAAGGTCGCACAATTCTTCAGGAGGCCCTTTCGTTGGCACGGGAGAAACAGTACGCCAACGAAATTACCTGGATTGAGGATTTGCTGGAGAGGCATTTTTAGTTCAAGGACGGTGTCGGAACGCCGTCGCCAAGGCGACTCAAGGGTTTTGCCCTATCCGAAATTGTATCCGCTCCGCCCCCACCCCAAAATGGATTCCGGCCTGCGCCGGAATGATATGCGGGGTGATTTTCGCTAAATCCCATGGCTGGGGCAGACGAGACGTCTGCCGCCCACATGTAATGGCCTTATTCGATAGGTATCCGATCCTTGTTTTCCGCCAGCCAGCTGTCGAAGGTACGAAGTGATGGATTCAATGCCCGCGAAAGATTCAGATCGCGCGCCCCACAGTAATCCTCGTTGAAATCGTGCTTGAATTGGAACATGTTGCCGAGGTCCTCTGCGCCGGCGAACCCGAGTCCACGGAAGACCTCAAAGGGAACAGCATTATACCGCACCTCCTGTCCCAATGCGGTGCTCAATGACTGTGCTATTTGTGCGCCGGTGAGATGCTCTCCGGCAATGCCAACTGTTTTACCAATAAACTCCTCGCCTCGCTTGAAAATGCCGTAGGCGCAGCGGCCGATATCCTCGGCGGCGATACCGGGCAACGGTTTCTCACCCATGGGGAGATTAAACGCCAGGATACCGTCTTCTCCCCGTTTGGGTTCCATCCCAAAGTGCATCAGGTTGTCCCAGTAGAAGGAGGTTCTGAGGATTGTCACGGGCAGGTCGAGCTCGAAGAAAATATTGTCCGCTTCGCCTTTGGCGTCGAAGTGCGGGACTTTATAGTGTTCCATCAGGGTGGGCATGCGGTCGTCATCCAGTGGTACCCACTGGCGGGTATCCTCCAGAGTCGACCAGACCACATGCTTGACGCCGACAGCCTTGGCAGCACGGGCCATGTTGCGGGCGTGGTTAAGTTCTTTCTCGGGTGAGAAATGTTCCCAGAAGAACGTGACCAGATAAGCGCCGTAGGCGCCGCGAAACGCTTCGGTCAGGCTGGCTTCATCATCGACATCGGCGGCGACCACTTCCGCGCCCATCTTCTTAAGTTCGTTCGCCTTATCGGAACCGGCATCCCGAGTAATCGCGCGTACGGCAAACTCGCCATCCTGATCATTCAAAATAGCGCGCACCAGGCCACCACCTTGCGCGCCGGTAGCCCCGACGACGGCAATGATTTTCCTTTCGGACATGTCCCTTCTCCTTCCCCGAGCGATTCCCAAAATCCATCATCATGAAATTGACCATCCAACCTCGGACAGTCATCATATGTCCCCCATATACGGGAGATTGAGAAAAGAATATTGGGGTAAAACGATCCTGTTTCTATGAGCTCGCCGCCATTGCAGCCGTGGCGCGCAGGGGAGGACATGCCGGACAAATTTCAATAGGAGCGGTAATCGTCTTTACCTAAACTTTTCTCGAAATGGAAGAAGATGTCGAGGCGAGTTTCCTGCAGGTTGAGCCGTGGACCTCGATTGCGAAGAGGATTGTCGATCACCCTGAATAATCCCGGATCTAGGCTGCTGCTTGCATAGACAAGAATTACATCCTCCGCGGGCGATGTCGATTGCCTGATCATTTTGCCAGATACCGATTGCTGTACCCTGCTTTCAGGTGCATCTTGTGTCGTGGCGAGTACTCAGAGACAAGTAGTTTATAACTTGTTAACCGGCGACGACGGCCGGATCTGCCGGGATATCCCAGAGGAAGCGTGCCGGGAGCAGCCGGGGAATTTCATTAAACACATCGCCAGCCTCACCGCCACAAAAACCGGGGATGGTCTGGCCGATCCGAAACTGGTGCTGTCGTGGCTGCTGGGCGCACTGGGTGCACCGGCGTATCTCATCGGGATGTTAGTACCTATCCGGGAATCCGGTGCACTACTGCCACAGTTGTTCATTGCGGGGGTCATCCGGTCCTTACCACTGCGCAAGTGGGTCTGGGTGGTCGGTTCGTTGATTCAGGGTGGCGCGGTGCTGGGCATGGCGCTTGCCGCCTTGACGTTCACCGGCTCTAACGCGGGTATTATGCTCGTGAGTTTGCTGGCGGTGTTTGCGCTGGGGCGCAGCATTTGCTCCGTAAGTTACAAGGATGTACTGGGAAAGACTGTTTCGAAGGCCACACGGGGTACCGCTACGGGGGCAGCGGGCTCGATTTCCGCAATTTTAATTCTGGCATTCGGCGCCTCGCTGAGCTTGGGCATTCTGGACAAATCAGTCAGCATCGTGGCCGCCGTCCTCATCATTGCCGGGGGGCTTTGGATCTGGGCGGCATTTACTTTTGGCACGGTGGTCGAAGTTCCCGGGGCGACGGGTGGCGGTGGCAATGCCTTTCGTATGGCCATGGATCACCTGGCATTATTACGAGAAGACCAGCAATTGCGAAGATTTCTTTATACCCGATCGCTGATGGTCGCCACCGCCCTGGCGCCGCCGTATTTGATACTGCTCGGCGGTCAGGCCGGCGGACGGCAGTTCGGGCAGTTAGGTCCGTTCGTAGTGGCATCGGCCTTGGCGGCGGTGACCAGCTCGTTTTTCTGGGGGCGATTGGCCGATCGCTCAAGCCGTACGGTGTTGACCTTGGCGGGGGTGATTGCCGCGCTGTCGCTGGGCACCGCCACGGCGTTTGCGATCATCAAACCCGAATTACTCGCCGGTACGCTGATTCTGCCTGCGTTACATTTTGTTCTGATGATTGCTCATCAGGGTGTGCGTCTGGGGCGGTCAGTTCATATTGTGGATATGGCCACCCCGGCCTTGCGCGCACCGTACACAGCGTTGAGTAACACGGTTATTGGCGTCATTCTGCTCTCCGGCAGCGTCTTCGGCGTAATAGCGCACGTAGCGGGGCGGGCAGCGGTCCTGGGAATCTTTGCCGGGATGGCGCTTGGCGGTGCACTGGCCGCCCGTTTCTTAAAGGAAGTGCAAGCAGATGACGAATGATTCGGGCCAACAATCTACCGAGGAACCTGCATTATCCCTTTCCCAATAGCTCGAAGCCGCTTGCTCCGCCCGGAACTCTATTCTCTCATCCATATGCTTGTCGAGAACAGTAAGTTCGACACAAGTTTTCCCCTGAGCCGTCGATGAATACACTAGAGCCAGGTTCTGATCTGGCGCAATTGATTGCTAAGCTGACTATCGGCGGGGGAATCATGGGTTTTCACACGCCATCTGAAACGAAATTGACGCCGTCGAGCGCAACGGATGCCCTGATGGTGTTCGTCGTCACCATGCTGTGTCTGGGATGTTTTTCCGGCAGCAATGGCAGCATTCCTATCACCACCTCTTCTGAGCAAGCGCGACAATACTACGTAACGGGACGAGAACTGGACGAGTGCCTGCGCCGATTTGAGGCTGCACATTATTTCAATAAAGCGCTGGCGCTTGATTCAAATTTCGCCCTGGCCTATCTCGCGCTGGCCGCGTTGGAATCATCCATGCCTGAGCGGATGCGTCTCCTCAATAAGGCGATTACGTTAGGGGCATCGGCGTCGGAAGGCGAGCGATTGCTCATCCGCGCATACCAAGCCAACCTTGCCGGTAACCGCAAGACCGAGCAGAAGCATCTCCGGGCTTTGACCGCGCTGTACCCCGAGGATGAGCGTGCCCTGACGATGCTGGGCAATTCACTCCTTAACGCAGGTGATTATCGGGCTGCCATAAAACATTACGAGCGGGCAATTAAACTAAATCCCCAGTATTCGCCGGTTTACAACCAACTGGGGTACGCCAACAGCTATCTGGAGCAATATGACGCTGCGGAGCAGGCGTTCCTGAAATACATCGAGCTGATCCCGGACGATCCCAATCCGTACGATTCATATGCGGAATTACAACTCCGCAAAGGCAATTTCGCCAAGTCTCTTGAGTATTACCAGAAAGCGTTAAAAAAGAATCCGTATTTCTTTCCCGCTTACGGTGGCGTATCCTCCGTATACAATTTCCTCGGCGATTACGATGAAGCGCGGATTCAGATCCGCACCCTTGATGAGCGCGCGCGAACGGCCGAACACCACCGGCTGGCCATGTATGGGATGGCCGTGTCGTACGCAGACCAGGGGAACCTTGACTCCGCGTTAGTCTATTTGCGACAGTCCTCTGCACTGGCCGACCGCGCCAATGACCTGCTGGGACTCGCTCTGGATCTAAACAGCATGGCGGAAGTCCATCTGGCAGCGGGACGCTCCAGTAAGGCGCTTTCGTTGATCCATAAGGCCCGTAAGAAAATTGAGCAATCCCCAATGGCGGACCGACTTTCAGATCGCATGCTCAAGCGCTTTCACCAATTTGCCATCCGGGCCGCAATTCAGGATAACGATTTGACGAAAGCTCGCTATCATCTTAAGAAATTGGACAAGGTCCTAGCACGATCCGATGGGCTTGCCGAGGAACGATTACGGCACGAATTGGCCGGACTCATCGCATTGGCGGAAAAGGATGCGAAAACCGCAATCCGTGAATTGGAAGCCGCCGATCTGCGGTCCCCGAGCAATCTGTGGCATCTGGCTGACGCGTACGAGTTATCAGGCAGCGGCAAACGGGCCGAAGAATTGCGTATTAAAGCACTAACGTCCTACATCGACAATAACCTGGAGTTTTCCCTGCTCCGGGCGACGGCAAAGGACTATTCTATTCTTGCACAACAGGGCGATTAGGATGGCGCCGGGTTGCTCGTCCGGCCTCCACGGCGGGCCGGACCGGGAACGCCGACCTTCCCCGAATACTCATTTGCCATTATTTGAACATGACCCGTTGGCCGGTAACACAGAAGTCGGTCGCCGGAGACAACGCCAGCCAAGTCAGCTTGACGGAGATTTTCCGGCATGCAACTAGACAATCTTTCCCGGACCTCACGCTGGATTATTCACCAATGTGCCATCGCAGCCGACGGAAATCACTTTCCACCCGGCCAAGAATCATCTACTGAGAAAAACGGTATCTCTGGCGAAGTCCCTGAACATCATGGCATCCAGCTCGGTTACGACTATTCACTGGCCATGATGAACAACGGCTGCATTTCGAAACTGGTGTAACGCGGTCGGAGGCGTTGGGCGTTGTAATGACGCCCCACGTTGACGAATTTTTTGGCGCTGGTGACGACATCCACCGGCGTGTTGTCATACCGGCCATTTTTTAATACCACCAGCCGGCCGTGGACGCCTTGCAGGATCAAGTCGAGCGCGAGGTTGCCGTATGCCATCGGGACGATGGAATCAATCGCATCCGGGTCGCCGCCTCGCACGAGGTAACCAAGTTTCTGGTTCACCACATTAATGGGTTGGCCATTGTTATACTTTGGTGAGATTTCTTTCAATTGGTTGGACACCAGATCACCGATCCCGCCCAGCTTTTTGTGGCCATAGGCGTCGGCGGCCTGATCCTGGAACACCATTTCACCGCCTTCAAACATGGCGCCCTCAGAAACCAGCACGACCGAATAGAGGCTGGGATTGCGATTGCGGTCCTCGGTCAGCAATTCGGTTAAGTGTTCCATGTCGAATTTATATTCCGGGATTACGCAGCGGTTGGCCGCTCCGGCCATCGTCGGCAGCATGGCGGTAAACCCGGCGTACCGGCCAAACACCTCGAGGACGAGGAATCGTTCGTGCGAACCGGCGGACGTGCGCAAGTTGTTGGTCATCTGGATGGTCCGCGTGACACACGTGCTGAAGCCAATACAGTAATCGGTGCCGTAGACGTCGTTATCCATTGTCTTGGGAATGGCAATAATCTTCATCCCCTGCTTGTAGAGATGGACGCCATAGCTGAGCGTATCATCTCCACCAATTGGTATCAGGCAGTCGATGCCCAAAAAATCGAGATTCTGCGCCACCTCATCGGTCAAGTCATTGCGTTCGGCGGTGTACTTTTCCCGCAGGTGTTGCGGCAGATCGCCTTTGCTCACATGTCCAGGGTGCGTGCGCGAGGTATGCAGGAATGTCCCCCCGGTCCGTCCTGCCTTATTGACCAACTCTTCCGACAGGATTATGTAATTGCCGCTGTTGTCGGCATCCGGTTCACGGATAATATCAATCAGGCCTGCCCAGCCCCGTCTGATGCCGATGACTTGGTAACCTTCACGTAAGGCGCGGATCGTTACTGCGCGAATGGCCGGATTTAATCCGGGGACGTCCCCTCCACCGGTTAGTATGCCAATTACCCCTTTTTTCGAACGCACGTATGCCACCGGTGCTCCTTCCTGTTTTCCCCTGATACTAAGATTGCTTCGTGTCCGTTGGCTTCAGCGATGGCGGCTTCATCCTCCGCCGGGTACGCCGTTCACCAGTAGTATCGGCCAAACGGTCGGACAAGGTAAGGATCTGTTCTGTTTGAGACAACGGGATACCGCGAAAAGGGTTACGGTGGGAATTAGGTTGATTTAGCAAAGGTTCGGGAGACCAGTCGTTTGATGGTCAATCCCTGCACCAGTATTGAAAACACTACAACCACGTAGGTTACGGAGACCACAAGGTCGCGGATTGGCCCGGTCGCCAGCGAGAGCGCCAGGGCGATGGATATCCCACCGCGCAACCCGCCCCAAGTCATGATGATTACGGCATTTTTGCTGAACGTACGCCGGAACCTCAGGATCTTCACCGCACTGGCGACACCGATCAGTCGAGCCCCCAGCACCAGGATGATTGCCATTCCACCAACCAACAGTGTTTGCCAGCCAAAGGGCAGAATCAGAATTTCCAGGCCGATCCAGACAAAGAGAATAGCGTTGAGGATTTGATCGATCAGTTCCCAGAAGGTATCGAGGTGCTCACGGGTGGTGTGGGACATCGCCAGTTGCCGTCCCTCGTTCCCGATAAACAGTCCCGCCACCACGATTGCAATTGGCCCAGAGACATGAACTTCCGAGGCTAACGCGTAGCCGCCGCCGACCAAGGCCAATGTCAGCAAGATTTCCACTGAATAATTGTCCACTTGCTTCAACAGCCGGTAACACAGCCAGCCAATGAGCAAACCAAACGCGGCCCCGCCTAATGCTTCTTCAACAAACAGCAGGCCAATCTCTCCGGCAGAGATTGCGTGTCCGCCAACGGCAATACCTGAAATCACCGTGAAAATCACCACACCGACACCATCGTTAAAGAGAGACTCGCCGGCAATTTTGGTGGCCAGAGAGGTTGGCGCGTTGACAGTACGGAGAATCGCCAAAACGGCGATCGGGTCGGTCGGCGAGATCAGGGCGCCAAAGAGAAGACAATACACATAGGGAATGTGCAATTGAAAAGTGGTCAGGATGGCATAGAGTCCTGTGCCAACAATAAATGTCGAAAGTAACACGCCCAGAGTCGCCAATCCGCCGATAATGAATTTTTGTTTGTACAGATCGTTGATATTGATGTTGAGCGCCCCGGCAAAGAGCAGAAAGCTGAGCATCCCTTTCATTAACGTTTCGCTAAAGCTCATTTGTTCAAGAAACCGCTCGACCGCTCCTCGAATATCCACACCGAACGCCCCCAAAATCAACATGAGTACCGATGCACCGAGAGCGATAGCCATCAACCCGATGGACATGGGCAGTTTGAAAAAGCGGTAATTGACGAATGCCGCAAGCGCCGCAACCGTGATAAAGACCGCCAGTATGGAATAGATACTCATCGCTGGTATCTACTTTAGGCCTTACGGCCGATCAAGAGCGAAGTGCCGGGTGTTGGGCGCTTTCGTTCGAAGTGGCCGAGGCCGGCCTGTTTCATCCAGCCATACATCTCAGACTGCGTATAGGAATCGCCCCCGTCGGTGCCGACCAGCATATTGATGGCGAACAGCACGGCATCCGGCGGTCCGGTGCGGTCTTCATCAACAACAAAATCCCTGATGATAAGTTGTCCACCGGGATTGAGGGAAGCAGCGCAGCGGTCAATGAGTTTCCGGCATCCAGCGGGCGGGAGCATATGGATGATGGCAAAGAGCAAGACGATATCATAACCGGATCCCAGATCGTCGACGGTGAAATCCCCGGGAAGAAATGACACACGGTCGTGCAGCCCGGCCTCGGTGATGTATTTGCGGGTGAGAGGAATGACCTCCGGCCGATCCAGGATTGTGGCCGAAGCACGCGGTGCACGGCGTAGGATTTCCTGCGCATAAATGCCGGACCCGCCGCCCACATCCAGCACGCGCTTAACTCCCGACAACTCCAGGCTTGCCGCAATTGCTGCCGCACGCTCATGACCAAAGTGATGCATCGCCCCGATGAATGCCGCCCGGCGTTCATCTCCCCGCTCATCGGCTTTCGGCATCACCGATCCTCCTTGTCGGACTGCCTCACTCAGCGTGCTCCAGGAATTCCAGAGGTTATTGGCGTGACCCAAATGTCCGAAGTAGTCAGGACTACCGGCGACCAGGTGTTTTCGCGCCAACGCTGAGTTGGTGTACTTATCCCCCTGTTTCTCCAAAAGCCCCAGGACCACCAACGCGTTCATCAACCGGTTTGTGGCCCGGGGATTTAAATCCAACGCGGAGGCGATTTCATCAGATGATTTCTCCTCATCTCCCAAGGCGGTGAAAATTCCCAACTCGTGGGCGGAGAGCAGGATGCGGCTTTGCCGAAAGGCACGGGCCAATTGCAATAAATCTTCTTCTGTTCTCACGGGGACGATCGGTGGTGGCTGCGCGGACATTAGTTCCCTCCTCTGTCAACTCAGACGCATTTATGCTATACGCGTTGTTGGGCGGCACCATGGGGAATCAGGGTAGGAAATCGCGGCTGCGGATAAGATGCCGGGAAACGGGATACCGTTTCCCGGCGATTGAGCAGGACGAGGACGATCCCCTATTTAAGCAGAATCATCTTCTTCGATTCGACAAAGTCGTTGGCCTGGAGGCGGTAGAAATAGATGCCACTGGCCACCGCCACGCCGTGCCGGTCTCGTCCGTTCCAGCGAACCGTGTGCGCTCCCGCTTCGATATATTCATCAACCAATCGAACAACCCGTTGTCCCATAACGTTGTAAACATCCAGCGTCACGTTGCCGGGTTGTGCCATGGCGTATTCGATAACGGTCGAGGCGTTAAACGGATTTGGCCGATTTTGGATAAGACCGTAGGTTTCCGGTACGGCACTGTCTTTTTTCAGGACGATGTCATCATCGTTGCCACAAGTGATCGCATAGGTGGGAACCGCGTACATGTGAATGTCACCGGTATTCTCAGCAATGGTTATCGGACCTTCACTGGCGCAGGGTTCCGTGTAACTGACCATGTTCACGTCCAACGTTCCCCACTGTTCTGAGTGAGTCGAATTCTCGAAACGCAGGCTGCCATACGAGTGCCAATCTGGTGATATCGGAATGTCATAAATCGTCCATTCCGCGTACAGTGCACTTTCGTTGACCACCACAGTCACACCTGCCGGCAGGTCATGCTCTTCTACGCAGAAGACATCGGGGTCCCACTCAACCCGGAAGGTCAGTACATCAAGACTGACGTTCGATTTCACATTGACCGAAGTGAAGCCGTGCCAATCCTCAGTGCAATTGCCCCACTTGTCGCAATCACGGTTTGCATACGCACCGGGGACGCTGATCTCGATGAGCGGATCTTCGAAGGTGATCGTCCCACCGGTGAACTCTGTCTGCACATCGGTAAAGGCATACCGGGTTTCACCGCGCACCTGATCCCAGGTTTTGACCCAGGTTTCGAAATCGCCGTCGCAGCCGAACTCGAGCACTTCCAGTACATACGTGGCGGAGACGGGCGTGGTCGCCCGGAAGATAAGTGCACCGATCTGAACGGGTTCGGTGACGGGCTGCAATTCATTGCCCCCGGACGCCAGGAACGTTACCTGCCCGAACTCGTAATCACCCCGGTTGTAATCAGTGCAATTGAGCGCTTGATATTGCAGGTCCGGATCCGGCACAACGCCAACGAAATCAAGGGGGTCACCCAGAGCGGCGTAGTCGAAGGAGAGGTTGAATTTGTACACCGGATAGTTGTTATCGAGATAGATAGGCACCTGAAACTCGCAGGTGTTGTCGCTGCTCCAAATTACCTCTCCCTGGTCAAAGTGGGCATGGTACGGCGGGATCTCCACGGTTCCCTTATTGTGCACTATCGGGACAAAGTTCTGGAGGCCCTGGCCACAGTCCAACGCAACGAAACTTGTCCCCGATTCGATGAATTCAATGAAGGTCTCGACATTATCCATTGAGGAAACCGCTATGAAGTGTATCTGGTATAAGCTGTTGTCCTCGTCGGGACCCGGAATGCCGTATCCGCCCGGACGATGGTTTCCGGTGATCATGATCACGTCGCCGGCAACCAACCAGTTGAGATCACCGGCAGTCCAATCCGATGGCGTTATTACCGGTTGAACCAACTGCAGATAGGCCTGGTCAAATTCAAGATAATGGCCGAAGTCGGTAAAATCGAAATTGTTATCGCAGGTAACCGTTACCGTAAATTCCTGGCCAATCAACACCGATTTTGATTCCACGGTCAAGCCAAGTTCAATGGGATCAATGTAGACTTCCCCGTTGTTTTGGGTGAAGGGATCCCGGTTGCATGTTGCATGGCCGATAAAAATAGTGGGATTGTCCGGATCGTTGACTCCCCAATTGACAAACAAGCCGTCGTCGTGGAATTCGCCGCAATGCGTATTGACCCAAATTGTAAAGAACACGTCGTCGATGTCGGGCGTGATACAGTCGCCACCGGTTGAGTGTTCCACAACGACGACATTGTCCCCCGGTTCCTCGGGTTCATCGACCCAGGGGCAGGTTCCCCACTGGATACTGTCGAAGGTGAGACGGCTGTCGAGTTTAAACTCGAAGCGATAATTATTAATGCAATTGTCACTGCCGATGTAGACCGGGACACCGACCTCCTCGCCGAGCATTGCGTGAACCTCTCCAATGGTCCCCACATCGTTGGGGGTATCGCAGGGCCCTCTGAGAACGGGGTCATCACCTATCGAGCCGGCATATGCCACCGTCGAGATGGTGATAAACAAAACAGTGGCGAAAAGGACGGCGAGCGCAGTACGGAATCTATCTTGCTGCTTCATGTAATCCTCCTTGATGTGATTGGATCCTGCCAATTTGGTGAGACCTAGAGCACCATCCACCTGGAGCGGCGGATCACGTGCGCACGACGGGTTTAGCGTGCGAACATCCCCTGCACACAGGGCGCGATTTTTTGGTACCGCCATGTGAATAGCCTCACATGTGACCCAGCGCGGTATTCTCCACTACCCAGCCGCCCAATGCTGGCAAAGTAATAAACTGCTGGTACATCGTTCCGAAATTCGTTACAACATGTGCAATGGGACCGATAATGTCAACAGACTTGCCGGAATATCTTTTTACGACTGCATCGTCGGTCTGGAGCGTAAGCGCTTATTTTTTATAACGGGAGATGAATTCCTCTACCTCGGGGATGCCTCCCTGGTAGATGAGATACCCGTTGTGGGGTTCGCGGAGCGTGATTTCCCCGGCGATCGGCGTGAGCATGATGTCCTTGATTGCCTTAGGGTCTTTGGTCTGCCCCAGCGCCCAGCCTAATTTAACATAGGCGACTTCCGGCAGCATATTGGCCGCTGGAACGACCCCCAAATCCATGATATCACGCCCGGTATCATAGACATACATCTGCACGTATCCCCACAGCGTCTGCACGGTCATATAAATGGCGATGTCTTGATCGGCGGCACGCTTGAGCGCGGGATACAGTGGTTTATTCACATGCCCCAAACCGGTCCCGGCGATCACAATCCCCTTATAATTGTTATCAATTAACGACTCGATGATATCCGGTTGCATATTGGGATAATAATAGACAATCGACACCTTCTCTTCGAATGCGGTGTTGACATTTACCTCCGTATCCCGGCGGCGGCGCTGGTAGTCATCCCGAATCGGCACAATCCCATCCCGGGAAACCATCGCCAGCGGAATATCGCCGATGGTGCGAAAGGTTGAGCGATAGGAGGAGTGCATTTTGCGCACGCGGGTGCCCCGGTGGAGCAGACCGTATTGGTCCGAGGTCGGACCGAACATGCACACCATGACCTCGGCGATATCGCTGCGGGCAGCGGTCGCGGTGGCGTGAATGAGGTTGAGCGCCGCATCGGAAGAAGGCCGATCCGATGATCGTTGTGAGCCCACCATCACGATCGGCACGGGCGAGTCTTGCACCATAAACGAAAGCGCGGCCGCCGTGTGGTGCATCGTGTCGGTACCATGACCGATCACGATACCGTCCACGCCGGCCGCAATCTCTTTTCCGATAGCCTCGGCGGTGCCGATCCATTGCTCGGGACCCATGTTTTCTGAAAAAACACCATAGAGTTTTTCGGTCTCGAGGTTACAGATATCGGCAAGTTCGGGCACGGAACCGTAGAGTTCGCCCGGAGAAAAAGCGGGGATCACCGCCCCCGTGCGGTAATCCAAGCGACTGGCAATAGTCCCGCCGGTTCCCAGCAGCTTTACGTTGGGCTTTTTGGGATCGTAAGGGAATTCCTTTTCCGGGATTTGGTAGTGTGCCTGCTTGCGACCACGTTCAACGATGTTGGTGATCGTGTCGGTGGCTACACCAATATTGTAACCGTTGGCCAGCTTAAGGAGTACATGACGGTCGTCCGATGTTTCGGCGCGGGGCAGAATAATACCGGAGAATTCACCTCGCGTTGAAGAAATAACCACATCGCTCCACACCGCCACCTGAAAATTTTTCAACGTGGAGAGACCGGCGCCGCGATAGCCTTTGTATTGGTCATTCTCAGCCATAGTCAATTCACTGGCTCTCCGGGAGCGGTTTTGCGGTCGCGGTATGAGGAGGTTGTTTGCCCAGCCGTTCGTCAAGTAAGCGAGACACTTCACAGGCCAGGAACCGACCGCGAATGCCGGCCATTAATCGCCCCATCAAGAACCGTTGACGTTTCGCCGGTGGAATAGTGTCCACCACCGGGCTGCTGATTGCTTCCTCAATCAATGCGGTAACCTCTTCCGTGGTTAACGGTGTTAGATGGAGATTGTCCAGTGCGTTGTCCGGATTGGTCCAGCGACCCTCTATCATACCGGCGATAATCGTCTGGACCAGGGAAAAATTCTGCGTCCGAGTTAAGACCACCTGGACAATACCGATCAGCTCATCGTTATCGAGCATATCCTGATCAGGATGCCGTTGCTGTATTCGGGGCAGCGTAACCAACACTAATCGCGCGGCGTCTTTTGCTGTCACCGCTGTTTCATCGCACAATTGTTCAAACAATCGCCCAGCGGATGAGCGTGACAGTTTGCGCGCCCAATCCGGCTGAATACCCATCTTCCGATATTTTTTCTCGAGTTCCCACGGCCGAGGAGGTAACTGACTCTTGATATTTTCAACCATGTCCTCAGTTACGGCCATCGGGGGCAGATCGGTATCGGGGTACATGCGGTCCGGGCCGGGCAGGATGCGTTCAAAGCCGTTGGTGCCATCGGAGAGCGCCTGCCGGGTTTCATCCGGAATCCCCACGGTCGCTTCCCGAGCGCGGATTGCGATTTCCTCCGCAGCGCGAGCAGCATCGGCGTCCGGCCCCCACGTTACAACCATGACATCGCGGTCTCCACAGCCCACATGGCGGCGCAACCGTGACCATTCGGCGGAGAGCAGGCTGGAATCTGACGCATCTGAATGAATGAGGTTAGGAAATGAATCCAAGCAGGCAATCACCCGCACGCGGTCCACCACTTCTTTGGCGAAGGTGGTGCCGGGCTGCGTCGGCCGGTTGAAAATCCCGCGGAATCCTCTCAACACGACCGCCCGTACCTGCCAACCGTCAGCCAGTGCGCCGGCCAGTGGGGCGAATGCAGTGGAACACAGCAGATCGGTTACATCATGAGTTGAACTGGCAAACGAATCTTCTCGTATCCCCTGGCGGTGCAACTCATCGCGAATTTCGAGTAAGGACCGTTGTCGGAGTGCCTCGTTGTGTACGAGCCGCGGAATCATTTTAATTTTCGGGACACCTTTGATTTCGACCCGGCGACCACCGGCAACCGACACGTTCACATCCTGACGCGCCGCGCCGATGCCGGTGCGGACTTTGCCGGTTGCCCGCGTCAGATAGCGAATAACCTGCGCTGCTTCGGCGACCTCCTGTGGTGTCCGAAGCTCAGGATAGGTCACTGTTTCGACGAGGGGAATACCCAGGCGATCGGTGCGGTAATAGCGCTCGTGACGGATATCGGACACTTCGCGGCAGGCGTCTTCTTCCAGGCCGAGTTGGATTACATTAATCCAGCGGTCGCCGACCAGGATTTTGCCATCAGTACCAACTATCGTGGTGCGTTGGAATCCGGTGGGAATGCTGCCATCAAGGTATTGTTTCCGCGCCACATGCAATTCGGAGACAATATTGCAATCGAGCAACAGTGCAATCTCCAGCGCGATATCGAGCGCCTCCCGGTTCAGTTCGAACGGCGGGGTATCGTCCATTTCGTAGGTGCAGACTGAGCGGTTGTCGAGCTGATAGATGATGTTTTTCTTGGTCTTGAATTCCATCAGCGCCGTACCGTCGTACTCTCCTAGTTCGGAGAGCGTCGGGCGCATATGACGCAGAATTTCTGCGTCAACTTTATCCGAATATGGCAGCACCGGACAGCGGCAGAAGAGTTTCCGTTTTGTAGCCAGTTGCTGGTGAATCTCCAGCCCGGATTTCATCCCCCATTCGGCGTAAGTTTCCGGTGTGGCGTTTTCGAAGGTTATCATCGCGTAATTCCACCGACTTCGTTGCACATTCCCCGAGCATGACCAGTAGGTCACTACTGCAAGGTAAGGGCACGGTGCTGGTTCGGTCTATATTCTGCCCGATAATTTGACAGAGTTTTGCTTACCTCCATGCACCTGACGATTGTTCAGGCGACCTCCAACTCCTCCAAAAGCGCGTACGCGCGACGAAGATGGGGGATGACAATTGACCCGCCGACCACCAGACCGATTTCAAACGCCTCCATGATTTCGGCCTTGGAGGCACCCTCTTCAGTCGATCGAAGTACGTGGTACGTTATGCAATCATCACAGCGCAACACCATGCTCGCCACCAAGCCCATCAGTTCCTTGGTCTTGGCGGGCAGAGCACCTTCGCGGTAGCACGCCGTATCCAGGGCAAAAAAGCGCTGGATCGTTTTATTTTTGGCGGCAAGAATGCGCTCGTTCATTTGTTCGCGTTGTCGGCGAAATTCCTCGGCCTTTCCCGGCATACGGTTCCTCCCTCGGTTTGTCGTACAGGTCAAATATACACCCGGCGACAAAAGTTGCCTATGACCGAGAGAATCCTGTCAGTCCGCCAATTGACAAGCGAGTGAATTTTACAGTCCTTACGTTGTTTGAAATATACCTACCACGCTGGAGGAACCATGTCCGAAGTTCATATTGATGGCCATAACCTGACCATAGAAGAAGTCCACGAGGTTGCCCGCAACCAGGCAAAAATTGTCCTGACCGATAAGGGACGCGAGCAAGTCGATCGTTGCCGCGCCGTGATCCAGAAGATGGTGGATTCCGGGGAGGCGATTTACGGCGTTACTACCGGTATCGGAGAGTTTGCCCGTATTCGGGTCTCCCCCGAGCAGGGATCGGAGTTACAAAGACGTATTATTTATTCGCATGCCGCCGGGACCGGTGACCCCTTTCCGGAAGATGCTGTCCGTGCAGCAATTCTCCTTCGATCCAATGCCGTAGCCAAAGGGTATTCGGGCGTCCGATCAAGCGTGCTGGAGACATTTATCGAGATGGCCAACAGCGGGGTGATTCCGGTCGTGTGTGAGAAAGGTTCGCTCGGTGTTTCCGGCGATCTCTCCCCCATGTCGCAACTGGCGGAGGTGGCGCTCGGCGAGGGCGAAGCCTGGTATCGGGGCGAACGCCTGCCCGGTGGCGAGGCCATGAAGCGCGCGGGACTGGAGCCGATTGAACTCAGCTATAAAGAAGGACTCGGTCTGATTAACGGCTCGCAGATGATGACTGCTGGCCTGGCGCTTCACCTGTATGATGCTGAACGAATTATTAAAAATGCGATTATTGCCGGGTCGATGACGATTGACGCCTTGAAATCAGTGCCGAAGGCGTTTGATGCCCGTCTACATGCGGTACGGCCATTTAATGGCCAGAATGCGGTTGCGGCGGCGATCCGTCGCCTGACCGAGAATTCGGAAATTATCGCCGACAAAAGTGGTAAGGTGCAGGACGGGTATTCTCTCCGCTGTACGCCGCAGGTACTCGGACCTTCGGTGGATGCCTTATCCTACGCCCGTCAGCAGGTGGAGACCGAGATGAACTCCGCGGCGGATAATCCGTTATTTTTCCCGGAGGATAATGTCCATCTGGCGGGTGGGAATTTTCATGGCCAAGTGATTGGTCTAGCGGCTGATTTTGTCTGTATGGCAATGGCGGAAGTTGCCAATCTTAGCGAACGGCACACCAACCGCCTGATGAATCCTACGCTGTCCGGTTTACCCGATTTCCTGGTGGAGGGACGGGGATTGAATTCCGGCCTAATGGTGGCGCAGTACACCGCGGCGGCGCTGGTATCGGAGAATAAGGTGCTCTCGCACCCGGCGTCGGTGGATTCGATTTCGGTCTCGGCGGACCAGGAGGACCACGTATCGATGGGACCGATTGCCGTGCGCAAGCTGGGCGAAATATTGCGCAATGTGCGGGCGGTGATCGCGATTGAGATGATGTCCGCCGCGCAGGCGTTTGATTTCCGCGCCCCGCTCAAACCGGGCAAGGGCACCCGGATCGCTTACGAGGAAATCCGCAAGGTGGTCACCAAGCTCGAGGACGACCGCGTGCTCTACCCTGATATCGAGAAAATCCGCCAGCTGGTCGAGAACAACACCATTCTGGATCGGATTGAATCCGAACTGGGGCCGATTTCGCTGAGGTGGGAGGGGTAAGGACGAATCGACATCACTTTTCTCGTCCCATTGCGAGAAGTGATTGTCTCCAGCCTGTCAGTTTTTTTCTTTCCCCTGTGTCGGTCAGCCCTTGGGCTGACTGCTTTCCGGAGAACAGTAATGAGACGCGGTCGCACCAAAATAAATGACTCACAATACCCCCTGTTTATTACTACATCGATAGTCCAGTTCATCCCTGCGTTCAACATCGAATCAATAGCCAAAGAGGCGTTACAGCTGCTCGAAGAACAGCGCGAGTACCACAAGATATCACTCTATGCATATGTCTTAATGCCTAATCACTTCCATGCAATTTGTCGTTCAGAACAAAAAGGCGAGGTTTCACGATTCGTCGGCTCATGGAAAAGTCTTACCGCAAACATCATCCTACAAACCATTCCACCAGATTGGCGAACAAAGTTTGCTGATGCCGCGCGGTTGTTCAATGAACCAACGCGAAAATTACACAAAGTCTGGACACCAAGGTTTGATGATCTGGTCTTGTATGATTCTGAAACCTTCGTGACCAAATTGAAGTACATACACCAGAATCCCGTCAAGGCCGAGCTGGTTAAGCGCCCGGAAGATTATGCCATCTGTGCGCTACTACTCTGGGTACAACGACGAACCAAACTTGGTGACCATACGTGGTTGCAGAGCGCTTTTGGCGGGCCGGCAATCCTAACAACTCAGTCAGCCCAAGGGCTGACCGGCACACAAAATACATCCACCGCAATCCAGTCACGGCGGAATTGGTGATCAATCCGGAGAATTATCCCTTTTCTTCAGCCGGTTATTATGCAGGTTTACGCGCGGAAGTATTGGTACACATTACCGATTGTCGAGAGCTGCTTGCCGGGAGGACACGCCAGCTAAACCGTCAGCCCAGGGGCTGACCGGCACGGTAAAGTGAATTCGTGCCAATGCCAAAACGTCAGCCCAAGGGCTGACCGGCACGATAATGTGTTGGCGCTGCGCCCATGGTCACTTTTCCATTGCGCCCTTTGCCTAGCATCCCTTCATATCTACCCTGAGGGAATAAACCATGGATACCTTCCAGCAAATACTCGACGGGGCGATTTCATTTATCCCGACCGCGGCGACGATCTTGGTCGTGATTATCCTGCTGGCGGTGGCGCGGACGATTATTAATCGTCGTTTTCGCACCCAGCCGGGACAGCGGTTTCATCGGCAGACCGTAACCGGGATCATCCTGTTTGTCGGGTTGATCGTTCTCGTGCTGGTGATTCCTCTCAGCGAGGGAAAGCAGGGACAACTGTTGGGACTGATCGGGATTCTAGTTTCAGCGGTCATTGCGCTGTCCTCTGCCACGTTCATGGGGAATATCCTCGCGGGGATGATGCTCTCTGCGATCAAGAATATCCGTCCGGGGAATTTTGTCCAGGTGGGTGAGCATTTTGGCCGGGTTTCGGGGCGCGGGTTGTTCCACGTCGAAATCCAAACCGAGGACCGCGATTTAACCACCCTGCCGAATATGTATCTAGTCACCAATCCAGTGCGGGTGACGCAGGAGTCGGGGACCATTGTGACCGCCGAGGTGTCGCTGGGCTACGATCTCCCCCGCACCAAAATTGAATCAGCGCTGAAACAGGCCGCGCTCGACGCCGGCCTGACCGATCCGTTTGTGCACATCCTCAACCTCAATGATTTTTCCGTAACTTACCGTGTGGCCGGAATGTTGGAGGAAGTGAAGAATCTGATCTCCACCCGCTCGCGCCTGCGTGAGGCGATGCTCGACCAGTTACATCAAAATGAAATTGAAATAGTCTCCCCCACCTTCATGAACACCCGCGCAATTCAGCCGGGTATCAAATATATCCCCTTCGCGCAACCACCGATCGGACCAACAGTACTCGAACCGGAAAAATCGCCCGAAGATGTCGCGTTCGATAAGGCCAACGAAGCGGAATCGCTGGAGAAATTGCGCGAACGCTACGCGGAAATCGATGGTCAGATTGCCGGGTTCAAAGAGAGCCTGGCGGCTGTCTCGGATGATGCGGAAAAGAAGAAGATTCAGGAAGAGATGGAAATCCTCGAACATCGTCGGGAACGGCTGGCAGCGTACTTGAAAGCGCGGGAGGAACGCGAGAAAAAGTAGGGTGGGTGCTTTGCACCCGCCGTGGATTCCCGCCTCCGCGGGAATGACAAGCTATTAGGGATATTGTCCATTCATCGTTAACGCCCAAATAATCGGGTGCCCCACCCAGAGCGATGCGTGCGGGACGCACGCGGAGCGTCGGGTGGCTCGGAAAATCAACCCCAAATGAAGTCAGAATTTCCCGGGCCTGGGCTGCGCCCAGGGAAAATGGATTCCCGCCTCCGCGGGAATGACAGGGATTTATGTGCCTGCTAAATTCTGAATTACAGCCACTTCCGCCGACGGAAGAAGGTAAATAATCCCACGCCAATCAGCAGCGCAATTAGCCAGAACAACAGATATCCGTAGCGAAACCCGAGCTCGGGCATATTGAAGGGGCTGTCGGTATCGAAATTCATGCCGTAGACGCCGGCCAAAAATCCCAGCGGGATAAAAATGGTGGCAATAATGGTGAGGACTTTCATCACCTGGTTCATGCGATTACTGACGTTGGAGAGATGAAAATCCATGAGGCCTGTCACCACATCGCGGAATGATTCAATTGTATCAATGACCTGAATGGTATGATCGAATAAATCGCGTAGATATGGTCGGGTGACATCACTCAGTAGCGGTGATTCACTGCGTTCCAACCAGGTAACCACTTCCCGGAGCGGCCAGACTCGTCGCCGCATGAGCACCAGTTCCCGTCGGAGTTGATGAATTGTTTCCAGGTCATCGCCGTCGTCATTGGCCATCATGCGGTCCTCGCAGGCGTCGACTTGCTCGGCCACATGTTCAAGCACATGGTAGTATCCGTCGACAACCGCATCGGTCAACGCATATGCCAGGTAATCCGGCTCCAGGAAGCGCACCCGGGGGGTGGTATTGCGGATGCGCGTTCGCACGGGTTCGAACACATCGCCATCCCGCTCTTGAAAGGACAGCACATATTTTTTTCCGAAAACAATGCTTACTTGCTCAGAGTGGATTTCTCCTTCTTCCCCTTCAGGATACAGCATTTTCAAAATGACGAGAATATAGCTGTCCGTTTCCTCGATTTTGGGTCGATGCCCGGTATTCAGGATATCTTCAATCGCCAGAGGATGGATCCCAAAGTGCGTGGCAACCTCTTCGACCAATTTTGTATCGTGCATCCCGGAAATATTAATCCAGGTCAACGAAGAAGAATCGCGAAAGCCAAAGCAGTCTTCCGCACGCTCGATCTCTCGTTCGGTGATTTCCGTTTTATTGTAATCGATGACCGTGATCCGAACATGTTCTTGTCGAGGTTCACCGACAAAAACCGGAGCACCGGGTTTCAACCCCCGCTTCTGAGAAAAACGTGCAAATAACCGGGTCATGTATCCCCCTACGTTTATTGATCATGGACGAAACTGAGGGGAACAAACATTGTCAAGATGAAAGGGAAATTTGGGAATCGGTTGCAGTTGTGGGTCGAATCCTTGAGTCCCCCGCGGTGGATTTCTGGGAGCGACCATCTGCGCTGGCCCCTCCCCCACCCCAAACTGGATTCCGGATCAAGTCCGGAATGACGCGCGGGGAAAATTCTGTTGATTCCAAAGAACGGGCAGACCGGGAGATCTGCCACCCACAATGATGGTTGAGCATCAACCACAAATGGAGCCCGTCTTCCGCGGATCGAGTTTGGGTCACCACCGTTCATTCAGGGCGTTTGTCCCTGGACTTTGCCCAGGGAAAATGGATTCCCGCCTACGCGGGAATGACAAAGAAGTGTGACTATGCAAAAGTCACTACCGGTCAGGCTTTCGCCGGGACATCTTTGGCCTTGCTCCAGGTGAGGCGGAATTTGCGGAGCACTTCATAGGTTACCAGTAACCCGAGCAGCATCAAAACAACTGCCGTGATCGACAGAACGATTTTGCCGTCCGGGATGAACAGCCAGAATAACTGGTACGCCAACGCCGCTTCGGTAGTAATGGTCATGATCAGCGCGGGAATAAATGCATACCCGGTTGGCCGTTTGAAGGCCATGAAATATGCGGTAACAACCATCAGCGCCAGGGCGGCGACTAACTGATTGGAAGCACCGAACACCGGCCAGATTACTTTCCAATTGCCGCCCTGGCAGAAATAGTAGGCCAGTGTCAGGCCGAGGCCTGCAGCAAGATAACGATTGTTGAACAATGGCACACGTTTGCCGAGCGTTTCCTGCACGATGTAGCGGGAGAGGCGTACCGAGGTATCCAGCGTGGTGAGGATAAACGCGTTGAGCATGAGCACACCGAACGCAGTGCCGATCGCCAGCGGGATCCCCAGCGAGGCCATGACCCGCCCCAGGGCTGTGCCGAAGGTTATATTGGCGCTTTGCTTGAGCAGTTCCTGAAACACGAAACCGTTGAGTTCCATGGTCGGTGCTTTTCCCCAGTACAACACTCCACCCATCAAGAGAGTGACCAATAATGCCAGCGCCCCCTCGGTGAGCATGCCGCCATAAGCGATTTTGCGGCCCTCGGACTCTTTGCGCAGTTGCTTGGCAGTAGTACCGCTGGAAACCAGTGAATGAAAGCCCGACACTGCCCCACAAGCAACAATGATAAACAGCATCGGCCAAATCGGACCTTTGCTGCTGGTGACCGAGGTTAGCGCCGGACCGTTCATCGTCGGATGCAGAACCAGCATACCGGCAAAACCGAGTACGAGCCCGATGATTAGAATGTAGACGGAAATATAATCGCGCGGCTGCAACAGCAGCCACACCGGCAAAATTGCGGCGATAAATGCATAGCCAATAAATAAAAGCAACCAGAAATCATAAGAGGCGGCGATGGGAAACCGTTCACCGATTAAGATCAGTGAACCAAGAACTACCAGCGCTCCAATGGTGCCGACGATCAAATTCACCCCGCGACGATAGACGAGCGAACCAAACACCATCGCCAGCGCAACAATGCCCAGTGTGGGGATCACGATTTCCGGTTTTTCCGCCAGGGTTTGTGCGGTTAAAACTGCAAACACAGCCTGGACGAGGACCAGGGCAAACCAGACAAAGACAGAAAAAATCCAGCGGGCTGCCTCGGAGATTGAGGAGCCGGCAATTTCCACGATGGAGACGCCTTTGCTCCGGATAGAAATCATCAGGGAAGTATAATCATGCACCGCGCCGATAAAGACCGATCCGACCAAAATCCAGAGCAGGGCCGGCAGCCAGCCAAAGAGGGAAAATGCAAGGATCGGCCCGACAATCGGGCCAGCCCCGGCGATCGAGGAAAAATGGTGGCCGAAGAGCACAATCGGGCGGGTGGGGACGTAGTCGAGGTTATCGTTGAGTTCCTTGCCGGGGGTCGGTCGGGTATCGTCCGGCTTGACCAACCGCCGGTCAATGATGCGGGAATACCACTGATACGCGAAAACCAGCCAGGCGAGTCCGACAAAGGCAATAATTACCGTATTCATTCCAACGCTCCCAAAATAATTATAACGAGAGAGGCGTATATTTCAAATGATATATGGAGTCAACTTGTTGAGCGGTTATCGCTTAATGGCAATCGACGCTGCAATCATGGCATTTAAGCCGATAATCACCCACACCACCGCAGTTACGCCCCAAAGAGGAATGAGCACGGCACTTACCATCAGTGCACCGAGGGCGGAGCCGAGGACATCCATGGCGTAGCCGGTCCCGACCGGGGTGAGGAGACTTGCCCGGCGACGGTCGAGAAACATCCGGTTGGCCCCGACAAAGAGTGCTCCACCGGCATAGCCAAAGGCAGTCGAAAAGAGATAAAATGCCGCTTCGGCAAACGTGGTGTTGATGCCACCAGGAGCAACGAATGAGACATATGTCAAAAAGGCAAAAGCGAACACCATTACCACAACATGTGAGCCGGCAACGATCCACGGGTGCACAGTCTGACGACGGTTAACCACAAATGATCCGACACTTAAGCCGGCCATGAAGCAGGCGGTCAGCAAGCCAATTTTCCCGTACACGACTCCGAGTTCGACTTGAAAACAATAGATCAGAATAACTTCGGCGGCCAAACCGCTGAATCCGGTGATCAACAGGGAGGCCAGGTATTGTCCACTGCGGTTGGCGGGACGGACTACATTGGCCAGCAGGACTAACACCACTACGACAAACCCAACGATGTACCATTTACGTGTCTGTTCGATTGCCGTAAGAATAGCGGCTTCATCGCCAAACTGTGTGCTCCAGAGAATTGCGTTGAAGTAATAGCAGATCGGGTGAAGATCGGTATTCACAATCGGCGTGGCGGCACGCAGTTGCTTTTGCAGGTAGGCTGCATTCTCGTCATTCAGACGATACGGCAACAACTCGGCGGTGATGAACTCAGTTTGAATGTTTTTGTCCATCAGCCGCGAGACAAACTCCGCCGCCGTCGAGGGCAGGAAGGACTCGCTATTGGCGGCCAGAAAGACGTTGGTTGCGCCCGGGAGGACTACCACTTCCGGGAATACCTCACGCAAGGTCGTTTGCAAGGTGGCTAAAAATCGGGCGCGTTCGGGCGCGATATAATTTTCGGCTGAAGGCATCCGGAAAGCAAACACTCCTGTATCCGTCAGGCCGGCCTGTACCACGGCAAAGAATTCGCGTGTGTAAAACCGGTTAACCAAGGCGGTGGACGGCTCACCCAGTTCGAGAATGATGACATCATAGCGTGTGGCTTCTTTTTGCAGGAAAATTCGCGGATCTCGCAGAATAATTTCGGCCTGATCCAGGCCCAGCAGAACACGTGGCCGGGAATAACGCTGCAAAATGGGAACGAGCGAAGGATCCAGATCGACATAGGTCGCGACGGTACCATGTTTTTGTATTTGGCGTAAGGCGCCGCTCCCACCTCCGCCAATTAAGAGAACCTGGCGCGGGTTCGGCTGCGCCAGTAAGGGGAAATGAGCAATTTCCTCAGCGGCGGCACGATCGGGATATGATCCGATGAGAGCACCGTTGCGATGGAGGCTCAATTGGTCGACATATTGCGAGACGGTCAGTTGCCCATAGGGTGAATCAACTAACGCCAGAACTTCGCCCGGCAGGTCGGCGGCAGGACGCGTGGAGATATCGAAGTTGCGAAACCAATCCCAGCGGTCGGCCTGGGTAAGAACCACAATCAGGACCGTCAGCGGGATGCCCACTATTCGTGTCGCCCGACCATGCAGGAAGGCCAGCCCCCACAGCACGGACATTAACAGGAAGGCAAAGGCAATGACCAGGTGAGATACCTGCGGGATAAAAGCAAAGGTGACGAATATCCCCCCGGTCGCGGCGCCTGCCGCCTCCAGCAGGTAGACTGAGCCTACCCAGGTCTTTTCTTTTTCCGGCAGCACACGCGCATTCGCGGTAAAAAGCAGTCCTAAAATCAGAGTGATGGGAGCGATAGTGACGTTGGCGCCGAGCAGAGTGGTGACCGGTCCGACAATTTCCCCCGGTGCAAATCCCAGCAATCCGGGCAGTTGCCGGAGACCGAGAATGGTTACCGGCAACAGCACCCCGGCTATGAAATAGAGCCAGCCCAGCGAGGCCTGTGGATTACGGTGGAAAACCGCCATGCGGTTCCCGGCCACACTGCCGATCCCGATAGCCACCAGCCAGACCGCCAGCACCGAGCCGATAATCATCTCCACCCCGGCAAAAACCGCGAGGGCCTCCCGAAGGATAATCACCTGGGCAATCTGGGAGAAAAAGCCCAGATAGATTGCCGAGATTCGAGCGGTCCATTCCATAGACCACTATGCTATTCAGAGACCCGGCAACAAGTCAAGTCTATCAAATTCGTCAAGAGTGGTCAGAACGCCATTGACATATATTGCCGTGAAAAAGACCATGCCGATTTGCCGACCATACATAATTCCCCTTTTCCCCCATATTCGGTTGACGTATATTTCTACTATGTACCAGTGGCCACCGGACTAAAATGGAGGGTAGTATGCAGCAAACAACTATGCAGACTCTGCCGGCAGGACCACTGACTCTGCCAATTGCCCGGCCGAAATCGATAATTTTTCTCGCGGTACTCACAGGTTCCGCTGTGCTGTTTCCTGCGCTGGCCCATATCAGTGGACTGCCGGTAAGGTATATCTTGCCAATGCACTGGCCGGTGATCCTGGCCGGACTGGTCTATGGCTGGCGAGGCGGTCTTCTCGCAGGCACTTTGTCACCAATCATCAGCTATTTGCTTTCAGGGATGCCGTACCCGCCAATGATCCCAATTATGAGTGCGGAGTTGGCGGTCTATGGGGCAGGGGCCGGTTTTTTAAGAGAATCCCTTCGGTTACCGGCTTTCCTCGCATTGGGCGTATCATTAATTGCCGGTCGACTGGCCTATATCGTAATCTCGCTACTGCTCGTACCCTATCCAGGTTGGACGCTCCATCACGCCCTGGCGGCGCTGGCTCCCGGCCTCGTAGCGGGAGGGATCCAGATCCTGGCGCTTCCGGCCCTGGCGACGTGGTGGGTTCGGCGCTCCAGCGCATAAATAGACCTCAGACTCCGGACGCGGGAAAAAACGATACAAACGGAGATTTTCATGGGTTCTCCACACCCGGATAGGCAATCTTTAAAACCTTTTCTTATCGACGGCCGCGGTTTTGAGGATCCGCACGTACAACTTCTCGATCGATCTCGCAATCTTGCCCTCTATTCAGGCCTGGTCCTTCTGCATCCGGGAGAACATGTCGGCGAACATTCCACTGAGGATCACGAAGAGATGCTGGTTATTTTGGAGGGAAACGCACAACTCCTCGGCGATGGGAAACCGGTCCTGAAACTCAGCGCCGGGCAGTTCGGCTATGTACCCCCGCATTCCCGACATGACGTAGTCAACTGCGGTCAGACCGATCTTCGGTACGTCTACATTGTGGCGCCGGTCTAAATCATAGAAGGTCGTTTTCCGAAACGATTGCTGCAACCCAAAAATTGCGAAGAAGCCCGACACCAGCAGAGGGAAATGTCGGGGGCTATTTTCGCGTGGTCCGAATACGATCAATGCGTTCGGCGAGTTTGTTGGCTTCCTGGTTGCGGTCCATTTCGCGCAGGAGCAGCATCAGTTTCTCCAGAGAATTAGCGACCAGGTGATGATCGGGCCCGTATGCCTCCTCGCGTATTCGAAGACCGCGACGGTATGCCTTTTCGGCCTTCGTGTATTCTTCCTGCAATTCGTAAATTTCCGCGAGCCGTTCCAAATCGGTCACCAGCTCTTCGTCGCCCGGAATATCCTTTTTTTCCCGGATGGCAATCGCCTGTATGAATAGCGATTCCGCCTTCTCGAAGAAGCCGGTTTGCCGGTAGGCCCACCCGTAGCGCTTCAGGCAATGGTATGTGTCATCGTGCTCCGGACCAAGCTCGCGCTCGTACACCTCAAGTACATCGTCATAGTAGGCCTTAGATTCATCGTAGCGGCTGCGCCAATCACAATGGTAGGCGATTTTGTACTTGAGCCGGGCGACCTCGAGGTCACCCTCACCCAGTGTCTGTACCCGGTGATCAAGTAATTTCTTATAGATATCAATGACCGTATCATACTCGCCGATAAACGATTTGGCCTGGGCGACTCGCTCGGCGGTGACCGCCCAGCGGCGGTCTTCGCGCGGAAGATTTTGGGCAATAAGCCAGGCGGCCGAATACAGGCTGTCGGCCAGGTCGAATTTTTTTGCGGCGAAAGCCGCTCCCCCCCGATCCATTAGTCGTTGCCACTCGGCATCGGTATCCGGCCCACAGGCAGCAAAGATGATCAGAATCACCCCAACGCCAAATGCGAACCACCAATTATTTTTCTTCGCGCACGTTTTCATCAGTCGTCCATCACGATTTGTTTGGAGAGTAAGGAGAAAACGCTCCTTAGACCAAGTGAAATGGAAATTAGGCCCGTGCACCCACCGTCGATCCCGATCCACCCGCGGTGGCCGACCTCCGGCTCAGACCGGGCAGCCCCACGGCACACGAACGAAAACACCTACCGCTGCTACCTTCCGGTCCTGACGGGGTTTGGTGGTCGCCCGTTGCGCAGGACCCGATCCTCAACACCGAACGTCAAGCTCCTACGGACGCACCCGACAAACCTCGGGCGGGAATTCAGCCCCGGTATAGCGGGTTCCGGGTGCAGGGCACCGCTAGCTCCCCACCTAGCACGGACCAATTCCAGTAAGATTATACGCAAGTCTCAATCGATGTGCAATCGGTTGTCCGGAGTTTGACAGAAGATCCGAGTGATAAAAATCAGGCCGGGTATCCGAGCAGGGTGTTCGGGGTCACTTGAGTGATAGTAACGTCGCAGAAATCACCGAGGTTAAGGCCGTTGGTGGACGGGAACAGCACGATCTTGTTGCCGTCGGTGCGGGCCTTGAGTTGATCCGGAGACTTTTTGGCGGTGCCTTCGACCAATACGCGGCAGGTCTGGCCGATCATCGCCCGGTTCTTTCGTTCCGAGATTTCGCGCTGGATTCCCACCAATTCGGTGACGCGGGCTGATTTGATATCATCAGGAACATCATCCGGGTAGCGGCGCGCGGCCAGCGTGCCCTCGCGTTCGGAGTATTTGAAAATAAACGCCGAATCGAATTCGATCTCCTTGACCGCAGCGACTGTTTCTTGATATTCCGCAGCGGTTTCGGTAGGAAAGCCACAGATGATATCGGTGGTCAGAGTGACCCCGGGGATCGTTTTCCGCATGAGGTTTACGAGCTTGAGGAACTCCTCAATCGTGTACTCGCGATTCATTTTCTCCAGTACACGGTTGGAACCTGCCTGCAAGGGGAAATGAATGTGTGAACACACGTGCGGATTAGCCGCGATGACCTCCAACAAATGCACGGGGAAATCATTGGGGTGCGGCGAGGTGAAGCGCACGCGTTCGATTCCCTCTACCCTGCCGACCTGGTCGATCAACGACGCGAAATCGGTCTCGCCGGAACGATAGGAATTCACGTTCTGTCCCAGCAGCGTAACCTGCCGGTAGCCTTCGGTGACCAATTGTCGCGTTTCTGCAATAATGCTCTCCGGCGTGCGGGAGCGTTCTCGTCCCCTGGTAAACGGTACCACGCAAAACGAGCAGAACTTATCGCACCCGCGCATAATTGCCAGCCAGGCATTCACGCCGGGCACGCGGACCGGTGCGATATCGGAATAGGTCTCATATTCGGAGAGTCGGGCCTCGACTGAGCGCTCATGATCAATGGATGAATTCTTGATCAATGTCGGCAGGGAACGGTAGCTGTCCGGTCCGCAGACAAAATCGACCTCGGGGAAACGCTCAAGCAGATTTCCTTTCAGGTTTTGGGGGATACACCCCAGGATACCGATGACCTGCGCTTTGCCCTCACGCTTGGTTTGTGACCATTGTTCAATATGGGCATACACCCGCGTGTTGGCCGATTCGCGCACCGCGCAGGTATTGAACAGCACGATATCGGCGGCATTGCCATTATCTGCCGGCCGATAGCCGGCCTTGCCAAGCAACGACGCGATTAACTCGCTGTCGTACTCATTCATCTGGCAGCCATAGGTGAATAACTGATATGTCGCGGTGGCATTTCCTGGCATACTTAATCTAATACGGTATATTCGGCGTCTTTCAGAATTAGTTCTTCCGTGCCGTCGGGATAGGTCAACGTGAGTTCTTTGACTGTGATCGGACATCCCCTGGCGTACACGATATCTTCATGCAGCACATTTTCCGGCTTGGCGAAATGCGCTGGTGAAACCTTACCCCCCAGATGTTCACTGCGACCGAAGGCCCAGTGAAAACCGACTTTTTCATCTTCCAGTACGTTCCCGGAAATGACCGCTTTGGGATTACAGCCCAGGCCCAATTCGGCGATATTCTGTCGCGCCCGGTCAGTCATGAGCAGTTTGGCGAAGGCTTCGGTCTCGCTGCCCAGTCCCTCGGTGCCGATGATACGGTTCGCTTTCACCTGTAAGACAGCGATTTCGTTGTCCAACTTCACCGGAATTTGTCCCGCAGTGCGGCTGGGATCGCCGGCGATTTCACCCTCATAAGGCACGATACACGCTTCTCCTGACGGCAGATTAATCAGCCGGATACCGGTCTTATCGGCGTGCAAATAACCGTCGTCGCTGTCCCCCTCCCGGTGACGCAGATCAAAGGTAAACTCGTGGCCGGTCGAAAAAACCGCTTTGGCGGACTCAGCGCGAGTCAGCCGGTCAGTGAGCACCTGTGCCCAGCGGGCAACCTGCGCGTAATCGGCAGATAAGGCTGTCTGTTCCATTTCCCGCGTTACTCCCGGCAGGCTGGCGCCGCGAAACTTCGGGTACATCTTACTCAACTGGATGAGTGGTGCCGAGGCCGAATACTCAGTGAGGGCAAAGCAGACAGTGCTCTTGCCCAGATATTCTTCCAGGTTGATTGTCTCACCGTTGCATTCGCCGGTCTCCGGCAAATCAGCATTGTTCACACCGGTTGCGGCAAAGGTGACAATTGGAGTCAATGTCGCCCCGACTTCGTCACAGAGACCTTGTATCCCGTCCCGCCATTCCCTGGTCATTTCGCGCCGGGCCTGCCATTCGTCATTATCTTTGATGTCCCCGTGCGGAACATCATGCATGAACGTGATCACTTCCCCCGGTTGCGGGTCGACGACGTCTTTGAACAGTTTGGCGATGTTGAATTCCTGGGTCATCTCACACCCCGATCATTCTTAGCTTGTCACCCCGGCGAAGGCCGGGGTCCACGGTGGGTGCGGAGCACCCACTCTACGATTCTATTTGTAGGCGGCAGACGTCCTCGTCTGTCCCTCTCATCGATTCATCCTTGCTTTTGGTGCCGCACCCACGGGTGCGCTTTGCGAAACATTCTTTGAAACCCGGACAAATGTCCGGGCCACCCAAATACCTGTCACTCCCGTTCAGGCGGGGGTTTAGTATCAATTGTCGGGTTTCTCGTCAATCGCTTTCGCGAATTCCTCGGAACCCAACCTACAAATTCCACGTGCGGCTTCTTCCTCGCTCGCGATGACCTTAACTGTTTCCATTGTATTATGCAAATCCCGATCGTCCGCAAAAAATACCTTCAAATACTCCCCCGTAAACCCATTCCACAGGCCATCTTCATCCCGGCGTTCGACCAGCACCTCGACCTCTTTACCGATATGTTTCTCGGCGAATTCGCTCTTTTTCCGGTCACCGATTTCGTGCATGATCTCTGAGCGGCGTTTGATGGTCTCCGGCGAATTTTTATTCGGCAGCTTCATCCCGTGCGTCTTCGGGCGGTCAGAATAGCTGAAGACATGTAAATAGGAGAACGGTAGCTCTTCCACGACCTGGCAGGTGTTTTCGAATTCGGCCTCTCCCTCACCCGGAAAGCCGACAATAATGTCCGTGCCCAACCCCAAACCCGGCATGAGTTTCTCGGCTTTATCAATCAGTCGCCGGTAATCGTCCAACGTGTACGGGCGACGCATGGCCTCGAGGATTGTCGGGTTCCCGGACTGAAGCGGGATATGCAGATGCCGGCAGGCTTTGTCGGAGTGCGCCATCCAGTCGAGGAAGTCGTCCCTCACCGTACTGGGTTCAATTGAGGACACCCGCACCCGGCTGACATTATCAATTTTCTCGATATTCTTTGCGATATCGGCGATGGTGAATTCCTCGAACGCATACAGCCCGATACTCACTCCGGCCAGGACAATTTCCTGATGGCCGCGCGCGGCCAGTTCATTAGCCTCAACAATAATATCGCCCATGCGGCGCGAGCGGGCCCGTCCGCGCACTCGCGGCAGAATACAAAACGCGCAGGTGAAATCGCAGCCATCCTGGATTTTGATATTGGCACGGGTCGATTCGGGGTAGTATCCCACCGAAGAAAAATTCAGCGGTTCGAAGGTGTGTTTGCGCTGCGTGATTACCCGGATATCATCTGGACGGCCATCGTTGCCGACAATATCGGCTATCTTCAGTTTCTGATCGGTGCCGACGACATAGTCGACCCCAAGTACACCGCACACTTTCTCGGTATCCGATTGGGCATAACAGCCTACGGCGGCAACGACGCCGTGCGGGGAGGCCTTTCGGGCGCGGCGGATCGCATTACGGCAGTTGGCATCCGCCCGTGAGGTTACCGAACAGGTGTTGATTACACTGACCGACGCCTCTTCCCCAAACGGGACGACTTCATACCCGCGTGCGCGGAACGAATCGGCGATCAAGGCGGTCTCGGCCTGGTTCAAGCGACAGCCCAGCGTAAACAAACTTACTCTTTTGCCGTTGCCGTTCATGATTACAAAGGTACCACCATTGTATCGTTTTCAAGACGTCCCATGCACGTGCGCACAATCCGCATTCCCGGTGGGATTTCGCCGAGGGCGGATTCAATTACTTCGCCGGGCTTAATCGTGCGACCATCAATAGTGCGCAATTGTACTTCAATCGATGAGGCTCCGTTCGTGCTGGATGAACTAAATGCGATCAGATGCGGCAGGATATCCAGCCTACGGACCTTACCTTTTCTCATTCGTGTAATAATCCACTCATTCGCTGATACATGCGATTCGACCGCAGCTGAAATCATTTGAATATATTTGGTCTTTCCGTCCAGTCGGTAGGAATATGTATCGATCAATGTCTCCACTGCTGCTGCCCGGAGATCAATACGCGTTATTTCGCGAATTGGAAAGGTATCCGGTAACGATTGTGCGAGTTTCTGCCGCAGGTCATCGGGATCATAGTCGACCGTGGTCTGCAGATCGAAATATTCACGCTCGCCTGCCACTCCTACCGGGAGTGCAGGGCCAAAGGAGAGACGCGGATGTGGGTGATACCCTTCGGTATAGGAAAGTTCAATCCCGGCGCGGCGTAATCTGCGCTGCCAGACGCGCGTGACCTCCAGATGCGACAGATACCGCGACCAGCCGGTCTTGCCATACGCCACGCGATAGCGCCACCGTTCGGTGAGATTCCTATTACTCGCGGGTGGCTCAGCGGAGGTATGAGCTGGTGTAGCTTCACTCAACTGGTCGGCCTGTGTCTTAGTCTCTCGGCGATAATCAGTGATTTTTTGCAGATCACACCCCACACCGCAAGAATAACAGATCAGCTTTTCCTCGCCACGGCGCGGTTTCTCTTTCAGGCGTGACTGCGGGATGAAGGGTTTCTCGCAGGGAATGGTGTACTTGTTTTTTAATCCTCGCCGGTAATCCTGGATGAGAAACTCTTTCTCGACTAATGGGTCCAGATGATCCCAGGGAAGCGGTTCCTCGACCGGGATTTCCCGCAGGAATTGACCGGGATCAATCCCAGAAGTAGTGAGCGCATCGTCCCAGATTTGCAGATTGAAATGCTCCCCCCACTCGTCGAAGCGGGCGCCGCTCTCCCAGGCGGTGCGGATGACGTCGTTGAGCCGGCGGTCTCCGCGGGCCAACACCGCCTCCAGCGTGGAGGATTCCACGTCGTGAAAACTCACCTTAATATTGCGATGCTTCCTGACCAGGGACAGAATCAGTTGTTGTTTCCGTTTCAAATCCTCAGGATCATCAAACTTCGCCCAGGCAAATGTGGAATGTGGCTTCGGTACAAATGAGGAAACAGAAACATGTATTTTGGCTTTGCCTTTGCCCTGTCGCCCGGCGGACATCTCAGAGACACGCAATGCAATATCGGCGATCCCCGCGACATCCTCATCGGTTTCGGTGGGCAGGCCGATCATAAAATACAATTTGAGCAAATCCCAGCCGGCGTCGAAGGCAATGCGGGCTGCGGTCGCGATATCCTCGTTGGTAATACCTTTATTGATGACGTCCCGCATGCGTTGGGTGCCGGCTTCCGGCGCAATCGTGAACCCCGTTTTGCGGACCCGAGCAATATCCTCGGCCAGACGTTCAGTCAATCCGTAGACCCGCAGCGATGAGACCGCCATTGCCGCCTTACGGTCCTGGAGATTCGCCGCGGCGGCACGGCCCAGCGAATCAATGGATGAATAATCGGCGGTGGAAAGCGCAGTGAGCGAGCCCTCGTCGTAGCCGCTGCTCTCGATACCTTTGTTCAATGTGGAGATTATATCCTTTGGTTTGCGTTCGCGCACCGGGCGATAAATAATTCCGGCCTGACAGAACCGGCAACCCTCGGTACAGCCCCGGGCAATCTCAACGGCGTAGCGATCGTGCACGATTTCCGCTTGCGGGACCAGCGAGGTATCCGGGAAGGGGTACTCTCCCAAGTCCTCTACCAGGACTTTCTTTACCGGGAACGGCGCCGAGCCATTGCCCTTCACAATGACCAATCCGGAATCCTGTTGTTCCGTTGCATAGAGCGCGGGGACATAAATTCCCTCGCACTGCGCGAGATGCTTGAGGATATCTTGTCGATTGCCGGTGTTGGCAATTCTATGGTATTCTTTCAGAAATGCCGGGAATGCGGCTTCGCCGTCGCCAATCAAAAAGCAATCGAAGAAATCCGCCAACGGTTCGGGATTGAACACCACCGGGCCACCACCGATAACAATTGGGTGTTCTGCGGTACGGTTTCGCGCACGGATGGGAATCCCCGCCAGGTCGAGCATGGTCAGAATGTTGGTGGCGGTCATCTCGGACTGCAGAGAAAAACCGACGACGGCAAATTCCCGCAACCGGGTATGCGTTTCCAGCGACCAGAGCGGGACGTTTTCCTCCCGCATCAATTGTTCCAGATCGGGCCAGGGGCAAAACGCCCGCTCGGCGTAGATTTCCGGGTCCTTGTTTAAGACGTCGTAGAGGATACGCAGCCCGAGATGCGACATGCCAATTTCATACAATTCCGGAAACGCCAGGCAGACACGAATTTGAATTGTGTCCGGGTCCTTGCGGATTTCGTGAGTCTCCTGCCCGATATACCGGGACGGGTGACTAACGCGATCCAGCAGGCGTTCGATCGTGAGATCAGGAATTACAGACATGGAACAGGGTCCGGCAAACCAGGTTAATCGGCAATCTCTTCCGGTGCGGCTGCCACGTGTCGTTCGAATTCTTTCAGGAACGCCAGCGATTTGAGATCGGCCATGCGATCGAGGAACACGATACCGTCAAGGTGGTCATTCTCATGCTGCACGACGGTCGCGGCGAACCCTTCGGCATCAAACTTAATTTTGCGGCCGTCTCGGTCATAGCCGGTCACTTGGATTTTATTCGGCCGCGGCACCATTCCGCGTAAATCCGGGATGGAAAGACACCCCTCCCAGTACGTCGATTCATTCTGGGTCAAAAACTTGATTGTGGGATTGATCACGACCTGGGCGGGTAACAACAGTCGATTCTCCTCCGCCGGGTCGTAGACATCCCGGGTGATGAACAAGCGGACAGATTCATGCACCTGAGGCGCCGCCAGACCGATACCTTCGTAGACTTCGATAGTGTCCTGCATATCGTCGATGAGGCGTTGAATTTCTTCTGAACGGATTTTTTCATGCGGGATTTCCTGCGCTCGTTGCCGGAGCACGGGATCACCCAACTTTGCCACATGACGAATCGCCATGATCATCAGACTCCTTCAGTACTTCCGTCCATCGTCTATGGAAAACACCGCCTGTCGAACCGTCGTAACTCCTTGCGGCAGTCCACATCTGGGATACGCGTCCGACGCGGGCTTCTGTTAGCACTTTCTCATGTAGAATTGTCCTGTTTGCCAGGACGCTCCACGTTGCGTCCGGCCCACAGCGCCCGTAATCGTGCATACTTGGTGAACACATGCATTGAGGAAAACATAGCCAAGACAAATCCCTGCCAGCCGTCGCGGAAACCCTGTTTGACGATGTAGGTTTTCAGAAACATGATCGCAGGGCGGATAGGCAAATCGGTCCAACGGCACTTTCTGCCCTGCTCGAACAGTTCCCGGGCGGACAGCCGCGTATATAACTTCATTTTGGTAAGGTAATGATCGACGGTCGGATCGGTGTAATGAAGGAGTCTGCCCGCCAGTCTACCGACCGCGCCTGACGCAGATAATGATTCATGGACAGCTTTCTCCGACATCTTCGCCCGGCCCTTCCGAAACAGCCGGGTGACATAATCCGGATACCAGCCCGAGTGTTTCATCCAGCGCCCCAGGAAGTTCGAGTGACGATCAAGTTTGTAGGCTACATACGGGGAATCATCGGCGGCAATTGCCGTACGGATCGAGGCCGCGAGTTCGGAGGAGACTACCTCGTCGGCATCAAGCGAGAGAATCCATTCGCCGGACGCGTGCAAAAGCGCTTCGGCCTTGGTCGGGCCGAATCCTCGCCAGTGACAGCGCACCACTCGTGCACCAGCGGACTCCGCGATTTCTATGGTACGGTCGGTGCTGCCGGTATCGGCAACGATTACCTCGTCGGCGAACTGCACACTTGCCAAGGTTCGTGGGAGATTGGTCTCCTCATCTTTCACCATAATCACCACGGAAAGTGGAATCGGAAGTTGTTGGCCCGGCGATGCCAATTACCAGCTCCTTTAAATCTCCAACAGCGTTTGTTGGAATGTTTCCGCTGCCTGCGCCCAAGTCCGTTGGGTTCGCAAAAACTCGCGGGCCTGCTGCCCCGATTGGACTCGTCGCGTATGATCTTGCAGGAGCTCAACAACTGCCTCCGCCGTCCGCGCCGGATCCCTCGGCGGAACCAGCGTCCCGAAGTCACCCTCTGCCAGCAAGTCGGGTATTCCCCCGACATCCGTCGCTACCGCGGGAATTCCCATCGCGAAATATTCCATCAAAGCGCGGGAAATCGACTCCGAAAACACCGAGCTGATCACGCCCACATCGAAGCGGTTGATTATCGCTGCCGACCTGCCGGTGCGCTCGGAGAGTATTTCCACCCGATCGGCAATGCCAACCTCCTGCGCCATGGATTCCAGGTCCCGGCGGGTCAGTTCTGATTCGAACCCGGCCAGCACGAATTGAACATCTTCAATACTCTTTGCCACCAGCCGGGCCGACTCAAAAAAATATTTATGGCCCTTCACGGGGGAGAAACGGGCAAGGAGGCCGACTACTGGGTGCTCCGCCTTATAGCTCCCTGCGGCGGGTGTCACCGGCTCAATATCCGGGATATCCATACCGGGGTAGATAACCCGTACCTGATCGTCCCGTAGTGAAAATCGTTCAAGATAGCAGTGGCGGAGGTATTGGTTTGACGTAATCACCAGATTGGTGACCCGTTCGTGCAACCATTTGCCCAACGGGTGTGCTTTCGGTGGTTTGGGATCGAGCGAGCGGATCCGCACTAAAGGTGTCTTGTCGCCATAAAGCCCTTTAATCATCCCCCAGGCGGAATGATCCTCCCCCCAGTGGGCGCAGATGATATCCGGCTGCCAGTCGATCAGCAACTGACCGATGTGGGACAGATTGCTGACCATCTGCCCGGGTGCTTTTTTCTTGAGGTTAATCCCGGTAAAGGTTGACAGGCCGGCACCTGCCGCTTCCTGTTGGGTACGGCAACCTGGCCTGCACATCAATAAAGTTGTATGGCCGAGTTCCCGGAGCCGTTTGGCCATGTTCACCGCATACCATGACCCCGCCGGCCAACCATCGATGACAATTGAGTGCAAGATCCGCACCGCTCAACACTCCCTCGACAATGAATGTTCCTCCCGCAATTAGCGCACAAACGCGGCATTGCCCGGCAAAATCCGTGCATGTGGCAGCAACGTTTCCAATTGGTCAATTGTTGCCGGTAAACTGAAATGCTGTTCTGCGCGGCGCCGTCCCGCCTTGCCGAATTTGGTGCGCGAGGTCTGATTGGAAAGCATCGTGCTCAGGGCTGCGGCGAGGTCACTTGAATTTTCCGGCTTAGCCAGTAAGGCCGTTTCGTTTTCTGCCACGACCTCCGGCATTCCTCCCACGCGGGTACAGACGATCGGCTTAGCACAGGCCATCGCTTCAACCAGCGAATGACAAAACGATTCAGACAATGACGGCTGCACGACAATATCGCACGCCAACATCACTTCCCGAACATTCTTAACAAAACCAATCATCTTGACGCCGGGAATCTCCCGCGTATCGATCAACCGTCGCAACTCCTCCTCATCCGCCCCGGTACCGGCGATCCACAGTTCCGCCTGAGGATGCTTCCGGTGAACCACCTCCCAAGCGTCTAGCAACGAACGATGACCTTTACACGGCTCCAATCTGGCGAAGACACCGACGATCAGCTGATCATCGGCAACATGCAGATTTCTGCGGGCGGCGCACACCTCTTCTTCTGTAGGTACACTCCATACACGAAGGTCCAATCCATTCGGGACCACTTCTACCGTAGCTGGATCAACATAGTCGAATTGTAACAGATCGTGTTTCAGTGCGGCCGAGGGGACAATAATGTGGTCGACGTACTTGTCTACCAGTCTCTGATGACGACGAGTACGTTTGAGGAGAATCGAGCCGCTGACCCATAACACTTTCGGATTCAAGCCCTTTGTCCACCGCAACGTCCGGCTTGCCAACCGTACATCGCGGGTTATAGTGCAAAATATGGCCTGAGGTTTATGTTCCCTCAGCCAGCGGTGAAGCCGCAATACATCGAATGGCATGAAATCGCAGGAGAGCGACAAGGGCAAGACATCAAGCCCAAGTTCCGCCAACCGATTAAGATACACTCCTCCCCGTCGCCCGGCGAGCGTCGTCCGGTGTCCACGCCGGTTCAGTTCTTGCGCCCATTTTAAGAACTTCGTTTCGCTGCCGCCCCAGGTCTTATTGGAATTGAGGAAAAGATAATTCCCCGCGGTCTGCATATCACCGGTCTCCTGTCCGGGAACAGTATAGCCTATCAGTAGCGTGGTTGCCAGATCATTAATGACATTACCTCGTGCTGTTTCTCGTTGGAAAACCACCCGTTAAACAGATTCAAATCGGGCACCGGTATTCCTTGCAGGGTCAAGACATGGATAACTCTCGAGACAATCGCAATTCCCCGAGAATCAATAGGCCAGCACATTAATCGCCAGGTTAATCCGAGACAAGCGGCTATGATACCGCTGGGGACTATCATCCATCACGCGAGTTATTACCAGGATTTGGGTGTGTTTGATAAACTCATACCCAAAGCCAATCTGAACGGCCGGTTGGAATATATCCTCAGCATTGAGTTTGGCCATACCCGCACCCAACACCAACAAGGGCGCCGGTCGAGATCTCGTCAAGTAATGATACCAGGAAGCCCCCACGAAAAACTCCCCGCGCTCGCTCTCTGTTCTAGTAGCAAACTCGCAACAGTTCCACGGGCGCTGCCACCGGTAATGAACAGTACGACGCGCACTTGAGAAAGAGAATTCCAAAAGTATCAGATTCCTCTCATCTATTCCCCTTCCATGGAGTAGTGCGATACGCAGCCCGCTTTCGCTTGCATTTGTATAACCGGGTTCATGATATATCCCCCGGTAATAACCAGTGCCAATCCCCCAGACGGCCCCACGCTTCTTGCCATCAAAGAGCTTTGGAAACACATTATCGGGATGACGGGGCTCGGCGTGCACAGCGTTTACCGATACAATCGAAAACAATATCACCAGCAAGAGAATTCGTCGCATGGTTTTCTCGACATTTCCCAGTGAATGGTCTACCGTTAATACCAGGCTCAGATGGTGTTATTCCATGGATCTTCAATTCCGGCGGGGTATTTCCTCAAGTCTAATAACTCCCTGGAAAAGAACCGGTTGGGCACGAATCTCCCCTTGCCTTTTGCAGTGGGGTCACTATCATACTGTCGGAGTGAAGATTAGCATATGCGAGTCTGTGTGCAGCGAGTAGAGAAGGCCCGGGTCATTGTTGACGATGAAGTTGTCGGCAGAATCGGCCCTGGCTTGGTGTTACTGGTCGGATTTAAAGAAGAGGATGAAGCAGAACAGCTGCAACGGCTGGCCGAGAAAATTGCCCAGCTGCGCATTTTCGAGGATGATCAGGGTAAGATGAATGATTCTCTGATTGACCGCAATTATTCGGTCTTGGTCATTTCCCAGTTTACCCTCTATGGGGACACGCGCAAGGGACGCCGTCCCTCCTTTACCCAGGCGATGAATCCGGAGAGCGCCGAGAAATTTTACTTGCAGTTTTGCCGGCACTTTGAGAATATGGGGATAACCGTGGCGACCGGTATCTTTGGGGCGAAGATGCTGGTGGAGATTCACAACTGGGGCCCGGTGACGTTCGTCATAGATAATTAGGGGGGCGGTTCCCACCGTAGTTGATTCTGAGAGAATTGGGATACCGCTTTTGGATATAGGGCAGCGTTGGGTTACTGAAGAGGATGCCGAGCAGGTGCGGCGCACCTTAGGGCATCGGCAGTTGGTGCTGGCATCCGGATCCCCACGTCGGCGTGAGGTGTTAAACCAATGTGGGGTACAATTCAGCGTCGTACCAAGTGACATGCATGAAACAGTTGACCCGAGAGACGCGCCACACGGCCATGTTATTCGGTGGTCCCGACGAAAGGCTAAGGCAGTCGCGCGGAAGCATCAGCGCGGGTTGATCTTGGGGGCAGATACGATCGTGTTCTATCGGCGCGTCCTCGGCAAACCGGCTGATTCGGCGGAGGCAATCGCTCTCTTAAGCCGTCTCAGTGGTAAGACCCACACGGTGTACACCGGCTTGAGCGTATTGGCGCAACCCCACGGTACCGAGGTGTACGGTTGGTCGGCTACCCGGGTACGATTTCACGCTGTCTCCGAACACCAGATCAGAAAATACGTACGAACCGGTGAGCCGCTCGACAAGGCCGGGGCGTATGGCATCCAGGGGATGGGCGGCCGGTTTGTCGCGGACGTTGACGGGCCACTCGACAATGTGGTCGGTCTTCCGATCGGCAAACTGGTACAATTGCTCGCCCGTTTGCAGACGAGGATAGCACGATGACCTTTTTTATAGAACTGGATCATCAGGATTCCTCATCGCAGCCGACACCACCGCCGCCGCCGTCCCCGGATGACGGTACCCATGTCGGCGCTTTGCTGAAGGCTCGTCGGAGAGAACTTGGTCTGAAGTACAAGGATGTCTCACGCGAAATTAAGATAAAAGCCGAGTATGTTAAAGCGATTGAGGACGAAGAGTTTGATGTCTTGCCGACCCCGGAATATCTCCGCTTGTTCCTGAAAACCTATGCCGAATTCCTGGGCTTTGATATCCAGGAGATTTACAGTGTCTTTGATACGCAGGAATTACCGGTTCGCAAACCGGTTCCCAAGCAGCCAGAGGCGCCGACCCCAGCCAAGACCGTCGTCCCAGAGAAAAAGACCTTCCAAATGACCCCCCTGCTCTGGGTTGGGGTCGGCGTGGTGCTCGCGGCGTTCGTGGTGGTCATGATTATCTTCGGCCGCAAAGTTCAACCGGGCGAACGAGTGACGACCCCACCCATCACGCCACCGGCAGAGGACAGTGCGCTGGTTGCCGAAGAGGAAGAAACACCCCAAGTGGTCCCCGTACCTCCGATGCGGTTGTCAATGACCGGGCGGGACTCTACCTGGCTGGTTGTTCAAGCAGACGGTGACACGGTGTTCATTGGGTTCATGGGTGAGGGCGATGTGCGCGCCTGGGACGCCGATTCCAGTTTTGCCCTGTCGCTTTCGCATTACGACGGAGTAACCGCTTCAATCAACGGCTATGATCTGAAACCGTTTCGCCAGTGGGGCGGCCCCATCCGCTCGCGGCCGATAACTCGACAAAACCTCGAAGTCTACCTCGATACGACCGCGGTAGAAACTCCATCGGAGGAGGACGCGCCATTATGATCCGTCGCTTGCTGTTATGGTGGCTGCGTTACCGCATACATCCTGAGGAATTTTCTTTCCCCAGCAGTCTCGCCCGCGCCCGCCGGGTTTTGGTCTTGATGCCAACCTCGCGGGAGGCGCTGCGGCAGGTTGAATATTTCCTTTCACGCGTGCCCCGGGTGTTCCCGCGAGCCAAGGTGACCCTGGTCTACCCGCCGCGCAGTATCGCTGCGACGTTTTACAATCCGTATGGCTTTGATGTCATCGTGCCGACGATTGGCGATGTGGGATTGACCGGCTGGCCCCGCCGCCGCTTTGTCAAAAACTTGTTTCCCAAACCCTTCGATGTGGTTATCACACTCAATAAAGAACCCACCCTCTTTTTTGCGGCGTTACTGGTTAAGTCGAAAACCCACGTCCGTATCGGGCTGCCGGGAGGGCTGGGGATGCCGTTTACCTCGGTGGAACTGCGGCCGTCCCGCAAGGGGACAGATCCGAAAACGGAATTTATCCTTTTTATCGAGATGATCCGGAAGTTTATTATCCCCTCGGCACAGGCAAAACCAACGGGAGGCACGGGTGTACCTTAGACGTCTTGATCTTTCCGGTTTCAAATCATTTCCCGATCCGACGACAATTCTTTTCGACCGCGGTATCACGGCAGTCGTCGGTCCCAACGGCTGCGGCAAAACCAACATCCTGGACGCGATCCGCTGGGCGCTGGGCGAGCAACGTCCGCGGCTGTTGCGGGGCGGAAAGATGGATGAGGTGATTTTCTCCGGCACCCGTCAGCGTCCACCGCTCAACATGTCGGAAGTGATCCTGGTTTTGGATAACGGGGAAGGACGGTTGCCGCTTCCGTATGACGAAGTCTCGGTCGCCCGCCGGCTGTTTCGTTCCGGCGAGAGTGAATACCTGCTCAATAAAGCCACGTGCCGGCTCAAGGATATTCATGATCTGTTTTCCGATACGGGCTTGGGCGCGCATTCCTATTCAGTGATCGGCCAGGGGATGATTGACTCTCTCCTCTCGGAAAATCCCGATGATCGCCGGTTCCTCTTTGAGGAGGCTGCCGGCATTTCCAAGTATAAGAGCCGCAAGAAAGAGGCACTCAACAAACTGAAAGGGACCGAAGCCGATTTGTTGCGCGTGCAGGATGTCCGGGCCGAGGTCGAGAAACGCGTCAAAGAACTGCGTGTGCAGGTCGCCCGCGCCAAGCGGCACAAAAAACTTACCGATAAATTGGCAGCATCGGAGTGGATTCGTTTAATCGGCAAATATGGCGATTGCCAGGAACGCATCGCCGAAATAAACCGGGACTCAGCCGAAGCCACCCTGGAATTGGAGAAATACCAAGCGGCGTTGACCGAGGACGAATCGGCTTTGATCGAATTACAGGAGCAGCTGGCTGCTGCTGAAAGCGCTGCCAAGGAGGTCTCGGATCAACTGGCGAATGCGGTGAATGCTGCCCATCAGGCCGAGAAATCCCTTGTCCAACAACGCGAGCGGCGCGACCATCTGCAAGATACCATAGAACGCCTCACCTCGGAAATTGCCAGCCGGACTGACAACCGCGAACGGTTTGGCCAAAATCTTCAGGAAATCCAGCAAGAGCTCAGAGAACTCCGAGAGCGGCAAGCCACGCATGAGGAGGCGTTGCAGGAGGCGGAGCGAGCTTTTGACGAAGAGGAACAACGTCTCGCCGCCGTGCGGGAAACCAAAGAACGACTGTCGGCCACGGTCAGCGAAAACGAACGGAAATTCGGCGAGTTGCAGGCCGACCTGACGCTGCGTCGGGAGCAGATCGAACAGTGGGAATCAGAACGATCCGACGTCGAGGTAACCCTCACGGAGGCACGGGCGGAAGCCAAGCGGTATGCTGAACGCCACACACAACTGGCGCAGGAAATGGAAACAACGGAGCAAACTCTCCAGCAGCGTAACGCCCGGCTCGAGCAGTTGCAGGACGAGCAATCCCTCACTCGCAAGAAGTTTGAAGCCCTGACCGCCCAGGTGGGCGATATCGAAAAATCACTTGCCGGACTTCAGGCGCAGGTTTCGACCCTGGAAGAAATGGTAGCGCGTGGGGGAGGATTGGGTCCGGGCACCGAGGCAGTGTTGGAAGCTCGCGAGACATTCCCCGGGGTCGTCGACGCCTGGGTGCAGCGTATTTCGACTAACGAAGAGCTAACCCCCGCGCTGGAGGCGGTCCTCGCCGGTGTAACCGGAGCGCTCTGGTGTGATTCGCAGGAGACAGCCGCCGCAGTTGAAGAGTTTGCCACCAGGAAAGCGACCGGCCGAGTCGGAATTTGGGATCCGTCACTCCCGATCCCCAACACCCCGACCTGGGATCGTCCACCGGTGGATGACGCCGGCTTTCAGGGGTGGCTCTTGGATTTCTGCCAGATGGATGCGGCGGTGCGCCCCATGGCGGCAGCCTTGTTGTTTTCGGTCATCCTGGCGAGTACGAAAGATGCTGCCCGGCGGATTTTCTGCCATTTCGCGGGACAATATCCAGTCGTTTCGCGGGATGGAACCGCGTTCATTCCTCCCGGCTTAATCTATGCCGGCACGGGCGAAACATCGGTTACCGGTCGCGTCGATTTGCTTGAATCACTCAAAGACGAGATCGAGAAGCAATCGACGAAATTGCAGTCGACTTCCGAGGAATTGCAATCAGTACGAGATCAGCTCAGCGCGCTGGAAGATTCAATCCATCAGGCCACCGGCGAGCGCGACGAAACTGCCCGGCGGGTCGATCAATTGACAATCGAGGTAAATCGGACTGAGACCCTGCTCAGCGAAAGTAATCGGCGAGTGGGGGAGATGGAGGGCCGGTCTACCAAACTGACGGCCGCAATCACCACCGCGCAGGAGCGTTGCACGCAGGCCGAGACTGAGCAGACAAACTGGCAGCGGGATAGGTCCACCCTCGCGGAAGAACTGGCTACCGCAACCAATGAATTCTCAGAGCATGAAACGCAATACCGGGCAGCACTCAATACCCTGAACGAGCGACGGATGGCCGGGATCGAACTGAAGGGATTAATTGAGCGTACCACGCAGAACGCGCAGCGAACCGAGGAAACGCTGGAAGAGAACAAAACGTTGCTGACTGATCGTACGCGAGAGAAAGAGCGTGCTGTCGCTGAACAAGAACAACTGACCGCCAGTATCACCCAGCAGGAAGCCGAGTGGACAGAACTGCTGGCGAAACGGGATGCGCTAACCGAAGAGCGCAATGCGGCATTACGCAGAGTGGATGAAATTCACGAACAGGTGACCAGGCAAGAGAAAGAGGTTCGGCAGCAGCGTTCCCGGCGGGATGAGGCCGAGTCAACCGTCCAGGAATGGCGGGTAAAGCTCTCGGAAAACCAGGTAACATTGGAACATATCACCCGCGTCGCTGCGGAGCAGTTCCGTAAGTCGCCGGATGATCTCACCCGGGCCTTGGAGGAAGAACCGGGACAACCATTAACCGACGATGAAATCATTGATTTAAAAGCGAAAATTGAACGAATCGGTGCGGTCAACCTGCTGGCCTTGGAAGAATATGAACGCGAACGCGAGCGGCTCGATTTTCTGGAATCACAGATCAAGGACCTTCACGAAGCGCAGGTATCGCTGAACAAGACAATCAATGAACTCAACCGTACCGCCGGTGAACGATTTCTCGTTACATTTGAGTCGGCACGGCTGAATTTTCAGAGTGTATTTACCGACTTGTTCCAGGGTGGTGAGGCCGATGTGCGGTTGGAAGACCCGGATAACCCGCTGGAATCCCCGATCGAAATCTTTGCCCGCCCACGCGGCAAAAAGGCGCTAGGTATCCGCCACCTGTCCGGCGGGGAACGCGCATTGACCGCAATTGGCATGTTGTTCGGGCTCTACCTGGTCAAACCAAGCCCGTTTTGTATTCTGGATGAGGTCGATGCTCCCCTGGACGACGCCAACACGGTTCGCTTTCTCCGGTTGGTTGAGCGGTTTAAGCCGTCTACCCAGTTCGTAATCATCACCCACAATAAATTGACCATGGAGCACGCGGACAACCTCTACGGGGTGACGATGGAACATCCCGGTGTCTCGCGGGTTGTTTCAGTCCGCCTCAATCCGGAGACGGAGCGTGACGATACTGTTTATGCCCCTCTGCGGCGGGATGAAAAACCGGTTGTTATTATTGAAGACGAATAGCCATCACTACAGAGCTTGCTCAGTCACGACTTCAGGAAAACACCATGAGAGGATTTTTTAAAAAACTGACGAGCGGGTTAACGAAGACCCGCAATCAGCTGGTTGGTCAACTTAACGAGGTCGTGACGGGCACTCCGCAATTTGACGAAGAACTGTTCGAAGAAATCGAAGATGTACTGATTGCCGCGGACTGTGGTGTCGAAACTGCCGCCCAGCTAACCGAACGCCTCCGTACCGAATGCAACGAACGCAAGACGATGCGCGCTGCGCAGGTGATGGAAATTATGAAAGTGCAAATGGCCGAGATGATGTCCGGCAACGGTGACCGTGCCGACTCACCGACTGCTTCCCCGCATGTTATTATGGTGGTCGGGGTCAACGGCACCGGCAAGACAACATCAATCGGTAAGATCGGTCATCACTACCAGGCGCAGGGTAAGCAGGTGCTCTTCGCCGCTGCCGATACATTTCGCGCAGCCGCCCGGGAACAGTTGCAGATTTGGGCCGAACGCGCTCAGGCCGATTTGGTTTCGGGAGCGGAAGGATCCGACCCGGCAGCAGTGGCATTTGACGCGGTGACCGCAGCCCGCAACCGCAACAAAGATGTTGTCATAATTGATACCGCCGGACGGTTACATACTCGTCATAACTTGATGGAAGAATTGAAAAAAATCGCCCGCGCAATTGACAAGGCATGTCCCGGTGCGCCGCACGAAATTTTGCTCGTGTTGGACGCCACCACCGGCCAAAATGGCGTCACCCAGGCGGAAGTATTCGGGAAGGCAGTGGGAGTAACCGGATTGGTGCTGACAAAATTGGATGGCACCGCCAAAGGCGGTATTGTCCTGGGAATTCGTCGGCAATTCGGTGTTCCGGTGCGTTGGATTGGTGTGGGCGAAAAAATCGACGACCTGCAAACATTCGATCCCCAGGAATTCGTGGACGCCCTCTTTCAGTAACCATCCCGTCATGGGGGAGCGAGCCTGATGAAACTCCATCTTGCGGCTGTCGGCAAACCTCGCCGGGAATGGGTCCGGAAGGCTCTCACGCATTACACGAAATTCCTCGCCAAATATGGGGGTGTTGATTTCCACTTCATCCCGGAAACCCGAATAACCAAAAAATCGAATCCCGACCGAATTCGCCAAAAAGAAACCCAAGCACTTCTGGACGTGTTACCGGATCGTGCGGTGCACATTTTTCTGGATCAGTCTGGTAAGCAGCTTGATAGCATTGCATTTGCGAACAAACTAGCCAAGACGGTACAGGATGCGGTCGGTCCCGTAGGATTTCTTCTGGGAGGACCCTCCGGCCTGGACCTGGCACAAAGACGTACCGGTGACCATGTCTGGGCACTCTCCCAACTCACTCTTCCTCATGAACTTGCCCTGATAATCGCCTGTGAGCAGTTGGCGCGGGCACTATCGATTTTGCGGGGAGATGCCTATCACCGATAAATTCCTGAGAATAACGATGTCCACGAAACTCACTTTCTGAAAATCCGTACTAACAAATTAGTTGTTAGGGAATGCACGACTGCGAAGGAGGTTTGCATGAGACGGGTAGCCTGGCGGATTACGATTGGCGTGGTTTTCTTGATAGTCTGTATGGCCGCGTCGGCTGCTGCCGATGACGGTTTTCTTTATGGAACGGTTATTACCGAAGATGGCGATAAGCTGGTGGGGCGCATCCGGTGGGACAAAAACGAAGGGTCCTGGGATGATATCCTGGACGGCAACAAGGTCCGGAGAGATCGTCATTTTCGCGACCGGCGGGAGAAACGCGTATCGGTATTCGGCATCGATATCTATTCTGAGTCCGGTTTCGGAGGGTCGAATTCGCAGGCCGGCCTGCGCTTTGGTTATATCGAACGAATCATCCCCCGTTCCCGCAGCAAAAGCACCATAATCCTCAAGGGTGGAGAGAAATTCAAATTTGACGGTGGCTCGGATCTCTCCTCCTCCATTCGCGAATTTCTCATCGATGAGAAAGATGAAGGGATTATCGAACTGGACTGGGATGATATTGATGAGATTGTTTTTCACGAAATGGACGACGACTATCGGCCGTCTCGCGGATTCGGCGGCCATCGGCTGTATGGCGTGGTGACGACTGAATTCGGCCTCGAATTTGAGGGCTTTATTCAGTGGGATGTTGATGAGATCTGGTCGACAGATATCCTCGACGGGGATCAACGCAGCCGCGGCCGCAAGATTCCCTTCGGGCGAATTCAAAAGATCGAGAAACTCTCCTCACGTTCGAGCCGAATCACCCTGGTCAATGGTCGTGATCTCAAGCTGGACGGTTCCAATGACGTTAACGACGAAAATCGGGGTATCGTGATCATGGTGCCACACTGGGGTCGCGTTAAGGTTGATTGGGATGAGTTCGAATCAATCGTTTTCAGCGAAGCTCCCGAACAATACGTTCGGACGTATGATGATTTCAAACCGCCCTGGCGATTGCGTGGCACGGTGTACACCGAATATGGCGACCGGTTCAGCGGACTGATCACCTGGGATGATGACGAGCAATTTTCCTGGGAGCTGCTGGACGGTGAGTACCGCGATATGGAATTTGACCTCGAATTCGGGCATATCAAAGAAATCGCCAAACGGACCTCCCGGTCCTGTGAAATTGTGCTTTTCACCGGTGATGAGTTCCGCCTGCGCGGCTCAAATGACGTGGACGACGACAACAAGGGAATTATCATCGAGACCGACGATGGCGATGAGATCATCGTGGATTGGGAGGAATTCGAGCGGATAGAGTTTGAGCAAAACAATTGATCCTTTATTAACAATATCCAGTTCCAGCGCAATTATGCCCTTCTCCTGAGCTCAGGAGAAGGGCTTTTTGTCAGCTTTACCAACAGATTTCATTCCTGGGGGGTTCAAGGAAGAAAATGATCTGCTTCTTGGTGCGTATTGGTATATTGAAGTCTTTGAGAAGTTAACGATGGGCAAATTTGTACTCAATAGTACCTACGTCCCACGGGGCGATCAGCCGACTGCCATTGAGCAACTGGCGGAGGGGTTTCTCAACGAGCAGAAATGCCAGACGCTGCTGGGCGTGACTGGTTCCGGCAAGACGTTTACCATGGCAAACGTGATTGAGAAACTCCAGCGGCCCACGCTGGTCATTTCGCACAACAAGACTTTGGCCGCGCAGTTGTACGGCGAACTGAAGGCGTTTTTCCCGAACAACGCCGTTGAGTTTTTTATCTCTTATTACGATTACTACCAGCCCGAGGCGTATGTCCCCCAGACGGACACGTATATCGAAAAGGACACGTCGATCAACGATGATATCGACCGCCTCCGCTTACGGTCAACCTCCTCCCTGCTGGAGCGGGATGATGTGATCATCGTCGCGTCAGTTTCGTGCATTTACGGTATCGGGTCGCCGGCGGATTACAAGCGAATGATGGTCTTTGTGGAGGTCGGTCAGCAGCGACCACGCAACGATTTGCTGCGCGATCTGATTGAGATTCACTACAACCGTAACGATATCGATTTTGCCCGGGGGACGTTTCGGGTGCACGGGGATGTTATCGACGTCATCCCGGCGTACGAGGACCAAGCAATCCGCGTCGAACTGTTTGGTGACGAGATTGACCGCATCTCGGTGATGGATCCACTTACCGGAAAGATCAAAGACACTCGTGATCGCGCAGCAATCTACCCCGCCAAGCATTTTGTCACCGCACCCCAGCGGCTGAAAGAGGCAATCGCCGGGATTGAGCACGAACTGGGCGAACGGCTGGCGGAGCTCCGCGGCCAGGATAAGCTCCTGGAAGCTCAGCGGCTTGAGTCGCGCACGATGTTCGATCTCGAAATGCTGCGAGAGATTGGGTATTGCACCGGCGTAGAGAACTATTCACGCTACCTTTCGGGTCGCAAACCGGGAGATCGCCCGTACACGCTCATCGATTTTCTGCCGGACGATCACCTGATGATAATCGATGAATCCCATCAATCGATTCCCCAGGTACGCGGAATGTACGCCGGTGACCGCTCCCGCAAAGAGACGTTAGTGGAATATGGTTTCCGTTTGCCTTCGGCACTTGATAACCGTCCCCTGGTGTTCGACGAATTCTGGTCTTTGACCGATAAAGTCATGTTCGTCTCGGCGACGCCGGCAGATTTCGAGCTGGAGCAATGCGGCGGCGCAGTTGTTGAACAGATTATTCGTCCCACCGGCCTCGTTGATCCGGAGATCATTGTCCGTCCCCTGGCGCAGCAGGTGGACAACCTGCTTGCAGAAATCCGGTCGTGCACGGAGCAGAACGAACGGGTGCTGGTTACGACGCTGACTAAACGGTCGGCAGAAGATCTCGCCGACTACCTGGCACAGATGAACGTGCGCGTGCGCTATTTACATTCAGAAATTGACGCCATCGATCGCACTGAGATCCTGCGCGACCTCCGCTTGGCGGAATTCGACGTGTTGGTGGGAATAAACCTCCTGCGTGAGGGGTTGGATTTACCGGAGGTATCGTTGGTGGCCATTCTGGACGCAGATAAGGAGGGATTTCTTCGTTCCGAACGATCGCTGATCCAGACCGCGGGCCGGGCCGCGCGGAATCGCGCCGGGCGCGTGGTTTTCTATGCCGATCACATCACCGATTCCATGCGCAAGGCCATTGACGAAACGAATCGACGCCGGGCGATCCAGATGCGGTATAATGACGAACACGGGATTACCCCGGAGACAATCTGGAAAAGTGAAGAGGAAATTCGGCGGAGTACACTGTTCGCCGACTCCCGGGCGCCGAGTCAATCTACGGAGACAGAACGGCCGCCGGGATTTGACCAGTTGACCACCCAGGATAAAATTTCTTTCTTACGACAGGCAATGGAACAGGCAGCAGAAAAACTGGAATTCGAAACCGCGGCCGCGCTCCGTGATGAAATCAATAAACTACAGACCAAAGCGCGCTATCAGAAGAAAAGGAAACGCCGGTAACAGGACTGAGAATATGCAACGGATCAACGCCATTAGTTTAATCGGAATGTTGGTGATTATGGCCGGAGTTCTCGGCTGTGAGGAGAATAATCCGGTCGAGGAAATCTCCCTGGAAGATGCGGCAAAGCTGTATATTTTCGAAAGCCCGAAGGGTACGGGGATGTATGGTTCGGAGGTCACGCTACCGGAAACGCTGACCACAGACTCGCCGCAGATTTCACCCAACCCGGTTCGCTGGGTGGCCAAATGGGATTTTCGTGATCATTATTTCCGTTCCATTGATTTCGATACTACTACCGATCGCGGCGTTCCCGGACTGCGATCCGCGGATATGTCCATCTGGGACACGGTGATGGTGCATGTGTCAATCATCCAGCAAGATGGCACCGTCCTGGAAAAATCCAATCGCGCGGTAGCCAAGACCAAAGCGCTTTTGATTCAGCTGGGCGCTTATGGCATGGCTTGGCACGGCTGGAGGCTGCGGGGATACGCAGAACGAGCATTCAACAGCGCCCGGTTCAATCCAGCGGTGCCGGATGTCAGGATGATTCATATGGGTGAGACGCTGCGTCCATCATCGAGTCTGCGGAGTATCGATGATATCCCCCGTTTTTCCCCCGGAGATTCGGTGACGTGCCTGGCAACCCCCAACAGCAGTGAGAATCTGCTTTACCTCAATGTGTTGGACAGTGGCGACATCATCCGGAAAAAAATGACATTTGACCCGTCCGCCAACGCCTTCCGCTCCGGTTGGCGAGTGGCGAACAACGCGCAACCTTTGGAATACTACCAGGCATTTGTCGAAGCCTACGCTCCAGAGACCTGGCAATCGCCGGATACGCTGGCCGTGGCTGTCTCGGCACAGAATTTTGCTTATCGCATCCAATAAGCCGCAACCATCATTGCCCCCGGATTTGGCAAAAGATGATGCCTCCGGGAGCAACGGTAGCGAAAATCGGTACCGTCCTCCCTGGATTCCGTGCATATTGCCCGCAGGACGATTACCTCGAGATCCAGGGAGGAATATATGTCTGACTTGAATGTCAAGTCCGAGCGCGACGTGGTCAAGGTGACCGTGGCCTCGGTGCCGGATAAGCCCGGTATTGCTGCAGAGCTTTTTGGCCGTCTCGGCGGGGAGGGATTCAATATTGAATTGATGGTCTCCACCGGTGGCGGCCAGGGCCGGTCGGATATCTCATTTGCGATCAAAGAAACCGAGCTGGAACCAGTCCAGCGGGTATTGGAGCGAATCATCCCGGAATTGGGCGCCAAATCGGTCAGCCACCATAAAGGAATTGCGCTGGTCGGCGTGACCGGGCACGATTTAAACAAGCGGCCGGGCATTGCCGGGCGGATGTTTCGTGCCCTATCGCGGTGCGGAATTAACATTGACATGATCTCGACCTCCCTTTCGTCCGTGACTTGTGCCATCGATGCCCGGATGATCGACGATGCTGCCGAAGCACTCGAAAAGGAATTTACCGGAGAGTCGTAGGGCCAAGTTGAAATGAACCATCAGTCACTGGTTGGTTGATAGTGACGTCAGGACATCCGGGATGTATCTCTCGAGAGTACCACCGTAACTCACGACGGCACATATCGTCACATTGCGGTTTCTCTTATCCGATAAATCTTCTATATTCATCGGCCGATTGAGGATGTAGAAGCCGATCATCCTCGCAGGTAGTGCAAGGTGGCGGAGGACTGTACCCGGTGCAGATATCACGGTACCTTAGACCAGAACTGATTAAACTCGAACTGGAAACCCGTATCGAACCGGACCCGGAAACCGGCGAGTATACCAAACGTGCGCTCCGCGAGGGTAAGAAGCAGGTACTGGAGGAGTTTGTCACGCTGATGGATGAATACGCGCGGGTGGGAAATCCTTCCAAGATGGTCAATGACCTCTACCATCGCGAAAAGCGGGCCTCCACCGCCATCGGCAACGGCATAGCCGTGCCGCATGTTCGGACCTACCAGGCCAAAGAATTCATCATTTCTTTTGGACGCTCCTCAGAGGGCATTGAATTCGGCGCCCCCGACAATGAGCCGGTCCAGTTATTCTTTTGTATGGCTGCGCCACAGTATGACGATAAAATATACTTGCGAGCCTTCAAGGCACTGGCGGAGAACCTGCAATTCGATTATTTCCGCGAACGGTTACTGGAGGCCGAAGCCCCCTACGATATTATCCTGGCCTTCAAGGAAATGGAACAAGGGCGCGGGTAACGGCTCAGACGGTTATCATAGTATGCTCCCGGCGGGTGGCCAGCGCTAACCGTTCGACCGCCGCCAGCGAAAGCACCACCAGAATCGCCAGTGCGAGGAGAACCGGGCTTACATTAACTGCGGAGAGCATTGATTCGATAGATGTGAAGGTAGATGCCCCGATGGATTCGAGCCAGGTTCGCACGGTGACAAGTGGGGCCAGAATAAGATCAAGGTCAACAAATACCAACGCCGCACCAAGGACCACCACTAGTGATGCCGCAATCGCGGCGACCAGTGACCAGGCTGAGCGCTCCGCCTCCGCCGGAGCAATGCGCTCCATTACCGAGGCCGCGAAATTCGGCGCAAGCTCAAATCCGCTATCATCGGCCAGGTGCACCGAGAGCCGTCGGTAGGCGGCGACCTGCGCTCGGCAGACGTTACATTCCGCCAGATGCCGGCGAATATCCTCGTCCTGCGCTGACGAAGCTGTATCCACAAATTCCTGGATCTCTCGTTCAGTCAGATGTCTCATTGCCATAAATCCTCTGGCCGGTATTTCGCCTCCAGCCGCTCTTTCAACAACTTTCGCCCGCGAAAGAGATGACTCTTGATGGTCCCCGTCGGCAAGCCCGATATTTCGCCGATCTCCTGATAGCTCATGTGATCCAAATGGTATAGCGTTAACACCGTGCGATAATGCACCGGCAATCCGGCGATTTCTTCCCGTACTCGCGCCGACACATCCTGCACTTCCGCGTACTCAGCGGGTGATGGTACATTCTCCGGCACCTGCTCCAGTTGTTTGTCATCGTTCGTGATATCATCAAATAGCGCAACCTTGGACTTATCCAAGTGGCTCAAGCACCGATAGTAGGCGACCTTCGCCACCCAAGTCGAAACTTTGGCCCTGAATTGAAAGTCCTTGAGTCCACGATACAGGGCAACAAAGACCTCCTGACAAATATCCTCCCGATCGGCAGGATTATCGACCATGCGAAAAACGACATGGGCCACCAACCGTTGATATCGGACAATAAACTCCTCAAAGGCCCCGCCCTCCCCGGCCAGGATTCGATTAACCAGTGCACGGTCGTCATCCATCCAACTCTCGCTATCCTATCTGTCCTTTCAGACGAGAGAATGTTGCAGAAGTTTTGGCGCCGGTGCCGCAACTTTTTTCGCTCAAGCAAGTCAGATACACCAGATGATGGAAAGGAGACAGCAATGACAGAGGCAATTCAAATGGCGGTCGTCTTCGGGACGATGGTCCTAATCACCAAGTTGATCGTAGATTATTTCACCCGTAAGCGACTCATTGACAAGGGAATAGTCGATGAAAAGGTGAAGTTCCTCTACAATGGCAGCACCCGCTCGAAGGCCCTGAATAATGTGAAATGGGGCATGGTGCTCATCGGCATCGGTATCGCAGCACTCGTCGGGAATTTCGCCCCGCGGACGTTCGATGAAACCGGAACCGTGGGTCTAATGTTTGTGCTCGGGGGCTTGGCGTTCATTGTCTATTACATCCTCCTCTCTCTAACCCTTAAGAAAGAGAAGCAAGAATAACGTTTTCTTCGGCGGGGGCTTGAATACCTTTCACCCATCCGGGTAACCAAGGTCAAAAACCCGCAGAGTACCATTCGTGGGGGAGGAGAATATGTACGCCATATTGCGATCGCTGGTGTTGACAATCCTGCTGAGCCTGTTGGTCCACTTGATTATTTATCCGGCGCTCGCTCGGGACACGCGACCTGAACAGGGAATTGCAGCAACTCATTCAGCGTAAACTGTGGGGTGTGGAAGTCCCGGTTGTTCCAGCCGGGCGGAGACCTAAGCTCCTTCCCCGCGACAAGGTCATCCAGACTCGAAACAACTACGAATTAGGGGTGATGAACGGTACCGTGGGTGTCGTCACGAATGTCGCACGGGACGGTTCGCTCATTATCGAGTTCGACGGGATGCCGGTGAAACTCGAGGCCGGGTCGCCAAACGTGCAGGACATCCAGCTTGCCTACGCTCTCACTATTCACAAGGCACAAGGTTCCGAGTTCCCATGCGCCGTGGTAGTCGTCCACAAATCCCACTCCTATGATGATTTGTCTACACCGAACTCGAAAAAGTTCGTCAATGTTTGAT
>CAYWVO010000020.1:34502-62154 GCA_964461835.1 uncultured Ignavibacteria bacterium | reverse complement strand
CCTCTTTCACCACCAACTGACCGCTACGGACTTACTCATGAAATATGCGGGCTAGGGGCATTCGTGCCAATCTGGGTCATGGTGGCAGTGCTCCTCGGCGCACTGGTCCTGGCATTCCTACCACGACGGCAGTTAAATATCCTTTATGACCAATTGGTTTCTGTGAAAGCGGTTCGCTGGTTCTGGCCGATTGCCGCATTGGCGCTCTTGGTTGGCTTCTATGTCTTCCGGGAGGCCTATGCCTTTTTGGGGGACGGCCGCCTGCGTGGCCGGGAAGCACAAATGGATGTGCTCTGGTCCACGGAACTAATTCCCGGAATCCTGGCGAATTGGGTACATGATATCACGACTCCGGGCTGGTCGCTGGACGGGTGGACCTCGTTGGCGGTTGTCTCAATTTTTGCCGGCGTGTTATTCCTCGGGTTTCTCTGGCTCCTGGGCCGGGCAGTCTGGCCGGATCGCGAAAGTCGGACCATTGGTCGGTTGTTCATAGCCGGCAGCGGGATTGTCGCGTTGTTTTTTGGGTATATCGAATCATATGCCCTCCCCTGCGCACTCAGTGTGGGCTTTTTGCTGGCCGCGGAGGCACATCGACGAGGCAATCTTACCTTCTTGCCGGCGCCAGTGTTGCTTTTGTTAAGCGTCGCCGCACACTTTTCAACTATTGTTCTATACCCGGCACTCGTGGTGTTGGCCTGGCAGTCACGCGGGCACCGTCCATTGAAAATCGTCACCTCTTTTGCCTTGGGCCTCGTTGTTGCATTGTGGGGATATTGGTCCTTTTTCCTCAGTTCTTACGCCCAATCACATCCCAGTGAGACCATGCTACTCAGTCTGTTCCCGAAAGAGCCGACCAACTACGGCATCCTCTCCCCGGCGCATTGGCTCGATCTCGCGAATTTGGTTCTGCTGGTGGTACCGGGTATCCTAATTATCGTTCCTTTGCTGTTGCGCACCCCAGGGGACAAAAAACGACCAGGGTGTTCGGCCTTTTGGCTCGTTGCGGTCCTCGTTCCCCTGGCGATTCCGCTATTGCTTGATCCGAAACTCGGCGCCGCACGAGATTGGGACTTGCTCTCGCTTGGATTGGTGCCCGTGATCGTCTGGAGCGCAGTCCGGCTGTCCGACCTACCGGAAAAACTGCCTCGCGGTATCGTGCTCTTGCCGATCTATGTGCAACTGGCCGCCACCGCAATGTTCGTCGGCATTAACGCCTCAGCCGCCAGCGGGATTACCCGGTTTGAAACCTTGCTGGAGATTGATAAAAACCGTGGGGGATACGGCCATGAAATTGCAGCGGAATGGTACCGCCTAAACAAGAACCCGGAACGGGAAATATACCATTGGCAGCAAGCAGCGTGGTTGGAGAACAACAAGCGTTATTGGGGTGGCCTGGCCGTGGCCTGTTTGCGCGGACGGGATTTATCGTTTGCCCTCCGGGCGGCCTATCGCTGCCGGGATCTCGACAGCAGGTGGGCCGAAGGTGCCTACTATCTTGCCTCCGCCTACTATGAACTGGGCAATTTCGATTCGGCGAATTACTACTATGACATCACGCTGGATTTAGGTCCCAAACATCACGCTGCCCGCCATGACCGCACCATGTTGCTGCTCAATAATGACCGGCCACAGGAAGCGCTCTATGAAATCGAAACCGCCCTCAATCTCTTGCCGCAGGAGCCGGTGTATCACGGGCTGCGAGGATGGGCTCTTTTGGAACTGGGTCGCTTCGAGGAGGCGGAAGTTCAACTCAAAAAAACACTGGCATTGAACCCCGATGTCATGCACGCGCAGGTAAACCTGGCTCGCCTCTACGCAGAAACCGGCCGCTACGATGAAGCGCTTCAGCAAACTACCCGTATGCTTAACCATTCTGCCCTCCCTGCCGGACTTCGACCGATGCTGGAGAATCTCCGCCAGGACATTCTGACCACCATCGCCGCACAAGACACCGCCGGCTAACCTGCCGGCCCTCTGATTTGTCCTCTTGCGCTCAGTCCCTGCTTGGCTGTATATGTTGGAGTGGGATGAGTACCGATAGACCGACTATGATCATCCCGTAGTCCAATCGAGGGAGAATACATGACCGAGCATGATCCCGAAAAGAAGCCCAAACGCCCGGGCGGCCTGGAAGTCCAGGAGGAAATGGATCAGCTGTTCACCCAGTTTCGCAATCTCTGGGCCACGCCGCTGTTATCAGTCAACCGGATTTGGCGCCCGCCAACCGATGTTTTGGAATATCCGGATCGTATAATCGTCCGGACTGAAATCGCCGGCATGGTCAAGGAGAAAATCTCCATCCGGGTTAAAGACAATGTCCTGATGATCCGGGGAACCCGTCAGAAAGAGCTGGAACACGATGAATGTGTATACCGCAATATGGAACTGACCTACGGTCGCTTTGAACGCAATATTCTGCTTCCGGACTCGGTCGACCCCGAGCACATTACCGCCAACTACAAAGATGGATTTTTGATCATTACCGTGCAAAAGCGGGAATCTGACGGCACTGCACGGGAAATCGAGATACGTGAAGAGTAACCCGGCCTTACGGAGGATTTATGCCGGACGCCGAAATCGAAATTCTGGATAAGATTCAAGAACATAAAGACAATTTGGCGATTCTACCAACGAAAGCGGCTGTCGTCTTCCCGTCAATGGTCATGCCGCTGATGATCAACGATCAGCGCTACGCCCGGTTAATTGACCAAACACTGATGCGTGGCCAGCCGATCGGCCTGGTGGCGCAGAAAGATCCCGAGGTGGAAACCCCCGGCCCGGATGACCTGTACGATGTGGGCACGGTCGGGACGATTCTGAAGATGTTGCGCTTTCCGGATGGTTCGGTACGTTTTCTGGTCCAGGGAATCACACGGCTCAAAATTAAAAAGTTCGTCCGGACCGAGCCCCATCTCTTCGCAAAAGCGGATATTATTGAAGAGAACGAAATCGAATCGGTGGAAATCGAAGCGCTGGTCCGCCATGCGCATGAATTGATCAAAACCGCCGTGTCCCTTTCCCCGAATCTAACCGAGGATTTGCAGGTCACCGCTATCAACACTGAAGAGCCGGGTAAACTCGCCGACTTAATCGCCTCCAACATCAATCTCAAGACCGAACAAAAGCAGGAAATCTTGGCAACTTTTGATGTCAAGACCCGGCTGGAAAATGTGCTGGCCCACGTGAAAAAGGAAATTGAGGTCCTGGAGCTTTCGCACAAAATTCAATCGGAGGCGGCCACCGAGTTGGGCAAAATGCAAAAAGAATTCATCCTGCGGGAGCAACTTAAGGCGATTCGACGGGAATTGGGTGACAGTGACGACCGCACCGAGGAAATCAACGAGTTTAAAAAGAAAATCGAAGCGGCCAAGATGCCGGAATTGGCCCGCGACGCCGCGGAGAAAGAACTCGACCGTCTCTCCAAGATGAATCCGTCCGCTGCGGAATACACCGTCTCCCGCACCTACCTTGATTGGCTGGTCCATCTTCCCTGGCGCAAACAATCCAAAGACAGCCTCGATATTAAGCGCGCGCAGAAAATCCTGGATGAGGACCACCATGATCTGGAAAAAGTCAAAGAACGAATTTTAGAGTATCTGGCGGTGCGCAAGTTAAAATCCGACCTCAAGGGGCCAATTCTTTGCTTCGTCGGGCCGCCGGGCGTCGGCAAGACGTCGCTCGGTCGCTCGATTGCCCGCGCCATGGGGCGTAAATTTCAGCGCATCTCTCTCGGGGGGATGCGGGATGAAGCGGAAATCCGCGGCCACCGGCGCACCTATATCGGCGCCCTGCCCGGACGCATTATTCAGGGACTGCGCCGAGCCGAGACCAATAACCCGGTTTTTATGCTCGACGAGGTCGACAAGATCGGGCAGGATTTCCGCGGTGATCCGGCCTCGGCCTTATTGGAGGTGCTCGACCCCGAACAGAATAATACGTTCTCTGACCACTACCTTGATGTCCCGTTTGACTTATCTAACGTGATGTTCATTACTACGGCGAATATTCTCTACCCGATCCCGGCAGTGCTGCGGGACCGGATGGAGGTGATCGAGATGCCCGGCTATACCGACCTCGAAAAAGTCCAGATCGCCAAACGTTTCTTGATACCGCGAGAACTGGAAAATCACGGGTTGAAAAAGTCGCAGGTCTCATTCAACGATGCCGCCCTCAAACGCATCATCCGCGATTATACCCGGGAATCGGGACTGCGGAATTTAAATCGCGAAATCGCCACCATCTGCCGCAAAGTCGCCCGTCAGGTAGCGTCAGGCAGCCGCAAGAAAACATCGGTCAAAGCGAAATCAGTCCACGAATTTTTGGGGCCGGTGAAGTTTCTGCCGGAAATCCTTTACCGCGCCGCGCAAGTCGGGGTAGTGCCGGGGCTGGCGTGGACCTCGACCGGCGGGAGCTTGTTGTTTATCGAAGTCTCGGGGATGCCGGGAAAAGGTGAGTTGACGTTGACCGGATCACTCGGGGATGTCATGAAAGAATCGGTCCGGGCAGCCATGACCAATATCCGCGCCAATCACAAGAAACTGGGGATCGACCCTGAAACGTTCAAAAAATACGATTTCCATGTGCACGTACCCGCCGGGGCAACACCCAAAGACGGTCCGTCAGCGGGAATCACGATTGCCGCCGCGCTCGCGTCCTGGCTGACCAACACCCCGGTGCGAACCCGGCTGGGAATGACCGGTGAAATCACTCTGCTGGGGCAAGTGCTTCCTGTTGGCGGACTCAAAGAAAAATCGCTGGCGGCGCATCGGTCGGGGATCAAGGATGTCATTATCCCCGCCGCTAACGAAAAAGATCTCGTTGATATTCCAGAGGAGATCCGCCGGCACCTGACCTATCATCCCGTGAAAAACATCGATGAGGTCTTCTCGCTGGCCTTTGCCAAAGATCCGAAAAAGACAAAAAAACGGAAACGCGCCCGGCAGAAAGTCTCCCGTTGACTGCGCCGGGTAACCGTCGCAAGACCGCAGATTATGCAAAGAAGACAGGGTGTGACGCTGAGCGTCACACCCTGATTTGGCGACGAATAATTCCGCCTCTATGGCCAATCATTCGGAGCAGTGATGTCTGCGGAAAGTAATACGCCCCCCATGGACCTCCGTAGCAGTCCGCTATCTGGCCGAAACCAGACTATCTCTTTTTCTTGCGCGCGACTCGCTTCGGTCCCGCTTTACGTGCGGTCTTCTTTTTTGTGGTTTTCCGCTTAGCGGTTTTGCGCTTGGCCGTTTTCCGCTTGGCGGTTTTCCGTTTGGCGGTTTTCCGCTTGGCGGTTTTCCGCTTGGCGGTTTTCCGCTTGGCCGTTTTCCGCTTGGCGGTTTTGCGCTTGGCCGTTTTCCGCTTGGCGGTTTTGCGCTTGGCGGTTTTGCGCTTGGCGGTTTTGCGCTTGGCGGTTTTGCGCTTCGTTACTTTCCTCTTAGCCGCTTTTCTTTTCGTAGTCTTTTTCTTTGCGGCCTTCTTTTTCGTGGTTCTTTTTTTCGCTGGCATCACCAACTCCTTTTTGCTCAGGTTGCCTCATCTTGTGCAACGAGATTGCAATTTGTTTATTTCTTGTCAAGAATAAAAACTTTCCTTTCGCAATTTTTTTTCACGCTCTCTGTTTTTTTTCGGTTCGCCGTGTCCAAAGATTTATCATCAATCATAAATCAGCGAAGATAATTTTCCTGGATTCGCAACTGAATCTTTGATGCATTTGAGGCACCGTTGCTTTGTCACCGCACAAAAAAAACGGCATGACGAATTCGTCATGCCGTCATACCTGTTCTTCGTGCGCACGGTTTATTCTACCGCACCCACCTGCCAGAGGAGGAAATGCAACTGATCCACACTGTCAGAAATCTGCTTCTGCAATGGTGTGCCACCCGAATGACCGGCTTTGGTGTCATACTTCAAGACAATCGGATTGTCTGATCCGGTAGACGCCTGCATCAATGCCGCCATCTTCCGGGCGTGCATCGGATCAACACGGGTATCGGAGTCGCCGGTCACGAACATAATTCCGGGATATTCTGTGCCTGCTTCGACGTTGTGGTAGGGTGAATAGGCCCGAATATACTCAAACTGGTCCGGATTATCCGCCGAACCGTATTCCGAAATCCAGTACGGGCCCATAAGAAATTTGTGGAAGCGCAGCATATCGAGCAACGGGTAGGTGCACAAAACCGCGCGATACAGATCCGGGCGCTGCGTGAAACCTGCCCCGACCAACAGGCCGCCGTTGCTCCCGCCCATAATCGCCAGCCGATCGGATGAGGTATACCCCTCGGCAATCAGGTATTCGGCGGCCGCATGCAAATCGTCAAAGGTATGTTGCTTCTTTTCGAACATGGCGGCCTCATGCCATTCCTGGCCAAATTCCCCGCCGCCGCGCAGGTTCAGCGCCACATAAATCCCCCCCTGCTCCAGCCACATCACCGCCCACTTGCTGAAATATGGTGTGATACTGCTGTTGAAACCTCCATACCCGTACATGAGTGCCGGGTTTGAACCGTCCAGCACAATGTCTTTCTTGTGCACGATGAACATCGGGACTCTCGTCGAGTCTTTGGAGTAATACCATGCCTGGGTAATCTCAAAATCATCTGTCTCAACCGGCACATCCTGCCGGACCCAGACCTCCCGCGAGTCGGTTTCGATGTCATAGTGATAGATCGTATATGGAACATGAAAGGAGGAAAAGCTAAAGAATGCTTCCGGGTTTTCCCAGCGACCGTAGACACTGCCGACCGACCCGATAGTCGGAAATTTGATGTCCCGCAGGTAGGTGCCGTCCGGCTCGAAAATCTTGACGACCGATTGCACATTCTCCAGGTAGGTAACACAAATTTTGCCGCCGACCGCGGTGAAATTCCGCATCGGGTGTTCAGTCTCGGGGATTATCTCCCGCCAGTTGTCACGCGCCGGATTGGCCAGGTCCGCCAAAAAAATCCGGGAATTGGGGGCATCCCAATCGGTCTTAATCAAGGCGCGATCACCGGCAACCCGGACACCGAATCGGGCTTCAACATCATCCACCAGGGTCTGAATCGGACCGTCGTTGAGCACATCTTTGAAATAAACATCCGTCTTTTTACCGGACGAACCATACCACACGCTAATGATCAGCCAGCGACCGTTTTCAGAGAGACCGCAACTGATACCCTCTTGCTCGGAGTATTGTTCTCCGAAAGTGAGTTGATCGTCGGTATGGGGTGTACCCATTTTGTGATAATAAAGCCGAGGGCCCTCCGGTGTGCGCTTGCTGTAATAGTACCCGGACAGATCATGCAGCAACGCGAAGCCGAAATAGACCGCCGGCGGCAGACTGTCGGCAAAATGCGTACCGTCATCAACATTCATTATCTTGACTCGTTCTTCATCCGCCCCACCCTGCCGGACGATATAGGCGATGACCTTGCCGTCCGGCGATACGTCCCAGAGTCCGACACTAACGGTGTTGTCCTCACTCATGGGATGCGGGTCGACTAACACCCGATCTTCTCCATTCAGCCCTTCGCGCATGTAGATAATGTACTGATCCTGGTCGGCCGCGCGTTTCGACAGAAAATAGCGGCCATTCCGTTCGGTGGGCATCCCGATGGCATCAATCCGCAATAATTCTTCCATCCGCGCTTCCAGTCTTTCGCGCCCCGGCAGTGTATCCAGAATTGAGCGCGTATACTCATTTTGCGCATCAATCCATTCCCGGGTTTCAGGCGCGTCTTGGTCCTCCAGCCAGCGATACGGATCGACAATCGGATATCCGTGCAGTGTGTCGACCACTGGTACCGCTTTCGTTGGCGGCGGCCCCGCTTGCGCAATGGCTCCCCCGACACAAAGCATCGTGATACAGACAACCGTACCCGCTATCCCCGGAATGCGGCGTACGTGATTTCCCGGCCTCCAAGCCATACCCTCATACCTCCGTTATGAATAATTGAACATTCACCGTACCGCAGTAGACCACATGGTATTCCATCTTTCCTGAGCGTTGGAGCAAAATGACGGTAGCTGGGCCGTCATTGTCAAGAGGTCCAGGCGAAGATTATGCGTTCCTGACACCACGGTGACAGGAGTCATTCATTGGATGGGACGTGCCTACCTTACTGGCAGCCGTCGACACACGGCCACGGACCGAGGGATTTGTAGACGAAGCCGACGAATGTCGCCACGTCAAGGGGATCCACGCTCTCATCACAATTCACATCACCTGCTTGGTAGGGGCAGGCAGGCAGGGTAATCCGGCCATCCTGGCCCTTATAGACGAACGCGACCATATAGCTGACATCGAGTGGATCAATGGCATCATCACCGGTCACATCACCCCAGACCGTTCCACAATCACATTCACACGCATCCCCAATCCCGTCTCCATCGCTGTCTTCCTGTCCTGGATTGGGAGTGGCGGGGCAGTTATCGAACATAGTAACCACGCCGTCATCGTCGTCATCCGGCATTTGCAGCCGCACGGTTAGGTAATCTGAGGTTTGGGCGAGCACCGTGAGGGTGATGCCGGTCGGGCCGTCATAGCCGTCGCTTGCGGGCGCCGTGGTGGGACTCAGCACATCTTGACCGGTCACATCCGGCGAGAATAAAGCGCCAATTCGAAACTCATACGGATACCACCAATCGGAAAACTCCGAGACCCCATCCCAAGGGTGCGCGGGATCGTAACCGGCGTCGACAGTCCGGACCGCGTAATTCGCGTACGCGGGAGTTCCATCGTTGGCAGGGACACTTTCATCCACATGGAGAATCAACAAACCATCATCAAGCGTGTCCTGACCCGGCGTAAACCAGTCGAAATAAGCGGAAAAATCAGAATTCAGGTGGTCAAAAATCAGGGAATGGCGGGGATTACGATATTCGAGCAGGTAATACTCGTCACCGGCCTCATTCAACGGTACGCGGAATGAGTTCTGCGTGGAGTACTCTTCCACATTGTAAAGGTCGAATGTCGTATCCGGGTTGATCACCTCTTGTGGCGAAAGCCATCCCAAAAACCGCCGCGACCAAGCGCAAAAATGGCTGGGACACATCCCCGTCCCGTAGGACATGATGCTGTAGCCGGCGTATCCCATCACACACCAGTCAACCAGGGGATGATCATTAGCATCATCCGGGGTATAGTAGCTCTCAGTCACGAGCTTGTCGTTATAATCGTATAAATCCGGCAACCCCAGTATATGCCCATACTCGTGACAAAAGACCCGGATCGCGACGATATCCTCATTTGCTTTCTCTTCTGGTTGCATCGACCAGCGGTCAATCGTCACCCCGTCATCAGTGGGAACATTCGCCCCGCGGATAGCGTGAGACCAGATATCATCCGGGTCGTGTGTTTCTTCCTGCCCCGGACCGGCATGAATCAACCACAAGGCATCCACGTACCCGTCACCGTCACCATCATATTGGGAAAAATCAACCAGCGGATCAGCGGCATCGACGATCTCCTCAATATCATACCACCCGCTGTAAAATGACCGCATGGTCAACCAGCCGAGTACTTCTCCCGTGACGGTGAACTGACCATACGAAACCTCCTAGTAGTAATCATTCACGCTGCCGGTGGGATGCGTCCCTGTAGAATAAAATAGCTCGTCATACGCTGACGGCGGATGCAGAATCGGCTGGGCGAGGTGGTTTTCCCACTCGACGAGGATCGTGAGTACCCGACCTTCGACCTGAGGCGCTGCGGGCACCATCTCCGCCAGCGCTTTCGGTGGGGCCTGCACCGACCGCGGGAGCCCGGTCACTCGCCGGAACCGGTCCTGGGGCACATCGAAGATGCGAAATTCCTCCGGATCAACGGTCAAGGTGGTCCCATAATCAGTTGTCAGCTGTTGTAACTCCTTTTCCGCAATGGCGGTAACCGGCACTGTGAAGACCAGTAACAGCACAAATAAGACAGTTATCAGATGACGCATTGCATGCTCCCGGATGTTTGAGTTCACAGATGAACCTCCCGGTCCGTCGAGGTAACAGCGAGGCGATTCCACCGCCCAACGTCCCACGCTGGTTGCCCACGTCGTCATGCGACGGAGACCATCCAGCTCGAGAGAAATATAGCCAATTTCTGCCCATTACCCAGCGGAATTTGGCGGAATTTGACTGTTGTGTGCCGTTTTGCCAGGATTTCGGCTTGCCTGCGAAGGCTCATTCGGCTAATGATGCATGGAGATCAGGAAAATAGACGGGTCTGTCGGCGGAGATACGCCTCACGGGTATGCAAGCCCTGGTCGGTATCTACGTCTGCCCCAGGGGAGGATGACATGCGGTCAATTACTGTTCTGCTGATCGGCGCAATCGTGTTCGCTTCGTCTGCTGCAACGGCCTCGGCACAGCGGGATACGATCAAGTACGTGCCCAAATACGAATACCCGGTGTTCCTCGAAATGGAGGAGTACGCCGACAGTGTCGATGTCGTCGCCGACTCAATCACCAGGGAAATCCAAAAGGCCTACCAGGAACGCATCGAGCGCGAAAAAGAAGAGCGTAAATACCTGCGGGTGGATTTCACCAATATTCCTATCCCGGAATCACCGGAGGTGTTTGATACGGTCTTCTACTTCCCACCGGTGGCCCAGTATTGGACCGGCACCTGCTGGTGCTTCTCCGGCACCTCGCTGATCGAATCGGAAGTCCAACGGCTCACCGGCAAGCAGACCAAGTTATCGGAGATGCACACGGTCTACTGGGAATGGTATGAGAAGGCGCGGCGGTTTATCGCCCAGCGGGGCAATTCCCGTCTCGGCCAGGGCTCGGAGACCAACGCGGTCATTCGTATGATCAAAATGCACGGCGCCGTCCCCGCCGAGGCGTATCCGGGCTTACCCAACCCGGAATATAAACGCCACAATCATCGTGATCTTTCACGTGATATCAGGACCATATTGGAATGGTGCGAGGAACGTGAAATCTGGGACGAAGACTACGCCCTCTCCCTGATTCGGGAGATTTTGGATCATCATCTCGGACGTCCCCCGGAAACCTTTGAGTATAACGGTCAGACCTATACACCGCGGGAATTTGCGGATGAAGTATTGGAGTTTAAGCCTGGGGATTATGTCTCGGTCATGTCCACCCTTTCTGAGCCGTTTTATATGAATGCCGAATTCAAAGTGCACGACAACTGGTGGCACGACAGTACCTATTACAATGTGCCGCTGGACGAATGGTATGCGGCGATCAAAAAGGCGATCCAGAACGGGTATTCATTGAGCATCGGCGGCGACATCAGCGAGCCGGGATGCAGCGGCTGGGATGACGCCATGGTGATCCCCAGCTATGATATTCCGCAGGCGTATATCGACCAGCATTCCCGTGAATACCGCATTTACAACGAATCAACCGGGGATGACCACGGCATGCATATTGTCGGCTATACCCGGCTGGACGACCACGACTGGTATTTGCTCAAGGATTCCGCCAGCCGCGCACGATACGGTGAATATGAAGGGTACATGTTCATCCGGGACGACTTCCTTAAGCTAAAAATGTTAACATTCACTGTACACAAGTCGGCCATGGCGGATTTGCTGGCCAAACGCATCGCCTCTACTGGGGAAACGCCCGGTTCAGACTAAAGCCCAGCCGTAACCGAAATCATCGACTCCGAAACGCGTAGCGTTCAAATGTTGTCCGGTGCCGCACCCAACGGGTACGCTGCAGAATCATCCCACGTGTGCGCGGCAGGCCTTTAGCCTGCCCGTCCAATCCGAGTTTGCAGAATTGGGCGTCTTTGCGAAAGATATCGGCCGTATACGGCCGTCATCCCGGACTTGATCCGGGATCCATTTTGGGGCGGGGCGGGTTTCGTGCGCTTTTGTGCGCTGTAGACCTTCAACCTGCCCGTTGCACAGGATATGGCAGACCCTCCCCCTGTGTCGTCCCGGCCTTGAGCCGGGATCCAGTTGCCCTTGCGTAGCAAGGGATAAAGAACGACAATTTGTGCGCGGCAGGCCTTCAACCTGCCCATTGCACAGGATATGGCAGACCCTCTCCCTGCGTCACCCCGGCCTTGAGCCGGGATCCAGTTGCCCTTGCGTAGCAAGGGATAAAGAACGACAATTTGTGCGCGGCAGGCCTTTAGCCTGCCCGTCCAATCCGAGTTTGCAGAATTGGGCGTCTTTGCGAAAGATATCGGCCGTATACGGCCGTCATCCCGGACTTGATCCGGGATCCATTTTGGGGGAGGGGGGTGGCAATTGTAGGGTGGGTGCTTTGCACCCACCGTGGACCCCAGCCTGCGCTGGGGTGACAGACTCTTGTCATCCCGGCCTTGATCCGGGATCCAGTTGCCCGCCGCTCGCGGCGGGAGAAATCAATTGGCCAGAGACTCACTCCCTCGCTTCGCGAGGACAACGGGATTCCTGCGTCCGCAGGAATGACAGGGACTGTCGAGAGCTGCCACCACCCCTGCCACTCTGACCCTACCTACCCTGCCACTTCGGCGGCAATCCCTGCCATTTCCGGCCTCATCCACTGCCTCTTCTTGACCACGGAAATGCTATGCCACTGATATTCAACAACTTGCAATTTTTGGCACGGTCAGTGCTGGTAAGGCGGGCAGAAATGAAAAAAGACGATGAGGAAAAAGAAAGAAATCAGAAATGGAGGAATGAACAATGACACTCGTACGTTTCAAACCGGATAACGACCTGTGGCGCATGCAGCGCTCGATGAACCGGATGTTCGACCAGTTCGTCCGCGGTCGCGACGAGGAAAACGGTGACGACTACTGTGACTGGCTGCCGGCGGTGGATATTTCCGAAACCGAGGATAATATCCTGATCAAGGCCGATCTGCCCGGCATGACCAAGGAAGACATCAAAGTGGTCGTGCATGACAACACGCTGACCCTCAAGGGTGAGCGCAAGTCCACCCAGACCGAGGACAAGGTCAACTACTACCGGACCGAGCGCATCAGCGGATCGTTCTACCGCTCGTTTAAGTTGCCGTCCATGGTGGAAGCCAGCAAGATCAAAGCGAACTACACCAACGGCGTCTTGGAAATTGCGCTGCCGAAGGTCGAGGAAGCGAAGCCGAAGGAAATCTCGATTGACGTCAAATAACAGCAGACGTCACCAGAGCTAACGCACTGACAGCCGGCCCCTTCGATCCGCAAAGGTCGGAGGGGCCACTCATGAGCGGTTTGTTGGATTGTATAGTAGGTCGAAACCCCTGAGTCGCCTTGGCGACGTGGTTTCGACACCATCCTGATGTTGGAAACGAAAAACAATGTAGGTCGGGTTCCGAGAAACGCGAAGCGTGGCGAGAAACCCGACACCTGAGGGTGATTGATTAACTGTCGGGTTTCTTGACCGCCAAAGGCGGCCTGCGGAATCCGCCCTATAGGTACTCATGAGAAGGAATGGTGAAATGTTCTGTAGGTCGAAACCCTTGAGTCCGGAGCAAAGCGAGGGACGTGGTTTCGACGGTTTTTCTTTGCGCAATGTCGAAAGTGCAAGACTTTCGACCGACGAAAAAGACGCTGGTGAGATACAAAATGGGTAGCACGGGCGTCTCGCCCGTGATCATGGGCAAGATGCCCATGCCACCAGGTACAATCGCGAATTTTGATAATGCATTTGATCGTTGAAAAGAGCATGAAAGAAAATCCAAACGAAAAAAGGAGAGTGATGATATGAGTAAAGTCATTGGTATCGACCTGGGGACCACCAATAGCTGCGTGGCCGTAATGGAAGGCGGCGACCCGGTGGTTATCCCCAACGCGGAAGGCGGACGAACCACGCCATCGGTCGTGGCGGTCAACAAAGCCGGCGAACGACTGGTGGGCCAGGTGGCCAAACGTCAATCGGTCACCAATCCGAAAGACACCGTGTTCTCGGTCAAACGCTTCATGGGACGGAACTACGACGAAGTAACGCAGGAAATTAAAAACTTCCCGTACGAAGTGATCAAAGGACCGAACGGCGATGTGCGGATCAAAATGGGTGATAAGGAATTTGCCCCGCCGGAAATCTCCGCGCAGATTTTGAGCAAGATGAAACAGACTGCGGAGGAATATCTCGGCGCGAAAGTCACCAAGGCGGTCATTACGGTCCCGGCCTACTTTAACGACAGTCAGCGGCAGGCAACCAAGGACGCCGGTAAGATCGCCGGACTGGAAGTTCTGCGCATTATCAACGAGCCGACTGCCGCCTCGCTGGCCTACGGACTGGACAAGAAAAAAGACGAGAAGATCGCGGTCTATGACCTTGGTGGTGGCACGTTCGATATCTCGATTCTCGAATTGGGCGATGGTGTCTTTGAAGTGCGCTCTACCAACGGTGACACCCACCTCGGTGGTGACGATTTCGACAAGCGCATCATCGACTGGCTGATCGACGAGTTCAGGAAGTCGGACGGCATCGACCTGTCGAAAGACCCGATGGCGCTCCAGCGGCTGAAAGAAGCGGCGGAGAAAGCCAAAGTCGAACTGTCGAGTACGGTCGACACCCAGATTAATTTGCCGTTTATCACGGCCGATCAGTCCGGCCCCAAGCATCTGAATGTGTCGCTGTCGCGGGCCAAATTTGAGCAACTGGTCGACGACCTGGTAGAACGCACCATCGAGCCGTGCAAGAAAGCATTGGCCGATGCACAGTTGTCCGCCGGTGACGTGGATGAAGTCATCCTGGTCGGCGGCATGACCCGTATGCCCAAGGTGCAGGAAACTGTCGAACAGATCTTCGGCAAGAAGCCGCACAAAGGCGTGAACCCGGATGAAGTGGTCGCGATCGGCGCGGCAATCCAGGGTGGCGTGCTGGCCGGAGATGTCAAGGACGTGCTCCTGCTGGATGTTACCCCGCTGTCGCTGGGCATCGAAACGCTGGGTGGCGTGATGACCAAGCTGATCGAGCGCAACACCACGATCCCGACCAAAAAGTCCGAAATCTTCTCGACCGCGTCTGACAGCCAGACCTCAGTCGAGGTGCACGTGCTGCAGGGTGAACGTGAGATGGCAATCGATAACAAGACAATCGGGCGGTTCCATCTTGACGGTATCCCACCCGCACCGCGTGGTGTACCGCAGATCGAGGTGACCTTTGATCTGGACGCCAACGGCATCCTGAACGTCTCGGCCCAGGATAAAGCGACGGGCCGTGAGCAGAAGATCCGTATCGAAGCCTCCGGCGGCTTGACTGAGCAGGAAATTGAGAAAATGGTCAACGACGCCAAGGCGAACGAGGCGGAAGACAAACGCCGTCGTGAAAAAGTCGACCTGAAGAACCGGGCCGATCAGCTGGTCTTTGAGGCGGAAAAGAACCTCAAAGAAAACGACGAGAAGCTCGACCGTGACGACAAGGTGAAGATCAACGCCGCGATCGGACGAGTGAAGGAAGCCCTGAAAGCGGATAACGACGACGAAATCAAGTCCGCGACCGACGAGTTGACCCAGCGCTGGTATGAAGCGTCGCAAAAGCTCTATCAGCAGGCCGGACCACAAGGGCAGCAACAACAGCAGCAACCCGGCCAGGCTGGCCAGGGTGGCCAAAGCGGCGATAACGGCAAGGACAAGCCGGTCGACGCGGAATTTGAAGTCGTCAACGACTAAAACAGATCGATAGTGGACAGCTGAGAGGGTGGAAATTTGCCACCCTCTCGGTTGAATTCGCTTCGAATTGGTGAAACCGGGCGTATTATAAGGGATTTGCCGACGATGACGAAGATCGTGTGAAGGAGTCCCGGATGCCAACCTACGAATATAAGTGCCGCGCTTGTGATCATCGATTCGAGGCGTTTCAATCGATCACCGAAGATCCGGTGAAGATTTGCCCGGCCTGCGGCAGGCCCGAAGTCCAGCGGCTGATTTCCGCCGGCGCCGGTCTGCTGTTCAAAGGATCGGGATTCTATATCACCGACTATCGATCGGAGTCGTACAAACAAGCAGCAAAGAAGGAATCGGCAGAGCCGACAAAGACAGAAAAAACAAAAAAAGAAAGCAAGACCGCAGCCTCATCGAGCAAAAGTTCCGATTAACCGGCTGAGATTTGCGGGCGAAAGAAATCTGTGAGGCGGGCGGTCATGCGCCCGCTGTTTTTGTCTAATTAAGTCGGCCACCGTGAGGTGATACAATGCCGGAAAAAGATTTATATAAAATCCTCGGTGTGTCGGAAAACGCGGACACCGCTGAAATTAAAAAGCGCTACCGCGAGCTGGCCAAGAAGTATCACCCCGATAAGAATAAGGGAGACCAGGCCGCCGAGGCGAAATTTAAGGAAGTCTCGGAAGCTGCGGATATCCTGACCGATCCGGAAAAGCGTAAGCAATACGACCAGATGCGCAAATATGCCGGGGCGGGATTTGGCGCCGGTGGATTTGATCCCCGTGATTTCCGTGGTGGCTTCACTGGTCGCCGTACGCGCGGCGCTGGTGGTTTCGGTGGCGGTGATCCGTTGGGTGGCTTCGGCGGATTTGGCGATATTTTCTCCCAGATTTTCGGCCAGGGTATGGGCGGGGCGCAGCAGAGCAGTAATATTCCCCGCAAGGGACAGGATATTCACGGATCGATAAATATTACCTTTGACGAAGCCATTAAGGGCACCAAAAAGACCATCTCGATTACCGGTACACAACCGTGTGCCACGTGCGGCGGCACCGGCGCCGAACCATCGTCGAAAACAACCACCTGTCCCGAATGTGGGGGCACCGGACAAATCAGCACCTCGATGGGTGGATTTGCGATCAACCGCACTTGTCCACGCTGCATCGGACGCGGAACAATCATCGGGGCACCCTGCCGGACATGCGGCGGCAGCGGTACCACCAAAGGCACACGAAAGATTTCGGTGACAATTCCGGCCGGGGTTGAACACAATCAGCAATTGCGTCTTGCGGGGCAGGGATCGCCCGGTTCGGGCGGTGCACCGGCGGGTGATTTGATCGTGACCGTGCACGTCGGTGCTGACCCACATTTCAAACGACGCGGGAAAAACATTCACAGTACCGAGCGAATCAACCTGGCCGAGGCGTTGCTGGGGACCTCAATTAAAGTCCGCACGCTGAATGGTCGGGCATCGCTGAAAGTCCCGGCCGGTACCAAGAGCGGGACGGTGCTACGCATGAAAAAACTTGGCGCTCAACAAAACGCCACCCGCGGCGACCATCTGGTGACCATAGACGTTGAGATGCCGCGTAATTTGACCGCCGAAGAAAAAGAGCTGGTTAAAAAATTCGCCCAGTCCCGTGGCTGGGATATCGGAGGTGAGGGGCGGTAACGCCCAAACAATATGAGAACGGATAAATTAACCCAACGCACGCAGGACGCCCTGCAATACGCGTTTGAACTGGCTGAGTCGAAAGGCCACGCACAGGTGGAATGCGCGCACGTGCTGCTGGCATTATTGGACCAGGAAGAAAGCCTGGCCCGAACAGTGCTGGAAAAAGCAGATGCCAATGTACAAACCATCCGGGAAATTATCAACAACGAGCTGACGACACTGCCGGCGGTCTCAGGGCAGGAACAACGGATGGTCTCACCGGCGCTGCACGCGGTGTTGAGCCGTGCAGAAAAAATCGCCGGTGAATTCAAGGACGAATACCTGTCTGTCGAGCATCTGCTGCTGGCGTTAGCGGAGTCAAATGACCGCATGATGCAGCAGGTGTTCTCCGTCAGTGGTCTCAAAAAGGACCAGATTCTCAAAGCCTTGCAGGGAATCCGCGGTAACCAGCGGGTGACCGATCCAGACCCGGAATCGAAATACCAGGTCCTGGAAAAATACTCGCGCGATTTGACCGAGCTGGCCCGCAAAGGAAAACTCGATCCGGTCGTCGGCCGCGAAGAGGAAATCCGCCGCGTCATCAAGGTGCTCTCCCGACGCACCAAAAACAACCCCGTGTTGATCGGTGAACCGGGCGTCGGTAAAACCGCCATTGCCGAAGGCCTGGCCTTGAAAATCGCCCAGAGGGATGTTCCGGAGTCATTGAAAGACCGGAAAGTGGTGGCATTGGACCTGGGGTCATTGATTGCCGGCTCCAAGTTCCGGGGTGAATTTGAAGAACGCGTCAAAGCGATACTCAAAGAGGTCGAGAAAGCCGCCGGAACCATTGTGCTCTTTATCGATGAGCTCCACACCATCGTCGGCGCGGGAGCGGTCGGCGGCGCGATGGACGCCTCCAACATGCTCAAGCCCGCACTGGCTCGTGGTGATTTGCGCTGCATCGGCGCCACGACAATAGACGAATATCGCAAACACATTGAAAAGGATGCAGCCTTGGAACGCCGCTTTGCGCCGATTGTGGTCGTGGAGCCAACAATTGAAGAGACTGTCTCCATTTTGCGTGGATTAAAAGAGCGCTACGAAGTGCACCACGGCGTCCGAATTCACGATTCGGCCCTGGTCGCGGCAGCACGGCTCTCCGAACGATACATCGCCGACCGTTTCCTGCCGGATAAGGCAATCGACTTAATCGACGAGGCGGCTGCTGATTTGCGTATACAGATCGACTCACTCCCCACCGAGTTGGACGATGTCGAAAAGGAAATCAGCCGTCTGGAAGTTGAACGGGAGGGTGTCCGCGCTGAAGAAGACGCACCCACGCGGTTAAAGCCGATTGAGGAACGCTTGTCCGAATTGTATGCGGAGCGCGAACGACTACGCCAACATTGGGAAAAAGAAAAAAGCGCGGTGCAAAAAATCCGCTCCGCTAAAAAACGGTTGGAGAACTTAAAAATCGCCGCCGAACGGGCTGAGCGCAACGCCAACTATGAGGAGGCGGCACGCATTCGCTACCAGGATATTGCCGACGCGGAAAGGGCAATCGCCGTGGAAAACGCCTTGCTCACTGAAATTCAGAAAGAACGAAAAATGCTGCGCGAGGAAGTCGAGGCGGAAGATATCGCCGGCATTGTTGCCCGGTGGACTGGGATTCCGGTCTCGCGGCTTTCCCAGAGCGAAACCGCCAAGCTGGTGCATCTGGAAGAGGAATTGACGCAGCGTGTGGTCGGGCAGTCAGAAGCGGTGGAAGCGGTTTCCGATGTGGTGCGATCCGGTCGAGCCGGACTGGCCGATCCCCATCGCCCGCGCGGATCGTTCATCTTTCTTGGTCCTACCGGGGTAGGGAAAACCGAGATGGCCAAGACCTTAGCAGCGACGCTGTACGGTTCCGAGGAAGCGCTGGTCCGCATCGATATGTCCGAGTATATGGAGAAATTCTCGGTATCCCGGCTGATTGGCGCACCTCCCGGCTATGTCGGCTATGACGAGGGTGGCCAGTTAACCGAAGCCGTGCGCCGTCGCCCGTACTCAGTCGTGTTGCTGGATGAAATCGAGAAAGCCCATCCGGAAGTGTTTAACGTCCTGTTGCAGGTCATGGATGACGGTCGCTTGACCGATAACCAGGGTCGCACGGTGTCGTTTGAAAATGTCATCCTGATTATGACTTCCAATTTGGGAGCGGAGATCATCGCCGAGCGGTCGCGCCATCTTAGCGACCAGGATGCTGACTTCCAATATGACGAGATGCGCTCCGCGGTGATGGAGGTATTGCACCGGGAGTTCCGGCCAGAATTCTTAAACCGGGTGGATGAGATCATCGTCTTCCGGGCACTGCAACGCGAACATATCCGGGCCATTGTCGATCTCCAGCTGTCGCAATTGCAGCCACGTCTGGATGAACAGGAAATCACCATGACACTCACGGACGCCGCCAAAGATTACCTGGCTGAGGCGGGTTTCGATCCGACCTACGGCGCCAGACCATTGCGTCGTGTGATCCAAAAAAATGTCATCCATCCGCTGGCCAAGGAGATCCTGAAAGGGAGCTTTGTCCGCGGAGATGAGGTGGTTATTGACGTGACACCAGACGGACTCGTATTCCGTAAAGCGAAACCCGCGGAAACCGTCAGCCAACCCGCGAAATAAATTCCGCAGCACTGAAGGCCGGAGCAACGCCGGCCTTCAGTGTAAATACCGACACATAATCACCCTTCAAAAGCGGTACTCAATCGATTATCATACCGCGGTCCTGGACGGAACCGAAAAGCGGGTATGAACGGTGGCATTGACAGACAACACCCAGCCAAATTCCCTGAACCAGATTCCCAATTCCCCTTTTCGCAAGAGCATATGGGGATTGATCGCAGCGCTGGCAGTGTATGTCATTCACACGATCATCCTGAGATTGTTCAGCATTGATGATGCCTACATCTCATTCCGGTACGCCAAACATCTTGCCGAGGGATTGGGCCTGACCTGGAATCCGGGCTACCCGCCGGTCGAGGGCTATTCCAATTTTCTCTGGGTCCTCTACCTGGCCGGCGCCAAGGCGTTGAATCTGCCGATTGCGCTGACCGCCAAGGTCACCGGTGCGGTCTTTGGCGGCGTGACACTGATCCTGCTGTGGGTTACCGCCAAACGCTTGTGGCCGGAGAATACATTCACCTGGGTGCCTCCCCTGCTCGTGGCCTTCTGTCCGGTGTGGACGATGTGGGCGGTGAGCGGATTGGAATTGGCCGCCCATGCGTTCCTGGTGCTGCTGTTGGTGATGAGTATGACCCTCAAGCCCCCACAACGCACCGTATTGTCGTCCATCGCCCTCAGCCTGCTCATTGTGAGCCGGCCGGAGGGATTGATCCTCGCCGGGGTATTTTGGCTGACCACATTTATTTTCGCCTCAGAAGGCTCGTTTATCGCACGAGTGAGGCAAAATCTTATCCCGCTGCTCACTGTATTGGTGACCGTCGGCGGGCTGATGATCTTCCGCCTGAGTTATTTTGGTTATCCCTTTGCGAACACCGTCTATTCCAAATTCACCTTCAAGTTCCTTTCTGCCGGGCAGGTAGCGGGCTGGATCTGGTTTGGCCTGCCCTTCTTCATCGCGTATGTTATTGCCTCCCGACGGGAGACGGCAGCCGACGTTCGAACTACCTTGCTGATAAGCTTTGTTCTGATTATCACCCAGATGATTATTGTCCTGCCGGTTGTACCGGTCATGTACTTTTTGCACCGGTATCAAATTTTCATGCTGCCGCTGCTGGTCCTGGCGATTCCACCGGTGATTGGCTCGTTATCCCAAAAACGGCGCTGGTTCGGTGCAGCAATCATCATTGGATTATGCCTTTGGGCGGCGCAGCAATGGCCAACTGTTCGTTTCAAATACAAGGCCGAGCGGCATTACTACCAGAAACACCAATCGGTCGTGAGACTCCTCCGGAAATTACCGGAACGGCCGACAATCGCCCTGTTAGATGCCGGACGAATACCGTACTGGTCCGATCTCCCCACCATTGACGCCTGGGGGCTTTGCGATACGCGTATCGCGCGCCTGCCGTATCACCCGCTGCTGGTATTCCGGAGTGAACTGGGTGTTCCCGATGTGTACATCATGACCATAGACAAAAAAGGAATTATCGTGTCTCCCCGGCTGGGTCGGGATAAAATGATGGCTGAGTATCCATTTTTCAGCGACAACTACCGGCTGTGGAAGACACGCAAGTCGGATTTCTTTTATGGATACGCGCTCTTTTTGCACGCTGACTATGCAGAGCAACATGGTCTTCTCGCTGAACCTTGACGAAGCGGCGTCTTCTTGCTCTCGCATTGAACAATCATCCCAAGTTCGGGTAAAAGGACAGGGTGAAGCAGGAAATTTCCGCTTGACCGGAGTCATGAATTCAGGAAGGGAATATCCTGTGGCACAAAACGCCTACAGCTTTTATAATCAACTGGTAGCGCCGGAAACATGCACCGCCCACAGACGGTCGGGACCGATCCGATGGATCACTCGATAACGATGCAAAAGCCATCCAACTGTTTCAAAGATAAACCGTTCCGAAAAGCCAAAATGTCAGACCAGGTCCAATTCACGTATCAGTTGGTTCATATTTGTGATCTCCCGGGGTTGGACCGCGATGTGAGATTCTGGAGCAGCCAAAGTGACATTAGAACCTAAAGCACGATTGAATTCTCCGAGCGGGGTGCAGAACCGGTCGCAGCATGTCACTGTTTGGGGATTAGTTGCCTCACTGACCGTTTATTTTATATATGTCATCATCCTGCGCTTCTTCAGCATTGATGATGCCTACATCTCGTTCCGGTTCGCGAAACATCTCGCCGAGGGATTGGGCCTGACCTGGAATCCGGGCTACCCTCCGGTCGAGGGCTACTCCAATTTTCTCTGGGTCCTCTACCTGGCCGGTGCGAAGGCGTTGAGTCTGCCGATCGAGCTGACCGCCAAGGTCACCGGTGCGGTCTTTGGCGGCGTGACACTGATCCTGTTGTGGATTACCGCCAAACGCTTGTGGCCGGAAAACAAATTCACCTGGGTGCCGTCCCTGCTGGTGGCCTTCTGTCCGGTCTGGACGATGTGGGCAGTGAGCGGCCTGGAATTAGCCGCCCACGCGTTTCTCTTGATGGTGTTAGTAATGAGTCTGACCTTCAATCCGCCACAGCGGACGATGTTATCCTCCCTCGCCCTCAGCCTGCTCATTGTGAGCCGGCCGGAGGGTTTGATCCTCGCCGGGGCGTTCTTATTGACAGTATTCTTCTTCGCTTCAGCGGGTCCATTCACTGCGCGGCTGAAACAGACCCTCATCCCAATCGCAGCGTCGCTGATGACTGTCGCTGGATTGATGACCTTCCGCTTAAGTTATTACGGCTACCCCTTTGCGAACACCGTCTATTCAAAATTCTCTGCTGAGCTACCTTCTGTCAGCCAAGTTGCAGACTGGATCTGGTTTGGCCTGCCCTTTTTCATCGCGTATATTATTGCCTTCCGACGACAGATGGCAACCAGCGTTCGCACTATCCTCCTGGTAGGCTTTGTCCTGGTCATCACGCAAATGATCATTGTCTTGCCGGTGGTGCCGGTCATGTACTTTTTGCACCGGTATCAAATCTTCATGTTACCGGTGCTGGTGCTGGCAATTCCGCCGGTAATTGCTTCGTTGTCCCACAAACGGCGCTGGTTCGGTGCAGCAATCATCGTTGGTCTATGCCTCTGGGCTGCGCAACAGTGGCCGAATGTCACGTACCGCTATGAAGCCGAGAGTCACTATCGGCACCAGCATAAACTGGTGGTCGACTATTTGCAACAACTGCCGGGGAAACCGACGATTGCGATGCTCGATGCCGGACGAATGCCCTACTGGTCCGGTTTGCCGGCAATCGATGCCTGGGGCCTCTGTGATGCGACTATCGCCCGTCAGGAATATCACCCACGCTTGGTCTTTGAGACCGATCTCGGTATCCCGGATGTCTATATTTTGACCATCTATGCGAGAGGATTTGATCTGTTGCCCCGGTTGGGTGGGGACAAAATGATGTCGGCCAATCCCTATTTTCAGGAAAACTACGAACTCTGGCGGGTCTGTAGTGGGCGAAAATTCTATGGGTACGCGTTGATGTTGCATACTGACTTTATAAAACAACACAACATTCCCGCGTTTGCTGAAGATGAGGCTGCCGTTTCTCCACAACGGTGAATAAAAATCTGTCTTATGGGTACAACAGATGATCCGGCTTGGGGAACATCCGCAGTGCCGGATTCGTACGTCGGGAAAGGTTATCCTGTGGCACAGAAACTCAGTAGTGCATATACTGGCTCCGTGGCGCAGGAAACAAAGACACCGCCAACAGTGAATCGGGAACAGCCCTATGGATAACGGAATCACGCTGCAATCACTTTCCAAGCACTTTCACGACAAAAAGCGCGGGCTGGTCAAAGCGGTTGATCAAGTCTCTTTTGACTGCAAACCGGGCACCATCTGCGGGCTATTGGGACTCAACGGCGCCGGCAAAACAACTACGTTGCGCTTGCTGGCAACCATGTTGCAGCCGACTTCCGGTACCGCCCGCGTCGCCGGGCATGATATCACCAAAGAACCGGAAAAGGTAAAGGCGAAAATCGGATTTCTTACCGGCAGCACCGGACTCTATTTGCGTTTGACGCCCCGAGAGATCATTCGCTACTTCGGCCAACTCAACGGCATGAAAAACGCCGCCATCAAGTCCCGTTCCGAGATGTTACTCGAGATGCTGGGGATGGGGGAATTTGCCGATAGCCGCATCGATAAGCTCTCCACCGGCCAAAGACAGAAAACCTCGATCGCCCGAACGCTAATCCACGATCCACCGGTGTTGATTCTGGACGAACCGACCGCCGGGTTAGATGTGCTGACGTCGCGCTCGATAATCCAGCTGGTGAGAGACGCCCGCAGCGAGGGTAAGTGCGTGATATTTTCCACCCACATCATGCACGAAGCCGCCAAGCTCTGCGATACAATTGTGGTAATCCACCAAGGCCAACTGCAAATTACCGGCACCCTCGGCCAGTTCGAGCAACAGTACGGGGGGAAAAATCTCGATGACATCTTCGTCGATATCCTCGAGAACGGAGGTGGCCAATGAGTTCGCTTACCAATATGAAGACGGTGTTTTTCAAGGAACTCCGGGATGTCACCCGCGACCGGCGCACGCTGTATTCGATGATCCTGGTACCAATTCTGCTCTATCCAATGCTGTCAGTCGGGATGGGCGCGTTAGTTGGGTCGCAGATCAAAAAAGCGCAAGTGACCAAGCAACACATCACAATTATTGGGGAGGCGCACAGTCCTGCAGCCGCCGAGGCCATCCGGAAATCGGGCAAATTCGAAGTTGTCCCAACCACCGATGTCAAAGATATGTTGCTTAAGCTGGCGGCAGTTGATACCACGATTACCGAGGCCACGATTGAAGAAATCTTTTCCCGCGACTACGACGATATCACCGATTCAGCGACTAATCCGGTACTTACGAGAGCAATTGACGAGAAAATCGTTCGGGCATTTATCCACTTGCCCGAGCGATTCGACCAGCGAATGGCCGAAGCGGATTCGGTGGTGATCCAAATCATTCATGACGCTTCCAGCACGCAGTCAGAAACCGCCGCCGACAAATTAAGCGATTGGGCCAAAGATTATCGGCAAAGTCTGGTCGAATCAACGTTGGTGGATCTGGGGATGGAGCGGCACTTCGCCAAACCGTTCTGGATCCTCGAAGATAATGTCGCCCCAAAGGCCCGGATCGGCGGGATGATCCTGGGCATGATGCTGCCCTATATGCTGATTATCCTCGTCGTCGTGGGCGGAATGTACCCGGCGCTGGACCTCACCGCCGGTGAGAAAGAGCGCAACACCCTCGAGACATTGTTGGCCTCGCCAGTCTCTCGGTTTGATATCGCGGCGGGGAAATTCTTAACCACGTTCACCGCCGCCATGGTCTCGATGCTGCTGGCATTGACCAGTATGACGCTCACTGCTAGATATGGATTTGGCTCCATGACCGATGGGGAAATTGAAATCGGGCTGTCTTTGACGTCGTTGTTCTGGTTACTGGTCATGATGGTGCCGGCGGCCACGCTCTTTTCGGCTCTGATGATTACGGTGGCAATCGGCGCCAAATCGTACAAGGAAGGACAGAGCTACCTGACACCAATCCTCATGCTGACGATCCTGCCGGCGATGGTCACCTTCATTCCGGGGATTGAACTCTCCACGGGATTATTGTTTGTCCCCGTGGTAAATATTTGCCTGGGACTCAAAGAAGTCCTCATGGGCACCTTCAAAGTCTGGAAAATCCTGACAGTTTTCGGAGTGACGTCGTTGTATGCGCTGATTGCACTGTATCTGGCGCAAAAGATCTTCGAACGGGAATCGGTTGTATTCAAGACCTGAGTTGCGGTCCTCCCGTCAACCAATAAAAAAGCCCCCGCTCTCGGGGGCTTTTCATTTCTATAGTGATTTCTTTATCGCTCGGCGTGCCGGGTCGGACCCCACCGTTTCGCTTTCGTCACTGGAATGGTATACCGGGTATGCGCTGAATCATCCAACTCAATCGTAAAGGACTTGGTGAATAGTTCATCGAGGATCCGCTCGTCGAATTTCATTTCGACGAACTCCTCCTCGCCCGGTTCTACCTTATCCGGCAAATCGATTTCAAATAACTCATGCGGTTTATAGACCATGGTAGGTTTGACCGTTTCCTCGCCGGTATTGGTGAAAATCAGCTTAAACTCCCAATCGTCTTCCGGGTCGTCCGGCCGAACGCTGTCTAACAGGACCGCCTTCGGCTCGATCGTCAACGGCGGCGGGTTCTCGTCAGGTTTGATCACGTGCGCCTGAATCTGAATGCGAGCGTTTTTCTGAGCATTCGTGCGGATCGCCGTAGATTTTCTGATTTTGCTGCTGTAACGTCCCGTTTTAAAAATGATTTTGGCAATTGTGCTGTCACCGACAGCAAGCTCCTTTTTTTGCAGTGGAGCTTTGGTGCAGCCTCACCCGGGCTTCACGCGGAGAATAAAGAGCGAATCGCCCCCGCCATTTCTCAGCACGAACGGGTGGGAGACACTGACCCCCTGAACCACATACCCAAAATCGAATGATTTTTCGGGCAGGACCAATAGCGGATCACTCGCATCACCGACAGCCACGGAAAGCGAGACTACGACCAACGCGGAAATCATCAAAACAGACGTGAGAAAGCGAGGTATTGTGGCGCGCATCGGTGTATCCTCTCTTTATGTTACCGTCTCAGAGAACTAACTACCTCTCAATACATATATAATCGGCATTTCGTTGATAAAAAAGTGATTTTATCGGCAATCATCCCTTACTCATTACCTTTAAACATCTTACAAGCCACTACACACTCGCCACCCGGTCGTATATCAGCCACTTGGCTTATCTCTTTTCTACCCCGAAAATTGGGTTCGGTTGATGGAATTTTCTTGAAAAAATGATTGCTGTTTGAAACATTTGTTCAGTATATCATGATAGAGTACGATACAAATGTACAGGAGGGGATGGCAGGAGTCATGGTAAGACACTGGAACGATATCGGGACGCAGGAGGAGCAATGAGGGAGCAACTCACTCCCCGGCAACAGGAAATTTTCGATTTCATCCGGGATGAGATCCAGGCGACCGGGATGCCACCGACCATGCGGGAAATTGGTCAGGCCTTCAACATTCGCTCGACCAACGGGGTACGGGAGGTTCTTGGCGTGCTGGAAAAGAAAGGATATATCCATCGCAAACCCTATCTTTCCCGGGGGATCGAGCTTGCCGAGGAAATTTCTGTCCCTATGACGCCGGTGCCGGTTGTTGGCCGGGTCGCCGCCGGGATGCCGATTCTTGCAGTGGAGAATATTGACGGGCACATAGCGGTTGATCAATCATTTCTCCCGTCCGGGGAGGTTTTCTCCCTGCAGATTACCGGCGAATCGATGAAAGACGAGGGAATTCACGACGGGGACTATGTGCTGGTGCGCAAACAGGACTGGGCACGAAAAGGGGAAATCGTAGTCGCGGTCATTGGGGACGAGGCCACGGTCAAGAAATTTTACCCCGAGCGCAATAAAGTTCGGCTGCAACCGGCCAACGAGGCCTTCGGCCCAATCATTGTCGAGAAAAACACCCCGGGATTTTTCATCGCCGGCAAAGTGGTCGGCCTCATGCGCCGGATGTAGAAGACGTTGGTAGTAAGCGTAGGTCGAAACCCCTGAGTTCGCCGCAGGCGAACGTGGTTTCGACATCACTACCCGGTGGCCAAAAACCACGGGAATCAGGTACCCCACCCAGAGCGGAGAATCCGTTTGCGGATTCGACGCGTCAGGTGGGTCAGTAAAGGATGAAATTGAGCGTAGGTCGAAACCCCTGAGTTCGCCGCAGGCGAACG
>CAYWVO010000020.1:0-34402 GCA_964461835.1 uncultured Ignavibacteria bacterium | reverse complement strand
AGAATCCGTTTGCGGATTCGACGCGTCAGGTGGGTCGGTAATTCGACCCTGTCATTCCCGCGCAGGCGGGAATCCAGTGCGGGGTTGAGGAAGGCGGGTTTGTAGGGTACGTGGTCCCCACGTACCATGGACCCCGGCCTGTGCCGGGGTGACATTCGCATACGACGGTCGGGGGTGATCAAATATGTACCAGGATTTGGATGACCCCATCGAGGTCATCGCGGTTTTCAACGACCATCAACTCAAACCGGTGCGTTTTAAATGGCGTGACCGGGTCCATAAAATTGCCAAGGTCACCGGCAGTTGGAAAAAACTCGAGGGGCAACATATTATTCGCTACTTCGCCGTGGTCGACACATCCGACAACGTGTTCCAATTGCTGTACAACGAACGGTTGACCGACTGGAAAATCTGCAAAATCTGGGTTGAGTAATGGTATTCGGCAATAGCTGGAAAGACCGGATCGACGGATTCCTGAAGGGACAACCAGACTCCGCTAATAAATCACGTTCATCACCGGTCAGCAAAAAATGCCCCAAACGAATTTTGCATATTGATATGGATGCATTTTTCGCCGCGATCGAGGAAAACAAAAACCCGCACCTGGAGGGCAAACCGCTGGTGGTCGGTGGCTCCCCCGACGGACGCGGGGTGGTTTCCACTGCATCGTATGCCACCCGGGAATATGGTATTCATTCGGGTATGTCCGCGCGCGAGGCGTTGCGTCTCTGCCCACACGCGGTGTTTATCGGGTCGGAGCTACAACAGTACACCTATATCTCAGCAGAGTTGATTAATATCTATCACAAGTTTTCTCCCAAAGTTGAGGCAACCTCGGTGGACGAGGCGTTTCTCGATATCACCGGCTGCGGTCATCTGTACGGCTCTGAGGAGGCGCTGGGACGGGCGTTGAAAAATGCAATCCGCGAAAAGTTGGATCTTACCTGCTCGATTGGCATCGCCGGCACCAAGGTCATGGCCAAGCTGTCCTCGTCGGTGTTCAAACCGGACGGGTTAACCGTGCTCGATGATGATGGGATCCGTCGGGTGGCCTATCCCCTCCCGGTCGGCAAACTTTGGGGCGTCGGCCCGGCTACGCTGGCGCTGCTGGAGGAGATGGGAATCAAAACCATCGAAGATCTGGCCACCTGCCCTCTGTTCAAACTCAGGCAGAAATTCGGGAAATGCGGTGAAATGCTCGGGTTGATTGCTCAGGGAAAAGAAGATTCAACGGTCCTCGGCGTCCATGAGACCCCAATCGATAAATCGATGAGCCACGAGCGAACGCTTTCCCGGGATGTCACCGATCGCAGTATCCAACTGGCGACCTTGCATTATTTATCAGATAAGGTCGCGCGCAGGATGCGTCGTCACAACTACGAGGGACGCACGATTACGCTCAAGTTGCGCTGGGCGGATTTCAGCACGGTCACGCGCGCGCTCACCGTGTCGCATTATACCGATGACACCCTGTTTATTTTCAAAGTGATTAAGGGGATTTGGGAATCGGCGATCAAGGAAGAGCAAAAGAAAGTTCGTCTGCTGGGAGTTGCGGTTTCGCATCTGCGCCGCAAAGCGAAGCAGACGCAATTAGGATTATTCGATTTATCCGCCGGGCGCACCCACAAACCCACGGACCAGACTGTCGACACCCTGCGCGACAAATACGGCGAGTCGGTAATCCTGCGGGGGTTATCGCACTTGGGGGATGAGTAATTCCCATGTGCGCTGCAGACGTCCCGTCTGCCCGTCCGCTGGATTGTGCGCGGCAGGTCTTTAACCTGCCCGTCCGATCCGAATTTGCAGAATTGGCGTCTTTGCAAAAGAAATCGGCCGCAAATGGCCGTCATCCCGGACGTGAGCCGGGATCCATTTGTGCGCGGCAGGTCTTTAACCTGCCCGTCCGATCCGAATTTGCAGAATTGGCGTCTTTGCAAAAGAAATCGGCCGCAAATGGCCGTCATCCCGGACGTGAGCCGGGATCCATTTACCCTGGGCAAAGCCCAGGGCCACGGTATTTGTTGGTGGCACGGGCGTCCCGCCCGTGATCATGGGCAAGATGCCCATGCCACCTTTTCTCCAAAGCAGGATACACATGGCACCACTTGCGCGGGGCGTGGCGGGGTGGCCATTTGTAGGGGCGGGTCTCAGACCCGCCCATTGGGCAGGTTGTAAACCTGCCCCTACACTGTTCGAGGCCAGTACGATGAGTGCGTGGCCCTGATCTGAGGGTGAGCGAACTGCGAACCCGGAGATCAGGGTTTCAAGGAGCAACAGGATTTGGCACAATTATGTGCGCGGCAGACATCCTTGTCTGCCTGTGCTTCGCGAGTAATGGGTGGCAACCCCAAACTTTCGCCGCGTCAGCGGCGACTCGGTTTGGGGTTGAAATTCAATTGTGGTCGGCATTCGTGTCGTGCGTAAACTTCTACAACCCCAAATATAGCCCGCCTGCGGCGGACCGAGTTTGGGGTTGCCACCCGTTGTTTGATCTGTGCGTCATTGACCACTACTTTGTCATCCCGGACTTGATTGGATTGTGCGCGGCAGGTCTTTAACCTGCCCGTCCGATCCGAATTCGCAGAATTAGCGTCTTTGCGAAAGAAATCGGCCGTCAACGGCCGTCATCCCGGACGTGATCCGGGATCCATTTTTACTTGGCCAATGGTCAATCGAGTTGTTCGGATCAATTAAATCAAGCAACCCACCCGGAGGGTGGGCCACCCGGGCTTCCTAGCCTCGACTGCATGTCCCATCTGGATTAATGCGTCTCGGAGCCGAGACAACTAGCGAAAGATCAACGAACGTCCTGTAAATTTGCGCAAATTCCTGGCGCAATCGTTTGAAATCCATGCCTATCAGGCGTCTGATTCCGGCCTTGTGTTCTATAATGGCTTTCGTACGTGTCGCCAGTTCCTCGAGACGTTGACAGAGGCCACGGAAATAGGCAGCTTGCTTCTTTGTCCGATCTGACCAACCATTTCTCACTCTAGCGCAGAACATGTTGACAGTGCGTTGATATTCTTTGGCATCGCCAATGAGTTCTGTTGACCGCGCTGCCAGTCGCCGATAGTCGCAACCTTGAAACAGCGTCCTGACACGATGAGTCAATCTTTGGAGGAACGCACCCTCTCCGGCCTCAATCTTTAGCGAGATGATCTGTTTTGCCACTTCTATTCCTTTCAAGAGGAGACCGCTGACGTCCGCTTGCCATGCATCCTCCTCCTCTTGGAATGCTGTTCCTGTGGCAGTTGACCACTTTTGGCGACGGATGGGAGAAACCACCAAGTCCGGTTGTTCCTGCCCAGGAAGATGAGCGAGATGGGAGCGGTATAGATTATCTAGTGATTTCTGAAGCACAAGTTCTACCGCATCAATATCATACTCAAGCAACTTTGGCCATTTCCTGGAAAGGTAGTACACAAGGAGGTGAAATCGCGTTTCTTCGTCAAACCCTGTATCGTGGATAACGGCTACTGCATCGCCTATTCGTTCAAGCTCGGCCTCCGTAAGGTTATGGTCTGTCAGTAGAATCCCAACCTCGGCATCAATGCCTAAGGATTCACACGAAGGGCAAGAGGTCCAAGCACCATGCTTCAGTCTTCCACAGTTTGTGCAAACGGCAACTGTCATCCCATTCCTCAGACGCCAAATACTGTCATTGCCTCTCCAAACGGCTTCACGAATCGTGAACCTCTCCGCTAGCGCAATGTAATCAAATCTCATCTCGCCGCAAGCGGTGGGCCACCGGAATCCCTCTCCCCGCCCAAAAAGCGTGTCCACTATGACACAATATTGTGCAGGGCCGTTTACGGCCCGTTTTTGAGGTACTGCCCATCCGACTACCGACTCCAGGCATTATCTCATTGAAGAACAACACCTTAACGAATAAACCGACATAAAATTGGCCCGATTTTGCGGTTCTGCGCATTTTTTGCTCTTGCGAAAAGAGGAAATGACGTCTAAATAGGGAACGAGGCTGGGCCACCGGGTGTATACTTCATAACCGGGCTCGGGAGTTCCCAGACCCGGAGGGAATGCGATGGAAACGCAAAAAGCAATCGATCACGGGTTAATGCGGCGCATCCAGAAGGATGACTTTGACGCATTCGAACAGCTGGTCGCGCGCTACAAAGACCGGCTGATCAATGTGTTGTACCGCATGCTCAACGAACGTAACGAGGCCGAGGATTTAGTGCAGGAGACGTTCCTGCGGGTCTATAAGCACCGTCAGGACTACGATTTCACCTACTGTCTCTCGACCTGGATCTACACGATTGCGCTGAACCTCGCCAAAAATGAACTGCGCCGGAAAAAGAAATTCAAGTTCTTCTCGATTTTCGACATGCAGGAAAAAGGTGTCGAACTGGAAGACGGCAAACCCGGCCCGCAGTCGTTGAAAATGGTGCTGGACAAGGCGATTGCCAAGTTGCCGGATAAGTACAAGACCGCCTTTGTCCTGCGTGATATCGATCAAATGAGTTATGAAGAGGTTGCCCAGGTTTTAGAAGTACCACTCGGGACCGTGAAGTCCCGCGTGAACCGCGCCCGTGCAATCTTAAAAGACCAACTCCGTCCGAAACTGGAGGAACGGCGTGCGTTGTCGAAAGGCTCGCTGGTACCTGTCCGCACTCTGTGACGATACGCTCTCGGAGAAACAGCGCCGGGAGTTGAAATCGCACCTCGAGGAGTGCCCTGCCTGTCGCCGGGAAGCGTTCTATTTCTCGGAGATCAAGGGACAGACCGGCCATCTGGAGCAGATCCGGGCTCGCGCTGATTTCGACCTGCGCCTCCGCACCCGCATCAAGGCGTACGAGGCGGAGGAGCGCCGTCCCAAGCCCGAGCGGATTACAATTTGGGGCCGGGTTGCGTCCGCAATAGCCGAAGTGCGGCTGGCTATTGTCAACACCGGGCATTACCTCGCCTCCCCGAAACGGTACGCGTTGGTCGGCATTTCCACCGCCGCGCTGGCGATTCTGCTGTGGACCGGATACACCGGCGATGAGCAAACGACTCCGACCGCGGAGACGACTATCACCGCAACCCCGGCCCAGCAGGCCTATGTCGAACCGATTCACTGCAATGACTTGAACGCTGATTATGTGGTGGCGACGGTGAGTTTATCGGATGAGACCTCCGCCCGCGTCCCGCCGAATTACATGATGCCGACGGTGCCGGCGGAAGTCATCAACGCCAGCGTCGCATTTTAACAGCAGCTACAGCTGTCATTCGCCGCCTGCCGGGCGGCTTTTTTTATGGACACGTCCCTCCTCCCCGGGGCATTTTTCGGAACGTCCCCAATTTCGCGCGGTACAATGAGGTGCTAGGCTTGGGGGCTGAAGGAGGTGTTCACGGGGCATTGAAAAGACTTTCGATCTTGTTAATCACGGCGATCCTGCTCATGCCGTTTTCTGCTGAATCGGGTTTCGGCCAAACGGAGATGGGATTTTTGCAGTTGGTCGAGCGGGATATTCAACGCATCGCCGATAATCTGACAACATCGGTTGTCACAATCAAGGCGATCACCCGCAGTACCCCGGCCGGTATGTCGCAATCGTCGGCGCGGCGCGGCGCGGTCCTCTCGACCTTCATTGGCTCTGGCGTGGTCTTTGATACCAACGGGCATATCCTGACCACCGCCCTGGTCGCCTCGGGACGCGACCGCTTCGTTGTCGAGTTGCCTGATCACCGCCAATTTGATGCGGTTCTGGTGGGCTGCAATGACGCGGCCGATGTCGCGGTCCTGCGGCTGCGGGCGCATCCACGCACGCTTTCTCCGCCTGCCTGGGGAAATTCCGAAGACCTGCGAACAGGTTCCATTATCGTAGTCCTGGCCAATTCGTTCGGCTTTCCGCATGCGGTGACGTGGGGGACGGTGAATGGTTTCCGTCCGGACGGTACCGCGATCCAGATGAATGTCGCAATCTCCGCCGGCAACTCCGGCGGCGCGGTGGTCAATTCGGCCGGTGAAGTAGTTGGTCTGGTGAAGGCCAAGGTCTCCGAGCCGAGCGTTGTGCCCCCCATGCGCATTCGTACGCCTGGGGAAACTGACAAATCCTGGTACCTGCCGGAATTCAAAATGGAATTGCCGACGTCCGGTGTCGGATTGGCGGTACCGATCAACACCGCCGGCGAGGTCGCTCAGCGGATTATCGACGGTGAGGGACAGGATTACCCATATCTTGGTGTATATGTCTCTGACCTGCATTCCTGGCTGGCGCAGTATTACCATACTGACCGCGGAGTGGTTATCGGTGAAGTGGTCCGCAATACCCCTGCCCACAAATACGGTCTTCAACAAGGCGATCTCATTCGGTCGTTCAATGGTCATCCCGTCCAGAATGCCCGTCACCTGCGACAACTCATCCACGAAACCTCACCGGGCGATCGCGTGTTAATCGATATCCTCCGTGGCGGCACCTCACCCCTGAAAGTGTCGCTGGTTATCGGACGGGCGGGAATACCGGAATATGTCGGCAGTGGGCTGCAATATACTCCACCGTCATCTCCCAACCCGAGTACGGAATGGCTGGAAAATGACTCAACTTTGAATATTAATCAACTGAATGAAATCCGTCAGCGTATCCTCAACGGTGCGGATACCAACCAGGCAGTACCGATTGATCATTCACCGCCTGAATAAACCGACCCCCCGGCGATCTGTGACATCCCTATCCCGTTTCAGGGGCTTTTTTTTTGGTGAACGCCACCCGATCACGTAGATTAGTGACGGGTGTCGGGTAAGGAGCGATACAACAATGGAAAGGACCACACATCATGCGGTGGGTGAAATGGGTTAGCATTACTCTGGGAGGAATTCTCCTACTGCTAATCATTGCGATTGTGGTGGTCACCCAGACCCCGCTGCTTGCGCGGTTTGCTAATTCCCGCCTAAATGCTGCGATCCCTGACGAAGTACCACTCAACCTGAAGGTCGGCAAGATTATCGGGCCGACGTTTGATGGGGTACGAATTCAGGATGTCGTGCTCAAAACAGCGGGGACCGAATCGGACACGGTTGCCTATTGCTCAGCTATCCAGGTTTCCTTCGATCTGCTGGAACTTCTCGGCGGAACATTCAGTTTCGGTCAGGTGATCCTTGACAGTTTGGTTGTTGATGCCCCGACGGATTCGACAATTGCCACCTGGATGAAGGCGCTGCCAAAAGGTGACGGCGAGGGGCCGTCCACGCCGTTGGACATCTCGATCGAAAATGCCATTATCCGAGCGCACCGCATTCAATTTGCGAGTCACCAGGAGTGGACAGTGTCCGATCTGGTCGCAAAAGGTCACATTGCGCTCGCTGGTAACGACCTTGAGTTTTCCGTTGGGCGGTTCACCGCCGTACTCCCCAAAAAAGACAGCACCTACCTAACCGCCTGGGTACAAGGACAAAAAAGTCCGGCAGGCGTCTCGCTGGATTCAGCATATGTTGCGACACAGTCCTCCTATGTCTCCGCCGGGGGAACGATAAATCCCGGCGATACGCTAAACATCCACCAAGCACATGTCTCGCTCGAGGAACTCAAGACGCTGTTGGGGATAAATATCCGTGGTGCGGCCGATTACTCGGGAATTCTGATTCTGGGGCCAGGAGGGGTCAGCGGCGGCGCGGGGAAACTCTCGGGAACGCTGGAGGATAGAAAAATCCAAGGGGTTGAGATCGCCTTCACCCAGGAGAAGGGTGACGTCAGATTTCAGCGTTTTCGCGGGACCGCGGTCGGAGCGGCATTCAATGGCTCCGGGTATCTGGATTTCTCTGCGTCCCCACCGAGCTACGGGTACTCCGGGACAATTCGCGGTTTCAACCTCAATAACGTCGTCCCGGAAACATTCACCACCGATCTCTCCGGTTCGCTTACCCTCGATGGTGAGAGCTTCGAACAGGACGAGTTGCAGATGCAATTGGATGTCGAACTTTCGCGCAGTAATTTCGACGCCTACGAGATTACCAGCGCACGCGGGAAGATGCAGGTAGACACAAAGCACGTTGAGTTTGCCACCGGCTTTCAACTTGGGTATTACCAGACCATCGCGGAAATCGAGGGAAACATCTGGTTCAGCGATTCCATTGATGCTTTTGCCAATGTCTACCTGGAAAATTTGCGCGACTATGAGGGACAAACGTTTATCGACAGCCTCGCCGGGCGCGGATATGCATATCTCAGCTTAACCGGACGTGCCTCTTCACCGGATGTCGCCGGACGGTTCGAATCGGATTCCCTGCGGCTTTTTGATCTGCGCTCTGCTGATTTTGTGGGGAATTTCCAAATCGATGATGTCTTCGATTCTCGTCAGGGCGCCGCCGAAATGACGTGGAGTGATGCGGTTGGCTGGCAGGTGCCCATCGACTCACTGTATACGATGCTCACCTTTGACGGGTTCGATGTCATCATCGACTCGGCAATGGCGATGTTCCCTGGCTTCAGTATGCAGGTGGGTGGCCGGCTCAACTGGGAGGCCGATACCTTGCCGATCAACCTGTTTCCCATTGCCGGCGGTTTCAATGATGAACGGTTCCATGTAGCCGACACGGTCTTTTGGACCATCGACACGCTGGGCTTTTCCTTCGAGCCGTTCAAAGTCATCGGCGACCACGTCGAATTGGAGGCTGCCGGACGGATTGATTTCGACACTCGCATGGACTTTATTCTGGTGGTCGATGAATTGAACTTTACTCCCTACCGGGAGCGCTTTTTCCCCGAGATGGACGTCGGTGGCTACTTGCATATCCTGACTGAATTGCAGGGAACGTTCGCCGAGCCACAAATCCGCGGCAACGGCTGGACAACAAATCTTACCTATCTCGGCGAGAACATCGGTGAAATTGAGGGGAGTTTCGTCTACGCCGACGGCGAAATTCAATTCGACTCTCTCAGCCTGGTCCATGACGATTGGAGTTTAGCGGGCGAGGGCACCTTTCCCCTTGACCTGTCTTTCGGGGAAGTAAAACAGCGAATTCCCGATCGACCACAGAAATTCTCCCTTTCCGGATCCGGAACAGCGTTAACGCCGGCTACCTGGCTGCTGCCGGATATTCTCGAGCGGATCGAGGGCGCCTGGGAGCTTTCGATAGATGTGGCCGGTTCACCGCAGGCGCCACGTTTCAGCGGCCAGGGTCACCTGCTTAACGGCGCCATTAAAACAGTCGAAATCCAGAATGAGTTTCGCGATGTCGCCATGGGACTGGAACTCCATCACGACACCATCCACGTCCTTTATGCCACCGGACGTGTTGAGGGACAGGAACGCCGCCATGGTATCGAGGGATCCGGTACGATTATTATCAAGTCAATCGAAAATTTCGTCTACAATCTTCGCCTCCGGGGCACCGAAGTTCCGGCCCGCTTTGCATTCCAGGAAAGCAGGGTCGTGGCCGATCTGGACTTATCGGTAGTCGGCTCGACCCCGCCGGAAATTTCCGGAGATATTCAAATTCTGGAAGGCGAATACCGAGAACCCTTCGCCTATGAAGACCGGATTGTACTGCCGGATACCACCCAATGGGACTGGGATATCAATGCCACCTGTGACGGCAACTTCTGGATTCACAACGACCAGACCGATGCGGAAGTCAAGTTTGACGTGCGGTTACAGCGTGAATATGGTGTGTTGTCGGTGTTGGGCAGCGCGGAGCTGGTCCCCGGTCGCAGCCGGGTGTATATTTTCGGTCGCGAAGGTCGAATTGAAAAAAGCAATTTGATTTTTGATCAACCTGAGAGTATCGATCCTCGATTGGATATGAAAATATCATTCCGGATTTCCCGGGCGACATCGGTCGGGGATGAAGGAGACGGAACGGAAACGGAATTTGCGCGCGATGTGACGCTCACCCTGCAGGTCACCGGCCGGGCATCAGAGCCGGTGATCCAATCAGCCGCCGGATCACCCTATTCCGAACAGGATATCTTGATTCTCCTGGCGGCCAACCGGTCGGCCACGGCCGGTACCGGCAACGGAAACTCGGGGCTGTACGACCGCTTGCGGGTCGGGGCGGCGAAATTGCTCTTCCGCGAAATGGAAAAAAATGTTGCGCGTACGTTGGGCATCTCGACATTCAATGTTAACCCAGGAGAATCAACGGAGGAGACGGAGGTAACCGTGGGGACTTACTTTCTGCGGAATTTCTATGTCTATGGCAGTAGTACTGTTGGTTTTGAGCGGGGGCAGGAAGTCGGCTTTGAGTATCGCTTCGGCGAGGGTATTTATCTCGATGGGCGCTATGATCGGTTTAATCAGTACCGCTTGAATCTCCACTTTTTCTATGAGTATAAGTAACCCATGAAGCGATTGACACGCATACTACTCATTTTCTCGCTGTGCTGGCTGGCCTTGGGCGCGATCGATTTCTGTGTCGGGCAAGAGCTACCGGTGGATGAAGAGGATAAGCGCTGGTTGCGCCGTAAGCCTAAAATTCAAAAACTGATTCTAACCGGCAATGGCCATATCTCCTCCGGTGAAATTCGGAATCGTATGGAGATGGTCCCGCGCTCATTTTGGGAGAGGATTACGTTTCACTCGCGGCCGTCCATCAATACCAATGCCTGGGAGCGGGACCGGGCGGCGATTGTTGACCTCTACAAGCGAAACGGGTTTTTGGAAGCCCGCGTGGTCATGGACATTCGCCGAGATCCGGAAACCGATCGCGCGATCATCGAGGTCTTTGTCAACGAGGGCACACAGACCGTCTGGGGCGAGGTTTCACATACCGGTGATTCCTCGGTTGCCGCGCAAAGAATGTATCGCTGGCTTGGCAAGTTAAAGGAAGGCAAACCGGCCAACCCCTTCTTGCTGGGTTGGGCGGTGGGTAAATGCACGGAAACGTACGCTGATCATGGTCATCCGTACGCCGAGTTTGATCCCAAGTGGGATGTTGATTCTGGGGCAGTTGACACTGCTGATATCCTGCTTACGGTCACGCCGAACCCGGAAGTTACCTTCGGGGATATCGAAATCAGCGGGAATTCTTTTACCAAAACGCCCGCTATCAAACGCGAACTGACCTTCGCAACGGGTGAACGCTATTCCCGTAAAGAAATAGTAAAGTCGCAAAACAACATTTATCGCACCGGGATGTTTACCTTTACCCGGATCTTGATCAATGCCGACACTGCGGGCGTTGACGGGACCTTCAACACGCGTCCCGATTTCACGGTGCGCGTTGTCGAACGCAAGCCATCCTACATCGATCTTAGTGCCGGAACCGGGCAGAGCTTCAGTCGGGAAGACCAATACGACCTGACCTGGGACTATACCCTGGAATGGGGTAATCGAAACTGGCTGGGAACGGGTCGCCAGTGGTCGCTGCAGGCCCGTTCCGAATTTCGCAATATCACTAATGAAAAGCTGCTAAAGTGGACGGTACTCACTCATCGACTCCAGGCCCGCTATACCGAGCCCTGGATTTTCGGCTTACGCCTACCAACGACACTGCAACTGACCTATGAACCGCTGGTGCACTCGCCCATTTATCAATACCGCCAGCGCCGATACGTCGCTGAGTTGGGTGTACATTATCAGCCCGATCAGCGCAACGAAACGTGGCTCACCATCTCGCGCGAAAACATTGATTACGTCAATTTTTCAGACGAGGAGAAAAATAAGCTTCTCTTTCAGGAGAATATTACAATCTCCAACAAAATCGCCCTCTCGATGCAGCGTGATTCTCGGCCCAGTATTCTCGTCCCTACCAGCGGGTCACTCACGCGCCTGGACTTGGAATGGGCCGGTGGCTTTCTGGATGGTGATGCGTGGTTTTACAAGATCGTTGGCTCCTGGGCCCGCTATCAGGGGTATGCTCAAAGTATACTCGCCACGCGGTTTAAAGGCGGGTGGGTCAAAGAACACGAAGCCAAAAAGCCGGTCCCGACCAATGATCGTTTCTATTTGGGTGGGGCGAACTCGATCCGCGGCTATGAAGAAAACCACGTTGGACCAGTCGAGGACGGGACACCACTGGGTGGTCAAGTTTTTGGGATCGCGAACATTGAACTTCGCACACCCGTGATCTGGAATTTCTGGTTTACGGTCTTCAGCGATATCGGCAACAACTGGAAACAATTTCGAGATATTACCTACGACGATGTGCTGGTGACCTTTGGTATCGGAGTACAGTACGTTTCACCGGTCGGCCCCTTACGCGTGGATTACGGCAAGCGCGTCAACCATCCCGGCCATCCACCATCAGACCGCCTGCACCTGGCAATTTTGTTTGCTTTTTAGCGCGGTCTCTCCCCTAGTTCTGCGAACGGAGGTTCGACGATCATGCGACCACTCATCGGCATGACCACCTGGGTTGCCCCGTACGATGAACAACGGCTCAATCCCACGCCCTATGTGTTCGAATTTCTCCATCGCGCGTACGCGATCATGTTCCGCGCAGCCGGCGCGGTGCCGATCCTGCTGCCCAACTCCGACGATCCGGAGGAAGTGCGGCGCATTATCGGGGTGCTCGACGGTCTCCTGCTCTCCGGTGGGGAGGATTGGGAACCTCATCATTTCGGGGAAAATGCGCAGACTAAAACCCTCGAACTGGCCCCAGACCGGGACACCTTCGAACTACTGGCAGTCAAGGAAGCCGACCGGATCGGCTTGCCGATTCTGGGGATTTGCCGCGGGATCCAATCGCTCAATGTCGCCTACGGGGGATCGTTGTATCAGGACCTGGTGGAACAACGGCCCAAGCCGACCAATAACCACTCCCGCTGCGGGGCATTCTACCGCCGCTATCATGATGTAACGATACACAAGGGTACCCGCCTGTACGAAATCATCGGCAAAGAACGAATTAACGTCTCCACGGCGCATCATCAGGCGATAAAGGACCTTGGTAAGGAATTACAGCCCAATTCGGTGTCTGTGGGGGATGATGTCATCGAGGGCGTCGAAGTTCCAGGAACGCGGTTCGTATTAGCCGTGCAGTGGCATCCGGAGGTCATGCCGGAAAAGGACGATAACACCCGCCGGTTGGCGGCGGCGTTCGTGCAGGCGCTGAAAACATGAGCATTCTTGTCATGTTACCACTTTTATCCGCCTCTCACGCCCGTATACACTAGATAAACCGGGACGTTAGGAATGTGCACATGGAACACACCATTTATTGTGATCATAATGCCACCACGCGCCCGGCGGCGCGGGTCGTCGAAATCATGGCTACCGTGGCCGGGGACACCTTTGGCAACCCCTCCTCCCCGCACCGAGTAGGACAGGCAGCCAAGGGGTATCTGGAGGAATCCCGTGCGACAGTCGCCGAATTCCTCGGCGCCAAGCCTGCCGAGATTACCTTCACCGGCTCGGGAACCGAATCGGATAACCTGGCAATCATCGGTGGCGCGTACGCGAAACAGAAAAAGGGTCGACATGTTATCACCAGCGCGATTGAACATCACGCGGTGTTGCATGCAGTCGACCGGCTGGCCGAATTGGGCTGGGAGATAACCGTCCTGCCCGTTGATCGCCACGGCCTAGTCAATCCGGATGATCTGAAAGCAGCGCTGCGGGACGATACCACCCTGGTGTCGATTATGGCCGCCAACAACGAAGTCGGTACCATGCAGCCGATTCGCGAACTCGCGACAATCGCCCACGAACGGGACACACTGTTCCATACCGACGCCGTGCAATCGATTGGCAAAGTACCAGTCGATGTGAATGAGTTGGGTGTTGATATGCTCACGCTCTCGGCGCATAAGTTTTATGGCCCAAAAGGCGTTGGCGCTTTGTACCTGCGGCGGGGTGTTGAAGTTGACCCGTTAATTTTCGGCGGTGGTCAGGAAAGCACACGCCGCTCGGGCACTGAAGACCTGCCCGGCATAGTCGGCATGGCGGAAGCGCTGAAACTGCTCAAAGAACAACCTGAACAGTATGATCAGGCCGCGGCAATTGCCGACCAGTTCCGGACGCGGTTGTTTGAACAAGTACCTGATATTCAGTTACACGGTCATCCGGAGCAACGGATTAAGACGACGGTCAACGTCGGTTTCAATGGCATCAACGGCGAGGCCCTGGTCATTGCCCTGGATTTGCACGGCATCTGTGTTTCCTCCGGCGCGGCCTGTTCCACGGGCGCAATTGAGCCATCCCATGTTATCACGGCGATGGGTTTCGAGCAGGCGGTGGCCGAAAGTTCGATCCGCTTCTCGTTTGGCCGGTTGAACCGGATGGACGATATCGACTCCCTCGTGGAGACGATTGCCACGGAAGTTGACCGTCTCCGGCAGATGTCGCCTAATTACCGGCGCAGCAATCAACCTGCGTGAGTATCCCATGGGCCCTCCCGATCTCTCTGCTTATGCCGGCGCTCGTGTCGTGGTCGCGATGTCCGGCGGTGTTGATTCCTCGGTCGCCGCTGCGTTGCTGGCGGACGCGGGTTGCGATGTTGTCGGTGTCACGATGAAACTCTGGAACTACGCCGACGTCGGTGGTAATGTCCACAACGATGCGCGCTGCTGCTCGGCCGAGGCATTCGACGATGCTCGCTTGATCGCGGGGAAAATGGGATTTCCCTTTTATGTAATCGATCTCGCTGAGCAATTTCGCCGGGATGTCATCAATGATTTTATCAGTGAATACCAAGCCGGGCGCACGCCGAATCCGTGCGTGGTCTGCAATACAAAAATTAAATGGTCGGTGCTCGAAGAGCGCGCGCAGATGATGAACGCAGACTTCCTTGCCACCGGTCACTATGCACGGATCGAACAGGATGACCAGACCGGCCGCTATCGACTCCTGCGCGGAATTGATACGGCGCGCGATCAATCATATTTTCTCTGGGGCGTGCAGGCGGATGCTCTGGCGCGAACGATTTTCCCGCTTGGCGGACTGCACAAATCCGAGGTGCGCGCAATCGCCCGGGACCTTGGGCTCCGCAACGCCGAACGGCCAGAGAGCCGGGAAATTTGCTTTGTCGCCGATAACGATTATGGGCGATTTCTGCGCGAGAAGGCCGGTGTGGAGGGTCAGACGGGGCCGATCATCGACGACAACGGCAAAACCGTGGGGCGGCACAGGGGCGTCGCTTTCTATACGATTGGGCAGCGTAAAGGTATCGGCGCGCATGGGACACCCGCGTACGTGACCGACGTTGATTCCACGACCAACACCGTTCGCATCGGTTCCGACGATCAACTCTATCAACGTTCTTTTTCTCTTGCCGACAGCAACTGGATCTCACATACCCCGCCTGCCAAGGGCGAAGAAATTATCGCCAAAGCCAAGATACGCTATCGTCATCCACCGGCGCCGGCAGTGGTTCGGAAGGTTGATGATGAAACAGTGGTCTCTTTCGATGAACCGCAACGGGCGATTACGCCGGGTCAGTCCGCGGTCCTCTACGATGGTGATGTCGTATTAGGTGGCGGGAGAATCAAGGAGGTTGGTCTCGGTGAATGGGCCGAGCGCTAAATACATCTCTGTTCACGCAATCCCAAAACCAAAATCCTCATCCGGCGGTAACAGCGTCAGCCCCCGGTCGAACGCATCAGAGGAATAATACTGCCACCGGACCTGACAGAGGGGGCAGACCAAATCGTCATGGTGCAACTCCAATTGAATTCGACAGATGGGACACCACTGATCTGAACAATGGGCAGAGGGTTCCCCCGAATCCTGCTGTGCCATAATACTTACCCCCGAACGAGCATCCAGGCTGCACCGACGCCGACCAGCGCCGGAAAGACGGCGAAAAACGGGACACTGAAATAGTTGCCCGCAGCCCAGGCGATGAGTGCTGCGGGCAACACGACTTTTTGCAACACCCCAAACGACGCTTTTAACAATCGGAATAGCAGCATCAGGCCGACAACTCCGATCAGGATATAGATTACATATCCTGTATCGGTCAGTCCGGCCTCCTGCAACACGGTGTCGAGGTCCCCGATTTTTTTCCCCAGCGCCGTGGCCAGTGAAGCCGCGATTTCCTTAATCGCCGACAGAATATGATCGGCCATCGGGGTACCCCTCGCTGTCGTGCTCGTCGTTCACACCATCCTCAACCGGCTCTATGGTGAGGCTCGATTCGCCTACACGGGTCAAACCGACCATCCGCCGGGTCAGGAAATCTTGCGTGGAAATCCACTTTTCCGACATGGCCATCACTTCCTCCTGGCTGGAGTCTGATTCCCAGTCGAGGATCACCGAATCGAAATGTTCGCCGTCGACCGTGAGGTCGTCCATGGTCAGTGTGAATCGTACAAGCATCCTACTTCTCCCGCTGCAAGTTCAAAGGTTGTTTCCAACGCAGAGAGTGCAACAGGGATGCCGCAGTGTTTGCCCCACACCGACCGCAAGGGGGCAAGGCGATAACTGCCTGATTATTAAAGGGTTACAATGTCGAAAGTAATTACCGAAGGGAGCGGTGACGATTTTCCACTTCCCAAAAGCTATCTGACAAATGGGATTTGTCCCACACTTAATGGGTACGTATCTGCGGCGGATTAGTCGGAAAAAGAGATGCGCTTGAGTGTCTGTTCCTGCAGAAACGCCCGGTAATGCAGCCCGCCGGAGTCAGTCTGTCGCATCAGCCGCGCGAAGGTCGGCAGCTCATCACGGGAGGCCCAGCGCGCCTCACGAATTTCCTGATCGTCGTGCGGCTCAATGGTACCCCTCACATGCCGGGCCAGAAAGACGTGGCTGGTCCAGTCAACTTCGCGGGTCGGGGAATAAAAATGTGGTTGAATGCAGAGCAGATACCGTTCGAGGGTGATGGTTAAACCCGTTTCTTCATACGCTTCCCGCGCGGCGCCCTCTTCCACCGATTCACCGGGCTTCAATCCACCGGAGGGCGGACGATACAATCCCGGCTGATAAGAATGCTTGGCAGTGACGGCGATCTGATCATCTCGGAAAATAAATAAGGTGATATCGTGCGCCCGGTCGTGCTTCATCGAGCCAATGATGACATCCATCTCCCACTCCGGGCAGACGGTCTCAAATGTCAGCGTCTCGGGCGTACCGTATTTTGCGCGCACGCCCCGCAACATCTCTTCGGTCACATACATCAGGAAGCTCGGTGAGAAAAAAATTACGCGGTCAACGGTTGAATCTCATCCTGGACCGGCTGCGTGGTCACCTCCGCCGAGTCGGCATGCACAAAGACATTGACCTCAGTGCGTACGCCAAACTCCGGCAGATAGATCCCGGGTTCAATCGAAAACCCGACTCCGGGGATCAGCCGACGCCGGTCGCGGGTCTCCAGGTTATCAATATTTACCCCATTGCCGTGGCCGGCGGTGTCGATTGAATGGCCAGTCCGATGCGTGAAATATTCACCGTAACCCGCCTCAGTAATAATCCCGCGCGCGACGTCATCGACTTCGTAGCCGCAAACCGGTTCCCCCGCGGATAGCCGTTCGTTGATAAACTCAATTGCCCGATCGCGTGCGTATTTTACCACCGCAAATATTTTAGCAAACTCAGTGGGAACCTCTGAACCGACATACCCCATCCGCGTGATATCAGCGAAGACCGCGTGTTCGTGCTCACTCTTGGCCCAAATATCGATCAGCAATAAATCACCCGGTTTGATCGGATCACTTTGCGCCTCAGACGGTTCATAGTGTGGATTTGAAGCGTTGGCATTCACCGCGACAATCGGTCGATGGTCAGTCACCAACTTCCGATTCTCGAACTGATGGAAAATGAACTGCTGTAGTCGATACTCAGTGATCGGTTTTTCGTCGCGCAGGCAATCCGAAACTCGCCGGAACGCCAAGTTGACGATTTCATCAAGCGCTTTCGCCGCTTTCCGGTGCAATGCCAATTGTTCATCCGACCACCGGGCTTGGAAATACTGTACCAGGTCGGCCGACGACTCGATCTCCAGGCCCGAGCGCCGGACCATCTCGATCGTCCCGGCGTCGACCCGGGAAATATATGGAATCGCCGCATCCGGAGAATACTCCATGGCGACCACTTTGGCGCCGGCGGTTACCTCTTCTAAATTCGTGGTGATGTCCTGCCAACTGCTATAGACATGATTCACCCCGGGGACATGGGCGAAAGTATTCTGCTCTACTGCGTGGGTAATTTTGTGCGGCATCCCTTTCACCGGTATCCAGTAAAACCACCTACGCGATTGCATCCCTTTTAATTGCAGGAACTCCTGAGCGATAGGATTAAGCCCGCGAAAATCATATAACAACCACCCATCCAGTTTTTCCGCGGCCAAATAATCCTGTACTGCTGTGATCAACTCTTCCACAATTCAACCTCCGTATTCAGGCTAACATACGTCATTCCCCGATCTTGTGGTAGGGGGGATACTGAATATCAGCGGTGGCTGAGGAATCTGTTTGACAGCATCCCCCCTGCGACCTATACTCCACGCCCGGGAAGGAAACCGATTAAGGGAACGGGATGGCAATTTCTTCAGAGGATGTCCTGCGCACTGCCCGGCTTGCTCGACTCCGCATTACCCCCGACGGACTGCCCCGCTATCGCCAGGAATGCCAACAGATTCTGGACTTTTTTCAACACATCAAATCAATCGATATCTCGGATATCGACGTGGCAGACCGCGCCCGCACCGGCGCTTGTCCACTCCGTGATGATAATGTCGCGCCGTCAATTAGTCGAGGTGCTGCACTGAGGAACGCTCCTGATCACCAAGATGGGTTTTTTCAAGTTCCCCGGGTCATTCCCTGACGCTGGTGCCGGAAATGAGGTTCACAAATTCACTGGAACTGATTGCGAGTGTATGCCATGCCTGAATCGAAGATAAAATCGCCGGCTACCGTCATAATCCCGGCCCGCTGGACCTCCAGTCGCTTTCCCGGTAAGGTGCTAACAAACGTGCAGGGCAAACCAATGATTGCCTGGATCATTGGGGTATGTCGGGCCTCCAAAGCGGTAGACCAGGTGATCGTTGCGACTGATGATCGGCGCATTTTCAAGGCGGCACGGGCGGCAGGCGCCGAGGCGGAGATGACGTCGCCACGGCTTAAATCGGGTTCCGACCGTGTGGCGGCAGTCGCGAAACACCTCTCCACGCACTTCGTGATCAACGTGCAGGGCGATGAAGTGTTCGATGATCCCCGGCTTTTAAGCCGCCTGGTTGACGCCTTGCGACGGGATCGACATATCGCTGTCTCGACCCCGGCTCGACCGATTACGCCGAAAGAGGCCGTCGACCCGCATCTGGTCAAAGTCGTCTGCGACAAAAGGGGGAATGCACTGTATTTTTCGCGTTCGGTGATTCCCTATGACCGCAAAAGCGGGGAAAAGATTACCTATTTGGGCCATATTGGCATCTATGTCTTTCGGCGACAAGCACTTCTCTCATTCGCTGCCAGACGGAAGACTCAGTTGGAATTGGCCGAAAACTTAGAACAACTCCGACTGCTCGAACACGGAGAAAAAATTCGCGTACTCAGTACGAAAGGCATAACAGTTGGCGTTGACACGCCTGCTGATTTGCGTACACTTACGACGTACCTGAAACGGAACCGTCTGCACCTGAGGGGGGATGTGTGAACGAATCCGAACAACGCTGCAAGTACATCTTTGTAACCGGTGGCGTGGTATCGGCCCTCGGCAAAGGGATCGCCACCGCGTCCATTGGATTACTGCTGAGAAGCCGCGGTCTGAAAGTCATACTCCAGAAGTTTGACCCGTACTTAAACGTCGACCCGGGAACGATGAATCCGTTTCAGCACGGCGAAGTGTTCGTGTTGGATGATGGCGCCGAGACCGACCTGGACCTCGGCCATTACGAACGCTTCCTGGACGAGAATCTCTCGCAGAAGAACAACGTCACCTCCGGCCAGGTGTATGAGACCATCATTCAGCGGGAACGTCGCGGCGACTACCTGGGCGCCACGGTGCAGGTTATTCCGCATGTAACCAATGAGATCAAAGCCCGGCTCCGCAAAGCAGAGAAAAATAACGGTAACGTTGACGTCGTGATTACCGAAATCGGTGGCACGGTTGGCGATATTGAGGGACAACCGTTCTTGGAGGCCATCCGGCAACTGCGCCTGGAAATCGGACGGGAAAACGTGATGTACATCCACTTGACGCTGGTGCCGTACATCACGTCCGCCGGCGAATTAAAAACCAAACCCACCCAGCACTCAGTCAAGGAACTGCGGGAAATCGGGATTCAGCCGGATGTGCTCCTCTGCCGCAGTGACCGGGCGATGGATAAATCAATGCGCGAAAAAATCGCGCTCTTCTGCAACGTGATGCCCCAGGCAGTGATTTCCGCGATTGATGTCAAATCAATTTATGAGGTTCCCCTAGAGTACCACCGCCAGGGGCTGGACGATTTAATTTGCGAGAACCTCTCCTTGAGTTGCCCACCACCCGAGTTGGGCAAGTGGGAAAAAATGGTGGCCCGCATCATGCAGCCATCAAAAGAAGTGACTATCGCCATCTGTGGGAAATATGTGAACCTCCACGACGCGTACAAATCCATCATCGAAGCCTTCGTCCACGCCGGGGTCGAAAATGACGCCCGTGTACATCTCAAGTGGATCTCCTCGGAGGATATCCGCCGCGAAGGTCCGGAGAAATACCTGGATGATATCGATGGGTTGCTCATTCCCGGTGGATTCGGGGAACGCGGTGTGGAGGGCAAAATTGAGGCGATCCGTTTTGTGCGTGCCCATAATATTCCGTTTTTCGGCATTTGCCTGGGGATGCAATGCGCGGTGATCGAGTATGCCCGGCATGTTTGCAACCTCGAGGAAGCGCACTCGCATGAATTCCATCAGGAACTTGAGCATCCGGTGATTAGCCTGCTTCCTGATCAGAAATCCGTGACTGAATTGGGCGGCACCATGCGTTTGGGGGCGTATCCGTGCGTGCTCACGCCCAACTCCCGTTCGCATACCGCTTATAACAAGTCACAGGTCGCCGAACGGCACCGCCACCGCTATGAATACAACAACGAATACCGCGAAACCCTGGAAAACGCCGGATTGCGCGTTGCCGGGCAATCGCCGGATAAGCGATTAGTGGAAATCGTGGAGATTCCGGCACATCCGTGGTTTGTCGGTGTGCAATTTCACCCGGAACTCAAATCCCGCCCGACGAAGGCACATCCGTTGTTCCGCGAATTCGTCCGTGCGGCAGTGCATTACCGCGATAAGCGTTCAGTTGAGGCGGCCACCAGTGCGGAACGACAGGATAAGATATAATTTGATGGTGTCGGGTCAGTCAAGGAAAATTGGAAGTGTGAACCAAACAAACCCTCCGTCGGCGCAGGCCGACGGGGGTGTGATGGACTACTATTTTGCGGAGATACTTACGTTGCTGCGTTTAACGCCGCGGCGATGACTTCTTCTTTGAACTCGCCCTGCGCTTCCATGGCGGCATACGCTGCCAGGTAAATAATATCGCGCACGGTGTAGGAACCGACCTGCAAAATTTGAATCGGCTTTTCCATACCGACCAGGAGTGGTCCGATCATCTCGACATTACCCAACTTCTGCAGGAGCTTGTAGGCGATATTGCCTGATTGCAGGTCCGGGAATACCAGCACGTTGGCCCGGTCGGTCAGGTTGGAGAAGGAGTAGTTCCGTTTAAGAATATCCGGCTCCACTGCCGTATCCGCCTGCATATCCCCATCGACTTCCAACTCCGGATCAAGCTCGTGAACCAGATCCACCGCCTGACGGACCTTGTGGGTCAATTCTCCCTTCACCGAGCCGAAATTACTGTACGAGAGCAGTGCCACCCGTGGCGGCACGCCCAGCTTGCGGGCGGCTTTGGCGCAACTGACCGCGATATGCGCCAATTCCTCGGCACTTGGATTGATATTGACCGCCGTATCGGCAAAGAACATCACCTTGTCTTTCAAAAGCACCAGGTTCATCGCCGCAATGCGATCGGTGGGATCTTCCTTTGGAAACACGCGCAGGACCGGCCGTAACACATCGGGATAGTGCCAGGTCGCGCCGGAAACAAACGCATCCGCGTCGCCTTCGTGCATCATCAGCAGACCGAAGTATTGCGAATATTCCAGGTTGCGCCGGGCGTCGTGCATGGTCATCCCGTGACGGCGGCGGATTTGGTGCAGAATTGCAGCGTACTCCTCGGACTTTTCGGATTTGCGGGGATCGATAATATCAATGCCGTTCAACTTGACTTCCGCTTCCTTCGCCCGTTGTTCGATAATCTGGGGATCGCCCAGCAAAATCGGCTTGCCAATCCCCTCAGAGAGGATACTGGTGGCGGCGCGGAGAATTCGCTGGTTTTCGCCTTCGGGGAACACGATCCGCTTCGGTGAACGGCGGGCGGAACTGATCATGCCACGGACAACCGCACGGGCGCGTCCGAGGCGTCCCTCCAGTTGCGCCGCATAAATTTCCGGATCGATCTGAGTACGCGCCACACCGCTTTTCATCGCTGCCTCAGCCACCGCGCGCGCTTCCCAGAGCAGGACACGATAATCAAACGGCTTGGGAATGATATACTCGGGACCATAGTGCAGCGTCGCCCCACCGTAGGCGGAAATCACCGACTCCGGCACCGGTTCCTTGGTCAACTTCGCCAGCGCCATGGTCGCGGCGACTTTCATTTCGTCATTAATCGCCGTCGCGCGAACATCCAGCGCTCCCCGGAAAATAAAGGGAAACCCCAGCACGTTGTTCACCTGGTTGGGGTAATCCGAACGCCCGGTCGCCATGACCACATCATCCCGCGCCGCTTTCGCTTCGGGATAGGTGATTTCCGGATCGGGGTTGGCCATCGCGAATATCATCGGCGATTTGGCCATCGAGCGCACCATGTCCTGTGTCACACAATCGGCAACCGACACTCCGCAGAAACAATCCGCACCCCGCATTGCGTCTTCGAGTGTACGCGCGTCAGTGTCGACGGCGAATTGTGCTTTATATTCATTCATGCCCTCTTCGCGACCTTTGTAGATAACGCCCTTCGAATCACACAGAATGATGTTTTCCATCTTTGCGCCCAGGGTGAGGTAATGCTTGGCGCAGGCAATGCCTGCCGCACCGGCGCCGTTGAAGACGATTTTTACATCGGCAATATCTTTGCCCGTCAGTTCGCAGCCGTTAATCAGCGCTGCCCCGGAAATAATCGCGGTGCCGTGTTGATCGTCGTGAAACACCGGAATATCCATGGTTTTCTTCAATGTCTCTTCAATGTAGAAACATTCCGGTGCGCGGATATCTTCGAGGTTAATGCCGCCGAAGGTCGGTTCGAGTTTCTGGCAAATATTGATAAACTCATCCGGATCCAGGGTATTTAACTCGAGATCAAACACATCGACGTCGGCGAATCGTTTAAACAGGACCCCTTTCCCTTCCATCACCGGCTTCCCCGCCAGCGCGCCGATATTCCCCAGTCCCAAAACAGCGGTGCCATTGGTGATCACGGCGACCAGATTGGCCCGTGCCGTATATTCAAACGCCGCCTCAGGGTTCTGTTGAATCACCCGGCAGGGCTCCGCGACACCCGGCGTATAGGCCAACGACAGATCAAATTGAGTCACACACGGTTTTGTGGGAGAAACTTCGATTTTTCCTTTGCGACCACGGCTGTGATAGCGCAGCGCTTCTTCTTTGGTAATCATGACTCCTCCGGATTGTTCCGGATCGCTTGCATTACGTGATTGGTATGGGACTGAATATTTCAGTTCCCGTTTTCGTCGGCCTCACGGCCGCTCCGGCCCGCAGTGACGAACGAAACGCCGCATCGCCGCAATGGACGCCGTATGTTGCTTATTAAGGACCGCATGTCAAGGATGTTTGACCTTGTTTTGCCGTCCGGTGTGTCAAAAGATCGAGAGGAAATTCTCGCCGCGAGACGTGTAGTCTTAATTGACAGCGGAACACCGGAGGGTTATTAGACAGGCACCATGGATACCACGCGGCCCGATACGTTTCTCTGGGGTGTGGCCACCTCCGCTTACCAAATCGAGGGTGGGCTGAATAATGATATGTCCGACTGGGAATTTGCCGGCCGGTTCTGGCAACCCAGCCGCAATCCCCGAATCGGACAGGCCGTCGATCACTGGAACCGCTGGGAGGAGGACTTCCAGCGGTTGCTGGAACTCGGGGTCAACGGTTATCGCTTTTCGCTTGCCTGGTCACGGATCGAGCCGGAGCCCGACAAATTTGACGATGCGGCCATCGAGCGGTATCGCCGGATGATCGATTGGCTGTGCGACCACAACATCAAACCAATGGTCACCCTGCATCATTTCACGCACCCGCAATGGTTTCATCAAGTATCCCCCTGGCATGAGCCGACCGCCATCGAGCGCTTCGAAAAATTCGTCACGAAGGTTACCCAACGGTTACTGGACCGCGTACCACTGGTAGTCACGTTTAACGAGCCGCTGGTCTGGCAATTGGCAGCGTATGGGGATGGTGTGTTCCCGCCCGGCCAACGAGATTTCGGACTGATGATGAAATCATTGCACAACATGCTGCTGGCGCATCGCCGTGCATATGATTGTATCAAACAGCGCCACCCCGCCTGTGCCGTTGGTTTGGCACACAACTTTATCATCTTCAAGCGTGCGCGACGAGGAAACTTTGTCGACGACGGCTTGAAACGGTTGATTCATGCATTTTACAACCTGATGATTCCCGAGACGTTTCGCACCAACCGGCTGGCTTTTCATTTCCCATTTCTGCTCAGCTACAACGAACCGATTGACCTGGACAACCGTATCGACTTCTGGGGCGTGAACTATTACTACCGGCTGCACGTACGGTTTCGGATGAGCTTGTCGTGTCCATTTGAACTGTTGTTCATTCCGCGCTCGGGGCTGGGCCAGTCGGATTTGGGATGGGAGATCTATCCGAAGGGTTTGCGCAGAATTTGTAAATGGCTCCGGCCCGCCGGCAGACCGATCATTATCACCGAAAATGGCATTGCCGCGCATGATGATGAACTCCGGATTCGCTTTTTGCGGGCCCATTTGCGGATGGTGGCGCGAATCCGCCGCAGCGGATACCCGCTGGCGGGGTATTTTCACTGGTCGCTGTTGGATAATTATGAGTGGCTGGTCGGCCGGGATGCGCGCTTTGGGTTATATCACGTTGATTTTAACAATGAATATCGCCGAACCTTAAAACAAAGCGGAGCGTACTATCGGGATTGGATCAAACGGGATCGGGAACGGAGCGCGAAACAGCCACGGTGAAAAGGCATAATGCCGGTGAAAAATTCATATTTCGATGTTTCCATTGACGCTGAAATGCGTCAGGTTAAACGTAGCATAGATATAACCAGCGGAGTGGTGAGACTGTGACGTGGTTATCCGACATCATCGAGTACTACCTGCACGGTGCTGTCATTTTTGGCCTCAGTTACGCGGCAGTCATGGTGGTGGTTATCGCGGTGGCCCGGCGCACTACACGCAAAGTGTCCGGGGATGCCGGCGCCCTGCCGCCGATTAGTGTTTTGAAGCCACTGAAGGGCTGTGACGATCAACTGCGCGAAAATCTCATTTCCTTTTTCGAGTTGGACTATCCGCAGTTCGAAGTGATCTTTGGTGTCGAACGGGAAAACGATCCGGCGGTCGCGGTCGTCCGGGATCTCCAGGAACAATATCCCCACATTGCCTCCCAATTAGTGGTGAGCGATCACCGAGTCGGTCTTAATCCCAAAGTCAACAACCTGGCCAACACCTACCCGCAAGCCAGGTACGACTACTTTGTGATCAGCGACAGCAATGTGCGCGTACAGCCCGATTACCTAACGGACATGATTACCCAGTTGCTCCAGCCGAAAGTCGGCCTCGTTACCTCAACCATCCGTGGTGTCGGCGCTAAACGCCTGGGGGCACGTCTCGAGAACATCCATCTTAATTCGTTTATTGCCGGAAGTGTACTGACGATTACCCGGGTGTTCAAACGGCCGATCACGATCGGGAAATCGATGTGTTTCTCCCGGCAAACCTTCGAACGTGTCGGCGGTTTTCCCCGCATTGCCAATTATTTAGCCGAAGACCATATCCTCGGTCTTTGTATTCGCAATCTCGGATATTCGCTAAAGGTCAGTTACCAGGCAGTTGACAGTATCAATCATTCGTGGGGCTTGCAGAAATTTTTCAACCGGCATCTTCGTTGGGCGACCATGCGCCGCCATGTCAACCTGTGGCACTACCTGGCGGAGATGTTTTCCAATCCGCTGTTTTTTGCCCTGCTCCTGGTAGCCTGGCGCCGGGATCTTTACAGTGTGGCGATTTTCGCCGGCGCTGGTGTTTTGAAAAGTGTGTTGGATTTGCTGGCGGCATCATTCGTCGGTACCCGGCAATCCTGGTATCATTTTGTGCTGGTGCCGCTCAAGGATTTGATAATCGCTTACATTTGGTTTGTGCCTATCTACGGCAAGACCATTAACTGGCGTGGCAACTGGTTTCTGGTCGGCAAGAACACGTCGCTGGCGCCGGTTACGCAGACGGCAGTAACCGACGCTATCATCAGCGGGACACTCAATCGTGAGTGGCAGGATCGCGATTGGGGGGATACGCCGCGTAAAACAAAGGACTTACTGCTCATCGTCCGCATGGCGGCGCGGTTAACTGTTTACGGTACGAAACGGTTGTTCTCACGACTGACGCGCTAGCGACTGGATGATCGAAGGATACTATTGGAGGTGTCGAACCACCATGATGATGCCAGTGCGGACAGCCACAGGTGCCGGCTTGACCTTGATTATGATCCTGGTTGGTTTCCAGACCGCCGGTTTCACCGAGGAAAACCCCGCTCAGACAGCACTTCAGCGGGCCCGCGCGGCCTATCAGGCCGGTGAGTTTGCCGCCTGTGCGGAATATTATCTTCAGGCAATCAACGTTGGTGCCGCCGATGCCGCGGTATATTACGATGCCGCCTGCTGCCTGGCGTTGAGCAAACGGCCGGAACCGGCAATCGCCTTTCTCTTACGGGCAATCGAACAGGGATATCGTGATTTTAACTGGCTGAAAACAGATCCCGACCCGGTATCGCTGCATACACACGAGCAATGGAATCGTGTCCTCGCAGTGTGCGAAAAGCTCGAGGAGCAATATCGGGCATCGGTTAACGCCGAATTGTATGATTTGTTCCAGGCGGATCAGGCCGAACGCATGGACGATGACATCAATTGGGACTCCGTTTCAGTCCATGATCAACAGCGTCGCGAGCGCGTTCGAGAACTCCTGGATTCCGGATTAGTTAAGACAGCGGATGACTATTATCACGCGGCGATGATATTCCAGCACGGGACCGATTCTTCGGATTATCTGCTGGCGCACCAACTGGCCCGGCAGGCCGTCGAACTGGACTCCACACACGCCAACGCCCTCTGGCTGGTCGCTGCCTCCAAAGACCGTTATCTACACAGTATTGACAAACCGCAGTGGTACGGCACGCAGTTTCGGCAAGTCGACGGAGTCTGGACGATCGAGCCGATCGACACCACCGCGGTAACCGATGCAGACCGCAAACGTCTGCACGTTCCGCCGCTCAGCGAGGCCCGCCGCCGCGCTGCAGCAATGAACAAATGAGAAAGCAGGCCCTAAGGCCTGCCTTTCCGTCAGTCTTCTGCCCGTTTTCAACTGGTAACCAGCGACGCACGATCGGTGGCGAGAACGTGACCAGGCACCTCGGCACGTTCTGCCTGATATTCATGCAGCAACACCCTACCGTGATCATCGATCGTAATATAGGTCGGTGGGTGTCGGCCGGTCCAGCAACCGGTGTTGTAATAACTCAGACCGGCATCGGCAAAATCAATCTGTTCGGCAAGATGAGTATGACCGCAGAAGACGCTGTGGTAGGCATGTCCCTTCGTCCGCGCATGGGAGACAATGCCCCGGGCCACGTCCTGATTGATCCGCAGCCATTTCTTGCTCTTTTCCTTGATATAGCGGCTGAGGCGCTGGCGCCGGCTGTCGATTCTCTGAATGAAATCGTACATCCAGGACGGGATCTTGCTTAAATTCGGGTAATACATCACCCATTTATCAAATTGATGGCCGTGCATGGCCAGATACCGATTGCCATTGACCCGCCATTCATATTCTTCATGCACGGTCACGCCTACCAGGTGACTCATCACTTGCGCGAGCAATTCGTCATGGTTCCCTAAAATCCACACCACCTCGGCGTTGCTTTCCTCGTCGGTAATCTCGCGAATAAGGCCCACAACCTGCCAGGCATGTTTCTTCAGCCGGCTGAAATTCAAATCGTCAAAAATATCACCCAGCAGGATCAACCGGTCAAAATTCCATTCGTGCTTACCCAGTCGATACGATTGCAGAAGGTCGAGCAGTTTCTTCGGCTGACTGACCCGCGATCCCAGATGCACATCGCTGACGATGAGGGTATCAGCCCGTGGCGGCCTGCGGATAGCCATAATCTAATCCTTCAACGTAGCCTGCGGAATTCGTTAATTTGTCGATTCCTGCCCCATTAGATTTCTCGTCACAATACGCAGGAATTATCGCGATCCCACATTAGAATTGCATTAGCTCCCGATGAGTAAAGAGTATGGGTTGCTCTCTAATCCCGATATTCCTCGCACACGCTCCCAACCTTACAGGTACGACACGCCACGGCGATCCCATTGATGAAGAATGAGATTCTGGGACTGAAAAGCTCTGAGGCTGCCGATCGACGTACAAAAAGACAAATTCTTAGATGCAGTGCACCATTGGCAACTCGTTGGAGGAAAACTGCTACTGGACTTTGAGACCTTGAATCGGCACCGTGAAGCGGGATCTCAGCGAATCATTTACTTCGATGGTGACCGATTTGGCAAATGAAGCCTCCCCACAGGGACCATCGAGATAAAATGTGCCCGTCGCGGTCTTCCCCGGCGATATCTCCTGCGGGATACAACAATAGACGTATTCATCGGGGGTTCCGACCTTTCGCAGGGACAGCGTGGAGTCCGAAGTACTGGTGATAGTGAAGGTCGTTTCCGCTGTCGCTTGCGATCCATCATATTCCAACTGGAGCCTGCGTGGACTGATACTCAGCGGTTGTGCCTGTTCTGAATCGCGGAGGACATGCGCGTAAATTCTCAATCGGCTGCTACGGTCTCCCCGGTCAGTCTGAATGCTCACGCTCTTGGCTACCAAGCCGGTGTAGCGGCTTGTCCGGAGAATCACCTCTAATTTGACGCTGTCGCCGACAGCGAGCACGCCTTTTTCCAGCGGCGCGGTGGTGCAGCCTCACCCGGGGGCAATTTTGGTGATTCTCAGCGTATCGTCGTAGCCGTTGCAGAGCCAGAACAGATGGGTGGCTTTGCTGCGTTGCGGGACATACCCGAAGTCGAACGTTACTGAGGAGCGGGTCCCCGGTTCCAGGACCAGGTGTGTTGCCACGGCGGCCTGCGGTTTACAAGTAGTCGTACTGGAGGTTGGGTTGTCGCTACAAGAAACGAAAAGTGCCAGCGCCAACAGGCTGAGAACAAGGCCGCCGGCAGCTGTTTTCTGGTTCACCATCCGGAATTGCTGACTTACCTGCTCGGCTCGTTTATTCCTGACGCGCACGGGATTTGATCTCCCAGGTTTAATGTATGGCATTACCCCGGCGGATTCGTGTTTCACTGCGTTTTCATCGGCACCATAATCAACGCAAGACCATACGCCAGGACTCCGATGCCGGATAATGCGGCAGCGAGCCAAATTAATCTCACGATCACCGGATCAATATCAAAATATTCGGCAAACCCGCCACATACGCCGCCGATCTTTTTTTCGGTATTTGATCGATAGAGTCGCTTCAATAAATGATCCTCCGTCTTTTCGTGTCTCTGATCATGCAATATAACAAAAAACTTGCCGACCTTGTGTCACTCTTATGGTTACGCCAAACAACAGACAAAACGCACGATCGAACTTCGTGTGGCACCGGACTCGTCGACTGATTCATCGGCAGCAAGGCGCCAGCCGGTCTCAGCGAGCAGGGCCAGATAATCCTCCCGGGTGAAACGAGCCAATTCCACTGGGCACGTCTCGTACTGCACGGATTCATCGGGATTGGTTATCTCATAGGTCATGGTTCCCAACCACTTCGTGCCTTCTTCCCCGAGCCGCAATTCAGTTTTTCGCCGCACGGAGACTCGGGTAATCGGATGCGACACCGGGTCCGACCACGGAGTGTTTATTTTGCCTTCTGCGACAGCATCGGTCGTATACACCCGCGCGGTGATCAGCAACCGTCCCTCCGGATGTATATGTTCCTGCGCCCGATGTAAACAGCGGACACGGGTCTCCGCCGGCAATTCCGCTAATGAGTTGTCGGCAATGATGATTACCCGGTAGGTTGCAGGAAATTCAAATTCGCCGATATCCGCTTGAATCAAACGAATCCGGCTCCGATCACCATCCGTCAGCGACCCGATCCGCTGTGCCGCCCGCAACAGCATGGTTGGTGAGCGGTCGATTGCATCAATCGTGAACCCCGCCATCGCCAGCGCAGTGCATAGTCGTCCCGAACCACAGGCCAACTCCAAAATCGGCCCACCAAATCGCCGCGCCATCTGCCGATACCAGGCGATCTCGTCCTTACGGAGCGGGTTGAACTTCTCGTAGGTCCAACCGAGTTGCGCATAACGACGGTTCTCGTTCCGCATGGTCATCCCCTGAAATGGTGATGATACGCGATAACCGCAGAGATGTCCATGGATCGATTCGCCGCCGGGACAAGAATCTGATACCAGCTTTCGGCGAAAGATCGTGACGGGGGATTAACTGACCGGAGCCGCCTTCGCGCGCTCATCGAGCTGCCGGCATCCCTCCATCAAAATTGCTTCGTTGGGCAGGTGGTTGTTGGCTTCGGGGAGATCTTTTTCTGCAATGGGTTTTGAGACCCACGCACCGGTCTGCCAACCCAAAGCTTCAAAGACTGCGTGTTCACCTGTCAGGTCACCGAGTTTGGCGAAGATAATATTGCCCTGGTGCAGAAACAAGATCAGGCGCCGTTCTTCCTCCCCGTCGGGCGTCACCTCGATGCGGACCGTGCGCCGGCTCGGCCCCAACGCTTGCAGCAAATCGATGAGATTCATGTCCGACAAATTCCCGCGCGACTCTGCCTGGTGCGCCGCATCATCAGTGCAGGCCTTTCCTGACGCTAAGCGCTCGCGGACCTTTTTGATCTTCAGGATGAGAAAATCCAATTCACACCGCAGATCCAGGATATCTTCCAGACCCATCTTGAGCAGGGGCGTCAGCCGGCGAATGGCGCTGCTCTGGACTATGAGGAACGCGGGGATAGTGTAGAAATTGATGTCGCTACGCGATAAAAAATGTAAGGTCGTCGCCACGTCCCGCGGCTGGGAGGAAATCCGAATGATCATCACATCGGGCGTGTGCTCTTTCGCCGACTTGACAAAATCTCGCAATCTCCCCGTGATCCGCGACTCAAAATTCTCACGCCGCAGGCGCGCCGCCAGCGCGTACATGCCGTCCTTACTGTTCGAGTAGATGAGTATGTTACACACTGTCGCTCACCAATAGGCCAAGCATTTTGGCGCCTCTCGGCACGAAATTAGTCCTCTGGTAGCGTCCAGTCCCCTGCCAACGTAGCTACCGGCAATTGGCCAGAATCTGGCTTCTACTACAATGTCGGAAGCATAGAGTTAAACCTTAAATAGGCAAGTTCAATCTCACGCAGGTATACCATGTCACTGGATCTTTATTCAAGGCCGTGATTCCCTGGCCCCGGAAGAGTTGGCGCACTTCAGCCAACGCGTTGTAAAACACCTACTTTGCGGAAAGAAAGGACTATGTTTCCCACTCAAGGTTCTCCAGCGCTATGCGTAACTCTCCGGCATTTTTGTACCGCTGCCGCAACAGCGACTGTTTGCGTCCGCGAATAATCGATTTGATCGTCTTGCTCGCACGCGCGTATCGGGCCTGACCACCAATACATTCAAACAACACATTGATTAAATCATAGACATCGGCCTGAATTTTACTGCGGGTCGACCGGCCAACATCGAAGAAATCAATCAACCCGACAGTAAAGCCCAAACCATGGCGTTGGACAATCAGGTTATCGCTGTGAATATCGCCGTGGTATTCGCGCAGATTGTGAATTTGTTCGACGCCACTGGTGATTGTGTGCAATAAGTGCAGCGCCTCGAATTCGGGCATGCGTTTCCCCGGCTGCCGGGCGATGTAATCTGAGAGTTTTATGCCATCAATGAAATCCGAAACCATGATCTCCGTGGTCTCACCCCCGACCCGCGCCACGTCCCGATGATGGTATTGCATGACAATCGAGCAGTGTCGCAGGGTAAACAACTTGCGCGCATACCGGCGCAGCCAATCTTTCCGAATAGTCGGCCGGTTATAAAAAATCTTCGCCGCCCGGATAATCCCGGTCTGCCGTTCCTCGACCTTATAGACTATGCCCTCCCAGCCGCGGCCGAGAACATCCAGGATGTAGTAATTCCGGCCCAGTGTCTGGCCGGGTTTAAGCAGGTGCGGTCGGATACGCATGGTTTCCGCTACTCCGGGAGCAGACTCCCAAATAGTGCAAGATACGAATATCAGGGCGGATGAGTGAGGGAATTATCGGGGATGGCTCATTTCACACCGGATCGTCGCCGAAACGCAACTGCAATAGTACCCACCAGACGTGGAGAGTTGCCGGAATACCGGGGTTACGTGGTTGCGCGTGTCTCTGAAGGCCTTATTCTTCGCCGCCCGGCTTGCGTCCTTTAGCTCCGACCCAATCAATACCCGTATCCGCCGCCTGCCGGATCCGGTCCGCCAGTTGGGCGATATGGTGCTGCAAGTGGCGGACCGTCACCAGTTGATGCTCGAACTTGGAGACTTTGTACCAACTGAATCCGCTATTCGGGCTGGTCAGGTCCAGCGCGTCTACCCACTGGTCAATCATGCGTTCGCAGTAATCACGATACTCAAGGATTTGTGTTTTGGTGTAGGGCTTCCCGGTCTGCGGCGGGCGATCGGGTGGTTCAACTAATTCCTGAATTTCCGGCGGTGCGGGGTAATCGTCCAGGTCCTGAATCCCGGTCTGGTGGTCTTTCCAGGCAACAAATGCCTTCACCTCAGGCATGATATACAAATGCAGAAAATACAGATTATGGTATGCCACCCGCCAGAATGGATTGCGATACTCGGTGCTGACCCAGAGATCGTCCGGGCATTGCTCCACCACACTCTTAAACATCGCGAGCATCGCATGGTATTGGCTCTTGAACGCGGATTTTAGCTCTTCCGACGTATTTGTATTACTGACCGCCAGCTCTCGCTCGAGCATAATGCCCTCCCTGGTTGCCCCGACTTGGATTTGCCTCTCGCAATATAGGCCTATGGTCTCCGGAGAGTATCATTTCCCGGCTGCGTACCGGGAGACCCGGAATTTTACCGGATCTCTTTAGAGAAAGAAACTCAAGCCCGCGGCGAATTCCAGCGCATTGATATCCAGCTCATCATCCAGCATGGTGCGGTAGGCAAGCTGCGCCCGGAACGCCGCGTACTCGCGGAAGAACACCTTAACGCCGCCCTGGCCGCCAAGATAGAATCCACTCTCTGAATCGTCACCATCTTCGGTTGAAAAGGACAGCAACCCGGCAACGCCTCCGACAAACGGAACGATATTGCTCTGCTCCGAGCCAAAATTGACGCTGGCACCGCCTTCCACGTTGATCACGGTTGCCCGGTCATCCTCGAAAGTCAACGACAGAACAGAAATCCCGCCATCAACCACTACGGGAGACTGTGTCCAGTAGGCCAGCCGCAATCCGGGCACCACGTAGGGAATGCCAAACGCCGTCAGATCATCGTCGCTGTCCTGCTCGCTGAGTATCGTCACACCCCCCCATCGTCGACAGTTCGAAGTTTCCATGTTCGTAGGTCTGGCCGAATACCCCGCAGCAACTCGCCAACAAGATCGTCACAACCATGACTGTCACTCTGCCTGTGTTCATTTTCTGCCTCTTGTAATTTGGTTGCAATTTCACCTTCAGTTTCTATTTCACCGGTAAGCGAAATACCGGCGAACCGGACGGTCGAAAGATGAAAGGCGCGACGCCGACCGTTTCCTGTCCGGAGCAATCAGTATACGGCATGCCCGGATTCCCGGCATTGATTTTTACCAGGCCCGTAAGGTCCGGAGGTGAGGATCGAAGATTTTTCAGAGTCGACGGTGCGCGGAAACCGGGCCCCCTACGATCCCTTTTTGCCTGAAACAATCGGCGCCAGCACCAAACCCAAGCCTACTCCCACCAGTATCGACGCGACAAAGTACAAGGCCGATTCCTGTAGGAAGATCAAGCCAACACCGACGCCGATCACGGTGGTTCCGCCAATCACCCAGGCCCCTCTATCGTCCAAATCGTGTGCCATCACTGGTGTTCCTTTCTCAATAGAGGTGTCTAGATTTGTGCCGGTCAGCCCTTGGGCTGACTGCACGGGATTGGGGGAATTCCTTTCGAAGGGGCAGACCGGGAGGTCTGCCGCCCA
>CAYWVO010000019.1:0-62558 GCA_964461835.1 uncultured Ignavibacteria bacterium | reverse complement strand
TACTCGCCCTCTCAGATTCACCCAAATCGTGTCTCATTCTTATTGGCACAGAGGGGTCAATACTTTGAAGTAGTCTAAGATCATATCTGCTATTTCCATAGATCCTCCAAATTTAAATGAGGAGCGGATTGATCACTTCGCCTCTAAGATTTTGTAGGTCGAAACCCTTGAGTCGAGCCGCCTTGGCGGGTCGACGTGGTTTCGACACCCCCTTCACGCTTCGCATGAATGTCGAAACCACAAGGGATTCGACCTACTATTCACCGAATTCATCGTCCGAGTCAACATCGAAATCGGCTCCCCAATCTCGGCTATAATAGCCGTGTTCAACAAAATTCCGGAACGATGAAAACTCATATTCAATCGGATTTTGTGCCAACCCATGTTTCACCGGGTTATGGTGTATATAATTAAGGTGTTTATACAAATCTTCCCGATCGCGGATGACGTGATCCCAAAATCTGTATTGCCAAAGTCGTCCTTTTCTAAGTCTCAGGGCACTCCGATACCGGCCAGAGAAACGCAGTTTCACCAATCGGATTATCTCCGAAAGGTCATTCGTGCGTGGATTTATTAGCATATGGCAGTGATCCGGTAACACGACCCAGGCGATGAGGTCGAATGGCATTTCGGTTCTAACCGATTCGATTGATTTCCAAAAGACATCGAAACTTTCAAGCAGAATTGGCGAACGCTGGTAGGTCACATGTGTCGTGAAGTACGATTGACCGGGGAATTTAGACCGGCGGATGTTAGTCATGTTTCAGGCCCATTCCGGTGATACGACAATGATGTCGAAACCACGTCCGCGTCCGCTAAGGCGGACGGGGCTCAAAAGTTTCGACCTACGAAATATCGGTTGTGGTGTAAATACAATCATTTTTTGAGGATTTGCTTGTTGCGATGATGTCGAAACCGCGTCGTCCGCGTCGCAGACGACTCAAGGGTTTCGACCTACGAAAACCGCCCCCAAATCCCCCAATCATCACCCTTTTCTCCTCACGTTTTTCACGCTTATAGATTGTGACACAATTGCTTGCCCCGCAATCCGGTTCTGCCAACATAGCGCTTGCCGTCATCGTCGAAAAATGGTAAGCTTAGGGTTCTTATGGGAGCGGGGAAGTCTGATGCCCGCCCCGGGAGACCCTGTGGCTCATCTGGGAGGATGGGCGCAATCGGGTGGTAGCAAAGGAGTTCAACGATCGACAGCTATCTGCCCATAGCCGTACTCGCGGCGTTGGTGGTATTCGTCGCCGGTTCCATGCTCCTGGGGAGCATTATCCTCGGCCCCAAACGAATCACCAAGGTCAAGCAGGAGCCGTTCGAATGCGGCCGCTCACCGTTTCAACTGCCCGGTAATCGGTTTGGCGTGAAATTCTACTTAATCGCGATTTTGTTTATCATCTTTGACGTCGACCTGGCGTTTCTGTTCCCGTGGGCGGTGGTGTTCCGCGATCTGGGTGTGTACGGCTTTCTGTCGATGTTGATTTTCCTGGCATTTGTGGCGGTCGGGCTGGCGGTCATCTGGCGGAAAGGGGCGTTCAAATGGCGGTAGATCAACACGCCGGCAGCTTTCTCACCACGCGAGTCAGCGATTTTCTCGGCTGGTGCCGAAAATTCTCGCTGTTTCCGTACCCGTTTGTCACCGCGTGCTGCGGCATGGAATACATGGCGGTATCCTCAGCGCATTACGATCTCGACCGCTTCGGCGCGGCCTGGCCACGGTTTTCGCCCCGGCAGGCGGATCTGCTGATGGTGGTCGGAACGATCAGCCACAAAATGGGGCCGATTCTCAAAAAGGTGTACGACCAGATGTGCGAGCCCAAATGGGTGATGGCGTTCGGCGTGTGCACCTGTACCGGCGGATTTTACAACAACTACGCTACGATCCAGGGAATTGATACGATTATCCCGGTCGATATTTACGTTCCCGGCTGCCCGCCCCGTCCTGAGGCGGTATTGGACGGGATCATCAAATTGCAGAAACGCATTCAGGAAACCCGGCATTCATTGATTGGTCCACATTCCGATGAACGAAACAACTAAACCCGCATCTGATTCCCCGATAATCAAACAGATCGTCGAAAAATTCGGCGACGCGGTCACCGAAACGCACGCGTATCGCGGTGACCACACCGCGGTGGTCAAACCCGAGGTGCTCCTCGAGGTGATCACGTTCCTGCGTGATACGCCGGGGTTGGATTTCGACATGCTGATGGATCTCTGCGGGGTGGACTACCTGCCCCGGCGGCCCCGGTTCGAAGTGGTGTATCATATGTATTCAGTCAAGCAGAACCATCGCGTGCGCATTAAAGTACAACTGGACGGCAGCGAACCGGAAGTGGATTCAATTACCTCACTCTACAAAGGCGCCAATTGGTTCGAGCGGGAGGCCTGGGATATGTATGGCATCAAGTTCCGCGGACACCCGGACCTGCGCCGGATTTTGATGTACGAGGAGTTCAAGGGCCATGCCCTCAGGCGGGACTACCCGATTGACAAACGGCAGCCGATTGTGGAAGCACGCACGAAGCACTTGTAGGATGCGCCGATGACGATGACCGCAGAAAAGATTGAGCAGCACTCCGCCGCAGGCAGCACGTATCTGCTCAATATCGGACCGTCCCATCCGGCAATGCACGGCGTGATCCGGATTATCGCCGAACTGGACGGCGAGAAAATTGTCCGGGTTCCGGATATCGAAATCGGCTATTTGCATCGTGCGTTTGAGAAAGACTGCGAGAGTGTCGCCTGGCACCTGTCGTTCCCCTACACTGACCGGCTGAACTACGTTTCACCGCTGATCAACAACTGTGGATACGCGATGGCGGTGGAAAAGCTGCTGGGGATCACGGTGCCGGAACGCTGTGAATACATCCGGGTGATTATGTCGGAGCTGTCGCGGATCACCGATCACCTCACCTCCATTGCCGCTACAGCGATGGAACTGGCAGCGTTCACGCCGTTTGTGTATTTCATGAAAGCGCGGGAATATCTGTATGAATTGATCGAAGAAGTTACCGGTGCGCGGCTGACGATTTCCTACCTGCGGATTGGTGGGGTGAAAGCCGACTTACCGGAAGACTTTCTGGAAAAAGTACCGCCGGCCCTGGATAAGACTCTGCAAATAGTCGAAGAGGTCAACCAACTGCTGGCCCGCAACCGCATCTTTATCGACCGCATGAAAGATGTCGGCGCCATTGATAAAGAATCGGCAATTTCGTACGGGTTCACCGGCCCGTTGCTGCGCGCGTGCGGGGTCGGCTTCGATGTCCGTCGCGCTACCCCATACCACGTGTACGACCGTTTGGATTTTGATATCCCGGTCGGCGAAGTCGGCGATAACTACGACCGTTACCTGGTGCGCATGGAGGAGATGCGGCAGTCCGCACGTATTGTCCGCCAGGCGATCGAGCAGATGCCCAAGGGGCCAGTGGCGGTAACCCCGGAAGGCAAACCGATGTCCGCCGCGGAGATGGTCGACTCGGCCAAGATGGGTCTGACCTCCGACTTGCTGGTACGTATGGTGCGGCCCGATCCGACGCTATGGGGCGCCGAGAAGTTCCGCGAGGAGGCGATCCGCGCCCAGGATGTTACAGTGTCTCTTCCGCCGAAGGAAGACACTTATGGCAATATCGAAGGCTTGATGAACCACTTCATGCTGATCATGGAGAAAAACGGTATCCGCCCTCCGAAAGGTGAAGCCTACGCGGCGGTCGAAGGGGGCAACGGCGAACTGGGATTCTATGTGGTCTCCGATGGTACCGATCGCCCCATGCGCGTGCGGTGCCGCCCCCCGTGTTTTCCCTTGATGGCCGGTTTAGGTGAGATGCTGGAAGGTGGCATGATGGCGGATGTGATCGCCACGTTCGGGACCGTGAATATGATTGCGGGAGAGTTGGATCGGTAATGATCGATACCAAAGCGACAGAAGGCCCGGAAAAGGTGGCGTTTTCCGCCGAGGCGCAAAAAGAAGTCGAACGGATTCTGGAAGCCTATCCGGATAAATATTCCACTACGTTGCCGCTTCTGCATCTCGCGCAGCGGGAGTTTGGTTATATCTCACCGGAAGTGGAACAACTGGTGGCCGACATCCTCGATCGCCCGGTGACCGAAATTCACAGCGCGGTCACCTTTTACACGATGTACCATACCAAGCCGATCGGGAAATACCATATTCAAATCTGTCGCAATATCACCTGTTGGATCAAAAACGCCCCGGGTTTGCTGGATTACCTTAAGGAAAAACTGGGGATTGACGTCGGCGAGACCTCGGAAGACGGAATGTTCACGCTCAGCGAAGTGGAATGCCTCGCGCATTGCGAATATGCGCCAGTGATCCAGGTTAACGACGATATTTTTGGCAATATCACCAAGGAAAAGATTGACGAAATAGTCGACAACGCCCGCTAGTGCACCATGGATAAGCTGATCTCCAGACATTTCGACGTGCCGGATATGCACAAACTCGCGGTGGCCGAGGAACACGGTGTCTATACGCGTGTCCGGAAAGCGCTCGAAATGGAGCCACAGCAGATCATTGATGAGGTGACCGCATCGAATCTGCGTGGTTTAGGTGGCGCCGGATTTCCCGCCGGGCGGAAGTGGGGATTCTTGCCTAAGGATAATCCCAAGCCCCGCTACCTGGTGGTGAACGCAGACGAGGGCGAGCCGGGTACCTGTAAAGATAAATATGTTATGCAGTATGATCCCCATCTGTTGTTGGAGGGGATCATGATCACCTGTTGGGCAATTCAATCACACACCTGTTTCATTTATATTCGTGGTGAGTACGAAAAACAGGCGCGTATTCTTGAGGCGGCAATTACCGAAGCGAAAGAAGCCGGGTATCTGGGCAAAAATATTTTTGGAAAAGATTTTGCGCTTGAGATCATCGTCCATCGCGGGGCGGGGGCGTATATCTGCGGCGAGGAGACTTCGCTGCTTAACTCCCTGGAAGGCAAACGCGGCTGGCCGCGATTGAAACCGCCGTTTCCGGCCGTGGAAGGGTACTTAGCGTGCCCGACCATTGTGAATAATGTCGAAACAATCGGCTATGTGCCGTGGGTGATTGAACTCGGCGGGGAGAAATTTGCCGAAATCGGCTGCGAACGCAACGGCGGGATGCGGTTGTATTCGATTTCCGGCTGCGTGAATAAGCCGGGGGTCTATGAACTGCCGCTGGGCACGAACCTCAAGGAGATGATCTACGAACACGCCGGCGGACTCCCTGAAGGCCGCGAGTTAAAAGGGGTAATCCCGGGTGGATCATCGGCGCCGATTCTCACTCCGGACGAGATCGATATCCCTATGGATTTTGACTCGCTGGCCAAGGCGGGCTCGATGTTGGGTTCCGCCGGGATCGTAGTTTTTGATGATTCGGTTGATATGGTGCAGGCCCTCGCGGTGATTATTCGCTTTTACGCACACGAATCCTGTGGCCAGTGCACGCCCTGCCGTGAAGGGACCGGCTGGCTGCGCAAGATAATCGAGCGAATTCTCGACGGTGGCGGACGGTCAGTGGATGTACCGAATATGCATCGCATTTCGCAGAATATTATTGGGAATTCAATCTGTCCGCTGGGCGAAGCGGCCGCGTTACCGGTGATCGCCTTTGTGACTAAATACAAAGACGAATTTGAGGCTTTTATCGGCAAAAAGCAGGGAACCGTCAAAGAAGTATCCCCTGAACGATTAGCAGGAATTGTGTAGAACGTTATGCCGACCCTGACCATAGATGGTAGAGAGATCGAGGTCACGCCGGGGACCCGGGTAATCGAAGCGGCGCGGCAGTTGGGGATTGAAATCCCACACTACTGCTATCATCCGGGTTTATCCATCGCTGGCTCGTGCCGTCTGTGCTTGGTGGAAATCGAAAAATTCCCCAAACTGGCGATCGCTTGCCACACTGTGGCCACCGATGGCATGGTCGTGCATACGACGAGCGACAAGGCCCGCGCAGCTCGTGCCGCAATGATGGAATTTTTGCTGGCCAATCATCCCCTGGATTGCCCGGTCTGTGATCAGGCCGGGGAATGCAAACTCCAGCAGTATTACATGGAGGTGGCGCAGCACGATTCGACGTTGCTGGACAACAAAGTCAAGAAGACGAAAGCGAAAGTACTGGGCCCGCATGTTATCCTGGATTCTGAACGGTGTATCCTCTGTTCGCGGTGTGTGCGGTTCACCGCGGAAATCTCCAAAACACACGAACTGGGAATCTTTAATCGCGGCGATCACTCTGAATTGCTAACGTACCCTGGCCGCGTATTGGATAACGCCTATTCCGCCTGCGTAAACGACATCTGCCCGGTCGGCGCATTGACCGACCGTGATTTCCGGTTTAAGGTCCGGGTCTGGTATCTCTCGGCGGCGCCATCGATCTGCCACGGTTGTGCGCGCGGCTGCAATATCCGAGTCGATTTTCTCACCCGGCGGCTGCATCATAATGACGGCAAACGCATCGCCCGCTATCGGCCCCGGTTCAATCCCGATGTCAACGGTTACTGGATGTGCGACGCGGGTCGCTATTCTTACAAGACCCAGGAGAGCGATAATCGATTATTGAACGCGCAGGTGAACGGAAGTACAGATGACAAGACCGATATGGATACCGCATTGGCGAAAACCGCTCAGGCGCTCTCCGACGCTATCGCAGAATTTGGCGTTGATTCAGTCGCAGTTATTGCCTCGGCGTCGATAAGCAACGAAGAGATGTTCGCCACCCGCACACTGTTCCATGCGGGTTTGAAAATAGAGCAGATTGCCTGGCGAATTCCACCCGGCCCTGAGGACAAGGATGATGATATCCTCATTCGGGCCGACAAGAACGCCAACACCTTTGGCGCCGAGCAGATTTTTGGCCCGATCAGCCGGTCGCCGGAAGTTCATGAGGCCATGGATCAGATTGTGGAGGGCAAGATCAAGGCCCTGGTGATTCTCGATCGGGATCTCGCGCCCGCGTTCGGCGAGCAAAAAGTGGCCGATGTGTTCAACGGATTGCAATTTGCCTGCTACATCGGCAGCCATCTCAATCCCACATCCCGGCAATGTGGCTATCTGTTGCCCTCCGCGGTGTACACTGAGAAAGAAGGATCAATTACTAATTTTGAGGGTACGGTGCAGCATTTCCCGCCGGTGGTTACGCCACTGGGTGATTCGTTACCGATGCTGCAAATCTTGAGCGAGTTGGCCAAAGCCTGCCGGACCGATCCGATTTCACCAGGTCCGGCGGACGTATATGCGGTACTGGCAGGCGAGATAGATCATTTTAAAGACAAAACGTTCACGCAGTTGATTGAAGAGACTGCACCGATGGATCCGGTAGGCAAATGAGCGCAACCGTATTCTGGACATCGCTGATCGCCAAGTCGGCCTATATTCTGTTTTTGCCGCTCACGTTCGCGTTTTTACTGGCCTGGGCCGAGCGGAAACAGTCGGCGGTCATGCAGGATCGTATAGGCGCCAACCGGGCGAAGTTTCTCGGTCGCCCGTTTCTGGGGTTGGTGCACATGGTCTGCGACGCCATGAAGATGTTTACCAAAGAAGATTTCGTCCCCGATAGTCAGAATAAACTGTTGAATACGTTCGCGCCGTTCATGGCGATGTTTTTTGCGTTGCTGACGTTTGCGGTCATCCCATTTGGGTATCAGCTCACCATCGCCGGCCAGAAGATTGGTCTCCAGGTAGCGGACCTCGGAGTCGGGGTGCTGTTTGTATTTGCCATGGCTTCGCTGGGCGTGTATGGCATCGTACTGGGTGGTTGGACCTCCAACAACAACTACTCCCTGCTGGGCGGTATCCGGGCCAGTGCGCAGATGATCTCCTATGAGATTTGTATCGGGATGACGATCATTGGGGTTATCCTGGCTTTGGGGACGCTTTCCATGCAGGAGTTGGTAGTCTTACAGGGCTACAACTATTTTGGTTGGATCCCACGCTGGGGCGTGATTATTCAACCCCTCGGATTTCTCTTGTTCTTTACGGCCGGGATTGCCGAGACCAAGCGCGTGCCCTTCGACATGCCCGAGGGCGAATCGGAAATTATCGGGTTTAATCTGGAATATTCCTCGATGAAATTCGCGATGTTCTTGTTCACCGATTTTATCGAGACCGTGGTTATCGCCGCGGTGACGGTCACGTTTTTCTTCGGCGGCTGGCAAATTCCCTGGCTGGCCGATACCGGTTTTGCCTGGCCGTGGGGCGGTACCTGGGAGATCCATCCCAACCTGGTGAATCTCATGCGGATGGGTGCGTTTGTGGCGAAGGTAGGGTTTTTCTGCTGGTTGATGATGGCGATCCGCTGGACCCTGCCCCGATTCCGGTATGACCAGTTGATGGACTTGGGGTGGAAGTGGTTGCTTCCATTATCACTGGTCAATATTGTGGTGACCGCTTTTGTCGTAATGTTGATCGGGTAACTCGGATAGAACATATGGCAGTGCAAAATACAGTAAACGTGTCCGCCCGGAGACGCCAGGCAACTTTAAGCTTTTGGGAGCAGGTTTACCTTTTCGAAGTGATCCGTGGGCTGGTGATTACCACACGGCATTTCGTGGTGAACCTGTATTACCATGTACTGAAGCTCTTCGGGATCGTTAAGACTCATCCGACCACGCCGACGATTCAATATCCGGAAGTTAAGCGACCGCTGGCGCCGCGCCTCCGCACCCTGCACCGCCTGACCAAGCGAGAAGACGGATCGCCACGGTGCGTGGCGTGTATGATGTGTGAAACGGTCTGCCCGGCGTATTGTATCGAGATTGTGGCCGAGGAAGTTGACGACCCTAACATCGAGAAACGGCCGAAAAGTTTTGACATCGATGTCGGTAAGTGTGTCTACTGCGGATTTTGTGTCGAGGCGTGCCCGGAGGACGCTATCCGTATGGATACCGGCATCTTAGACATTGCCTCGTATTCCCGCGAGGGAATGGTGCTCAATATCGATATGCTTTTGTCACTCGAAGCTGCTGACAAGCAATCGGATAAAGCGGTTGACGCGTTACAGAAATGGCTGCTAAAATAGACGTTTAGATCAGATGGTTCCGTAAGGGACAATCCATTACTCGGGTTATCGAGGATATACATCGTGGGTAAGACGAAGACTGAACAAGAAATTAAAAAACGGGCCGAAGAGACCCTGCTTGAAGAAGGGAAGTACGGGTCGAATATTTTAATCACCTCCGTGGACAAATTCCTCGGGTGGGCCCGGGCCTCATCACTGTGGCCAATGACGTTTGGATTGGCCTGTTGCGCGATTGAGATGATGGCCACTGCGGCCGGGCGCTATGATCTCGACCGGTTCGGCGCCGGCGTGATGCGGGCCTCGCCGCGCCAGTGCGACCTGATGATTGTCGCGGGAACGGTAACGATGAAGATGGCCGTGCGCTTGAAACGGCTCTATGATATGATGCCGGAACCAAAGTATGTCATCTCGATGGGCTCCTGTGCAACCTGTGGTGGACCATATTGGGCGCACGGATACCACGTGCTTAAAGGGGTCGATCAGGTAGTGCCGGTGGATGTGTATGTTCCCGGCTGCCCGCCGCGTCCGGAAGCGCTCCTGGAAGGCCTGATGATGCTGCAGGAAAAGGTAAAACGCGAGCCATTCCTGGCCAAGAAATTGAAATCCGCATAAGAGGCAAAACCATGACGGCGGTAGAGATATACGAAAAAGTCAAAGCCAAATTCGGGGACGCGATCTCGGAATTGCAGGAAGGACTTGATCCATGGGTGACCGTCACCGATACCGGTAAACTGCCGGAGCTGGCCGAGTTCCTCCGCACCGACAGTGACCTGGATATGCACTACCTGATGTGTTTGTCCGGTGCCGATGACGGCACCAATTTGAGTGTGGTGTATCATTGTTGTTCGCTGGTCAAAAAACATCGGTTCACGTTCAAAGTCGAAGGATTACAGCGGGAGAATCCGCATGTCCCGTCGGTCGAACATGTCTGGCCGACCGCCAACTGGCACGAACGGGAAGCCTACGATATGTTTGGGATTTTCTTCGACAACCATCCGGACCTGCGGCGGATTCTCTGCCCGGACGACTGGGAGGGATACCCACTGCGCAAAGATTACCAGGTCCAGGCGTTCTGGCACGGGATCCCGGTACCGTATCCGGACGGATTAGACCCGGACCGGGGACACCATGAAATTCAAAAAATACCGGATAAACCGTACGCACCGACGCCACGGCCGGACGAGATCGACATGACGTCGACCTGATGATATAATCAACGGGGAGAAAGCGAGCAGATACCATGCAAAAGGCAGTAACCGGCGCCTGGTCACTAGTGGTAGGATTATCCGTGACCTTCCTCCGTTTGTTTACCAAGCCGAATACAATGCAGTACCCGGATGAGACCTTCGAGTTGCCGACCGGCGCCAAGGGGCAACTGTTTAATAATATTGACGATTGTATCGGGTGTGGGCTGTGTTCCCGGAATTGTCCGGTCGACTGCATCGCCATCGAAGCGGTCAAGCGACCGAAGGACACCGAACAACTGAAAGCCTCCAACGGCATGAAAATAAATTTTGATTTGCCGCGGTTTGACATCGATATGGCCAAGTGCTGCTATTGTGAATTGTGTTGTGTGGTATGCCCGACCGAATGCCTGCACATGACTCCGTCGTATGAGAATTCGGTCTATCACCGCGATAACCTGATTTACCATTACAGCAGGCTTACCAAAGAGGAAGGGGAAGAGATTAAAGAACGAGCGGGCGGCAAGGTAACTACCTATGGTATCCATCCATAATCAGGGATTACATGACCATGACCAATGATCAGCGACCGACACATTTCAGTTTTGTCTGTATTGCTATCATGCTTCTCAGTGCGCTGGCCCTCGTGGGCGCCTGCAGTGGCGAACCCGGTGGTGGGTCCGGTGCGCGGGGGACACTGACGGATAAACGCGAGCTCTTCGACCGCCGGTACAACTTCCTGTTGCGAGGTGATGATGGTTTTCCCACCCTAACCGGGAAGTACAAATCACAGACCCAAATTGTTGAAGATAACATTTCGCGGGTCGAAGTAGTGCCGAATCCGTCAAGCCCGACCGATGGAAAAGATAGCTGCCAGATAATTACAGTGACGCTCAAAGACACTGTCAGCGTCCAGGCGGTGGTGGCCGACTCGATCGGATCCGGGTTGGTCGCGTTCGAGTTCGGTGAGCTCCCGCCCGGTAAATACACTTTCGGCTCCACGCCGTTGCCGCCAGAGCTGTCGGCCTGGACTGAGGAGTGCAAGCGACTCGTTATCTCCTTGGTGGTCGGCAGGGATATTCGTCACCGCGCCCGCTGGAAAGTCACCGAGCACGGCAAACTCTCGCACGAATTGAGCTTTTAACTCAGCGCTATTTCAGGATTAGACGATGACAGAAGCAATGACACAACAGCCCGGATACACCCGCGAGGGCGATGACGTGTACATCGATCTGGGGCCCGGCGGTGTAGAGGTTCCCGAAGGGGCCTATGAAACCGAACGATACACCGTTAATATGGGACCGCAACATCCAGCAACCCACGGGGTGTTGCGCCTGCGGTTGGAAATGGACGGGGAGGCGGTAATCGGGATTGATCCGGTGATCGGATACCTGCATCGCTGCTTTGAAAAGCATGCCGAAAACCTGGCATACAACAAAGTAATTCCCTTTACTGATCGGCTCGATTATCTGGCCGGCATGAACCAAAACTGGTCCTTGGCGCTGGGTGTGGAACGGCTCGCCGGCATCGAAGTGCCGGAGAAAGTCGAATACATCCGCGTCATCATCTGCGAGCTCAACCGGATCGCCAGCCATCTGGTTTCCTTTGGGACCTTTGGGTTGGACCTGGGGGCATTTACCCCGTTTCTCTGGGCGTTTCGTGATCGGGAGAAAATCCTCGATCTGCTGGAGTGGGCGTCCGGAGCCCGGTTGCTTTATAATTACATCTGGGTGGGTGGTGTCGCGCGTGACTTGCCGGAAGGCTGGACGGAAAAATGCCTCGAATTCCTGGACTATTTTGAACCCAAAATTAACGAATACGATAAGCTGCTCAGCTTTAATGCTATCTTCATCGAGCGAACCGCTCGCACCGGCATCATTTCCAGGGACATTGCCATTGACTACGGTCTTTCCGGTCCCAACCTCCGCGGCAGCGGCGTGGATTGGGATCTCCGACGGGATGAACCATATTCGATTTACGACCGGTTTGAGTGGGATGTCTGTTTGGGGACCGGTGAACACGGACCGCTCGGTTCGTGCTGGGATCGGTACTGGGTGCGGATGTTGGAGATGCGGCAATCAGCCCGAATAATTCGTCAGGCAATCAAGGAGTTACCGGCAGAAGGCGATGTCCAGGAGGCCGTACCAAAGAAGGCAAAGGTTCCCGACGGGGCTGATTACTACGTCCGCACCGAGGCGCCCAAAGGAGAACTGGGTTTTTATATCATTGGTGGGGGGAAAGACATTGCCCGGCGGATTAAAGCCCGGTCACCATCGTATTGCGCCATCTCGTGTCTGGATGCGTTGGTAAAATCGCCCGACAATCCCAAGACACTCATTGCAGATGCGGTCGCAACGATCGCGTCATTTGATATTGTCCTCGGTGAAATCGACCGCTAAAACGCCTATTCGTCCGTTTGTTCCGATTTGATATCGATCGGAGCGGTCTCGATATCGGTTTCTTCGGGCAATTCCTGTCCATCAACCACGCGCGGCAAGTAGATGCGGAAGGTCGTTCCCACCTTTGGCTCACTTTCTGCCGTGACCTGGCCGCCGGTTTGAGTAACGATGCCGTAAACGGTCGATAGGCCAAGCCCGGTTCCTTTGCCGGCTTCCTTGGTCGTGAAGAACGGTTCGAAAAGTTGCGACATAGTCTCCTCATCCATGCCCAGCCCGGTATCGGATACCGCCAGTTGGATATAGTCGCCGGCAGATAATCCGAGTTCCTGTGCCACCGGTTCGTCGAGTGTGACATTATCCGTTTCGATGCTGATCTGACCACCCGCGGGCATCGCATCACGGGCGTTCACCACGAGATTCATCAGGACCTGTTCTAGCTGACCGGGGTCAGCCTTTACCAATTTTAGGTTGGGCTCGGTGATGGTCGCCAACTCGATATCTGAACCGATAATTCGTCGTAACATCGCCTCAATGTCAGTAACGACATCATTGACGTTGATGAAATGCAATTCCTGCGGCTGCTTCCGGCTGAAGGCCAGGAGTTGACGCGTGAGGCTCGATCCATGTTCGCTGGCTTTATTGATTTCAGAGATGCTCTTAAATGCCGGATCGTCCGGGGGAAATTTGAGCGCGAGTATTTCACAGTGCCCCGCGATCACAGACAGCAGATTGTTGAAATCGTGGGCCACTCCACTGGCCAGTCGACCGACAGCCTCCATCTTCTGTGCATGGCGTAACTGCTCTTCGCGGTCACGGAGGTCGCGTTCAACCTGACGCCGGTCGGTAATGTCGATGCAGTAAACGTTTGCCTCATTGGTTTGTGGAATGGGCCGGATGAACACCAGCCACGTTATCCCATCCACCGTAATTTCCGTCTCCCGGTTCCTTTTTTCTGACAGGGCGACAGCAATGACCTCTTTAATTTCCTGCGGTACGTAATCTCCAGTTCCGGCAGATAGTGTTGAGCGCACCGACAAGCCTTGTTCGTTGGCGTAGAGGATCTTGCCGTCCCGATTGACGCGCAATACCGGACTGGGATTCCCCTCCGGGAATTGTCCCAGGATACGAATCTGCTCGGCCAAGCCTCGGTGTTCGGTTATATCATCCAAAATCGCGGCAAATTTGCCGTGTTCCATCGCTATCAACGATACGCGAAAGACGTGGTTCAATGAGGGGATGTCTTCCTCAAATGTTATTGAACCGCTGATTGGCGAAATACAAGAATACGGTTTGAGGAACGGCGGTGGTTGCTGGTTAAAGAGTTCGGAAGCCGGCTTTCCGATCAGTTCGTTGCGCCCCCCGCCGAGAATTCGTTCCGCCGCCGGGTTGAGATCATTCAGGCAATAGTCCGTTGGCCGCCGGTGCTCATCATATTCCACGTCACAGAGAAGCACTCCTTCGCGCATGGACGAATATAAGGTTCGATATTTCTTTTCACTGGTGCGCAGGTTGGTGATGGTCTGTTCCCGTTCACCGGAATCACGCAAGACCGCCAGGATCGCCTTAGCCCCATCCCAGTTTATGACGGTGGCAGTGATGTCGGCAATTTGCGGAGTGCCATCCCGGTGCTTGAACTCCAAGCCCTCGAAGATGCCGCCGTATACCCGCAGTTTGGCCAATGCCTCCTCATGGGATGGGTCCGGGGTGGCTATGAGGAGTTCTTTGATTGGCTTACCGACGAGCTTCTCCGGCCGGTAACCGAGAAGTGTGGCAACCGATTCACTCGCTTTCAGCACACGACCGTCTTCGCCGATGACCAGCAGAACATCGAGCGACTCGTGGAAGACCTGATTCAAAGCGTTGTGTGCCGCCTGGAGTTGGTGATCCTTGTGTTGATTCTGGGTCACGTTGCGCAATAACAGAATAATGCCCGCTTTATTATTCTCTAACCGGACGGGTGTACGGGTGAGGTGATATGTTTGACCGGTGTGCCCGGCGGTCCAATGACTATCAGTTTTGGGACTCGTAAACCTGTCTTCAGCTCGGCACCAGGGACAAACAGTGTCCCGATTATCAAAAAGTTCAAAACACCGCCGGGTATGCCAGCCACCGAATTCATGGTGGAAAGCGGCATTCGCGTAGGTGATATGATGGGAGTCATCAACAATGCAGATCGGATCCTGACAGACATCCAGTATCGAGAATGCACGAGATGGGATGGCCTCGGGAGTTTCTCCACCGTGATCGTGACGCAAATCGCGGACAAACGCACAACAGAACTCTTCATCTTCCAGCGAAAAATGAGTCAGGTTCACTTCTACGGGAAAATCAGGACCAACTTTTGGATGCATCGTCGTGGGGAAGGTAACATCCTTCGGCTGCCGGATGTCGGCGAATCGCCCTTCCCAGTCCGCCGGGCCAATCGTTGCGTCAATATCGGGAATGGTAATGCTTCGAAGCTCCTCTTGTGAGTACCCTAGAATCCGTGACGCCATTTCGTTGGCATAGAGAATGTTCCCCGATTTGTCAATAAGGAACGCGCTGTCCAGCGCCCGCTCTATCGCGAATCGCGTCAGCGTAAGCAATTGGTCGTCGCGTTGTCGCTCCGCCAGCTCCCGCACAAATACGCAGTCGGCATCATCTCCGCCGTATTTGATTGCGCGCGCGTTCAGTTCGACATTAACAAAATGGCCGGCGCAATGGCGCAGCGTCGTGCGATAGATCTGCGGAACTTCTTCACCGGCCAGACGGCGTTCGTACCGGTCTTTCAGCCGATCGCGTTCCTCCGGATTCAGGAAATCCTCAATCGACCTGTCGAGTACCTCTTCTACTGCGAATCCGAGAATTTCAGCAATTTTCGGGTTCGCATAGACCACGCGGAAATCTTGCACCACCACAATCCCGTCTGCCGCGCGCTCGATAAGATCGCGATAGCGCTCCTCGCTCTCGCGCAATTGCATCTCGGCCTGGCGGCGCGCACTGATATCCCGCGCGATAGCGATCACGAATCGCTGGTCCTGCTGGGCGCTCTCGGAGAGCGAAATTTCCATGGTGAAGTGTGAACCATCAGCACGAATTGCCGGTAGTTCTAGCACCTTGCCGATCGCTCCGTGCAGAGATCCGGTATCGAAGTAACTCCGAACATACTCGCTGTGGCGTTCCCGATATTCCTCCGGCATCAGTAAATCGAGCGGCTGGCCAATCATTTGCTCAGCAGTACGTCCGAACATCTGCTCGGCAGCTGGATTGAACAGGGTAATCAGTCCATCTGCGCCGATGGAGATCATGGCATCCTGCGTCGTCTGGACTACCATACTGAGGAGGTGTTCTTGCTGTGCCAGCGCGTCCTGTGCCCGGCTGCGCTCAGTTACCTCCATTGCGAGACCGACCGAATCAGCGAGTGAGGCGGCGAAGTTTTCTTCATCAAGCGTCCACCGGCGAGCCGGTCCGACTTGTTCACAACAGATGACGCCCGCGATACGGCCACCGGCGCGTATCGGTGCGTCCAACATTGACGAAATACCCAGCGGCGCAAGATAGGTATCGGAGTATTCGCTGGTCCGTGAATCGGTATGGGCATTATGTGCCGCAATGATGCGCTCTTGTTCCAAGGCATCGAAATAACGCGGATATTGTTTGTTCGATAATTCAGTACCGGAGGCATGGTGATCGGTTACACGTTGATACAAATCAATGCAGCGCAGCACAGAGGAATCGTCGTTGAGCAACCAAACGCTCATCCGTTCGACATCGAGCGTTTCGGCTGCCACCTCGGTGATTTTGCGAACCGCTGTCGTCAGGCTGGCGCTGCTTAACAGCTTGCGCATATCCAGTTTCACCATAGCGGCATTCTGGCGCATGAGCCGTGCTTCGCTTTCGCGCAGCGAATCAGTGGAACGCTTGCGGTTGGTGATGTTGCGGGCGATGACATATACGCCGGTGATGTTGCCGTCGGCGGTACGCAGTGGTGATTTGACTACGTGCAAGGTTACCCCTTTGCCGCGGATCGGCCGAGTTACTTCTTCTTCAATCGTCTCACCATCCAGTACCCGGATATCCACCTCGCGAATCAGATCCCGTCCGCCACCGGAAACTCCAAAGATATCTTCTTCGGTTTTGCCGACTACCTCGTCCACCGGCGAATCCAGCAACTCTGCGGTGCTGGTATTAGCCAGGGTAATGATGAAATTGCGCTCCTTGACAAACATGAGGTCGGTCGCCGATTCAATCAGGGTCCGATACCGCTCGAGATCGTTCGCGAGTGCCGCATGTTCTGCGTGTTTAGTGGACGCATCGGTCCCGACCAGATAGACACCCGTGACGTGGCCGTCAGTGGCCTTCGTCAATGAACAACTCCAGTGATAGGGTCGAGGGGTCCCGTCATGGGCCGTCACGCGAAATTCTGCCGACTGGGTTGCTGCACCGGTTTCTTGGATGATTGACGTGAAAATTGACCGGAAACTTTCGCGATCTGCTTCACCATAAATCCACTCACCCCAATGGCGGCCGCTGAGTTCGTGGCGAGACTGGCCAAATACATGTGCGCCCGGCTGATTAATAAGGGTGACGCGCGCATCGGTATCAAGGGCAACGATGATCGGTCCCGCCACATTGAAAAAGTGCTGGAGGGTCGAAAGTTCCGGAAACTCCTGCGGTGAGGTTCCCGCCGGTACGCTGATTTTGTAAAGACTGATAAGCGTCCCGGTGGGATGGTCCGCGGCGCAGGGCATTGATGTCATATGTGCCCGCACCAGTGTTGGTGTACCATCTTTGGCCAGGATGAGAATCGGTGATTTCTTCCAAACCGGATCATCAAGCACAACGCGGTACTCAAACGGTCGTTTCGTTTCGGGATCAGCCAGTGAGAGAACTCGTGGCGGCTCCAATCCACAGGCCTCATCGTTGGGCCACCCGCACAGTTTCTCGGCTGTGGCGTTGAGATAGCGAATCCGTTCATCCGGCCCAACTGCCACAATGCCTTCCTGGATGCTATCGAGGAATAATGCGAGACGTTTGCCTTGTTCGATCGACAATCCTCGGTCGCGGCGCCGGGCGATCTGCAACCGCGCAGTTGCCGCACCCAACAGCGTAAAGCAGGCCAATACCAAAGAGCGCATGTACAGGTCATGGAAACCGCCACCGGTCAAGAGCGCTTGTCCAAGCGTATCGGTGGTCTCAAAGAAGTAGTAATCGACACATCCATCAACGGCCCAGAGAATGAGGCCCAGAGCAATTGCGCCGATCAGTGTCACGTATTCACTCTTCACTCGGCAATTCCATTCATCCTCTAAATACCGCAGTCTAATTGTGCTGACAGTTATGTAGTCTCCCCGTGTTTCCCCGGATGTCCCAGAACTAGGTCCCGCTGCCAAAGCCTACGTCTCAAGAGAAGGTGCTGAGACATTTCACTACCGCTTTTATCGGCAAGTACGAGAGTGACCTTCAGGTATTCTCCTGGATCGGGGAAACACTGTAACCGTTTGGTAATTATCTCGTTAAGAGTGCATCTGTGGGGGATTGTTCGCAGCAGCCAGACTCCAAGACCCTGCCCGCGATCAGGTAAATCGCTGGTGAATGATCAACTGGCGGACCAGCGGATTCCGAAAGCAGTTACTTGATTCCAAAACGGATGGAATTAGTGGGGCAGGCGTTGAGACATTCGCCACAGGATGTGCAATCGGGTGCGGTCTTCGCTTCTGGTTCTTTCAATTTGGCGATTGTCGGGCAGGGGCTTTGTTCTTCGCAGACCCCGCAATCGTCACACGTGTCCAGGTCTACCCGTACACGCGCTGGCGCAATGCGCTCCAAAAGCCAGGTGATTGCCCCGATGGGGCAAATGCCGTAACAGAATGGCCGATACAGCACTAAACTGGCAAGGATCAACACGCCGAACATGATAAAAAACATCGTATCGATCTGCCAGTGCAGCAACTCAAAGAAATTCACCGGTTCGTACACACTATAGGCGGAAAATGCCGGCCACAGCCCCTCGGAGGTATTCGCCTCCAGCCGTTCACCCAACAATGCGATATGGTCTTTGACTGCAAAAAAAGTCAGGATGAATAAACCCAGAAGCGAAAACCGTACAGCGTTAAATGTGCCAAAATTGAACTGTTTCCAGCGGGGCTTAAACGGGATTTTGTTGATGAGTTCCTGCAGGGCTCCGAGTGGACAGACCCAGCCGCAAAAGAGCTTCCGGCCGAACAGACTTGGAACCAGCATCGCCCCGACCAGGACAGCGAACACCAGAAGAAACGCCCCCATGGTAAACCGGAACATGATCAGTTTGGTAAATCCACACATCGGACTGGGATGCAACGGGAAGAAGTAATCCAACCCAAACAATACAAAGGCCAGTGCCAGTACCCCGATGCGAATCCAGCGGTTGACCTTCTTGGCAAGGAGCAGCACTACCCCGAGCGCCATCAGAATCGCAAACCACAGATATTTGGCGGTAAAAAGAAAATCCCAGAATCCAGGGCTGGCGGTCTCTTCCCCTCCGGCCTGGGCGAATACCGGTGCTGTGATGCCAAGGAGGACCACGGTACTGACCAGGCGTAATAGCCACCAATTGATGTGCAAACCCTTGACCATGGCGCCCAAGATGCAATACCACCGGAGAGATGTAAACGAACGATGGGCAATTTCTGACAGATTTTGACCGGCATTCTCGCCCAGATGGTTGTTGCCGAGGACTGATTGTCACCCCTTATTCGAGACAACGATGGCACAACGGGGAGGAAAATAAATGCCGTCGAAGAAAGTCCATTGGGGCTACCTACGCCCTGGATGAAGGACCTGCGGCAAAGCGCAGGAGTTCCTGTCGTCCAATGAGATCACGATCGCCGAGGAGACCGACGCCCGGAAAAAGAAACTGGGGATTGATGCTATGCCGGCGCTGATTGGCGAGGTTAACGATGTATATGTCGCCACGGGCAAAAAGATTACCCATCTCAATGTGAAAAAAGATAAACCGGACAAAAAAACACTCACCAAATTACTGATCGGGCCGAGCGGTAATCTCCGCGCGCCGACACTCCGATGCGGCAAAACATTACTGGTGGGATTTAATAGGGAAGCGTTCGCGAAGGTGTTTGGAACGTAGCGTGGATGCATTGCACCCACCTCTGTTATTCGTGACTGGTGTTCGTCCTAAGCCGTGCCCACAAGCCGCCCGCAACGTAGGTCGTGGTTCTGCCGCCCGACTCTGGCGGGCAAGAAACCCGACACCGTCCCTGCGCAAACGACGTTACCTGGCAGGGCGTACCCGGTACAAACCAGGTGAAGGAGTTACGTTGTGCCTAATCAAAAATCCAGTACCAAACAATCGGGACGGTTGCCGGAGAGCGAAGCAGTCCGCTTGCCGGAATTGGTTGACTACGTTGACGGCTCCGTTGTCAGCCGCACCCTCCACAAAAGCAAGACCGGGACCATCACCCTCTTTGCGTTTTCGGTCGGGCAGGAACTCAGTGAACACAGCACGCCGTACGACGCCTACGTCCAGGTGGTGGAGGGCGAAGTACGGCTTACAATCGGTGGTAAGGATGTTATCGTTAGGGAAGGGGAGACGGTGCTGATGCCCGCCAATATCCCGCATGCCGTCGCCGCTGACCAATCGTTCAAAATGTTGTTGACCATGATCCGCGAGGCCCCCGGTGGCTAAGCCGGAAATGATCCCGCTGCCCGATTATCGTGAATATCCGCCGGAGGAGATGATAGCCCGCGCGCGGGAGTTCTACCAGGAGTTGCGCCGTCGCCGCACCGTCCGAGAGTTTGCTGATCGACCGGTTCCCCGGGAGGTGATCGATCAATGTCTCCATGCTGCCGGGACTGCCCCGAGCGGCGCCAATTTGCAACCCTGGCATTTTGTGGTGATCTCCAATCCCGACGTCAAAGCGAAAATTCGCAGTGCTGCGGAAAAGGAAGAGTACGAATTCTATCATGAACGCGCGCCGCAGGAATGGTTGGATGCCCTTGCTCCGCTGGGCACCGATGAGCACAAACCGTTTCTGGAGACCGCACCGTACCTCATTGCGGTCTTCGTCCAAAATTACCGGCAGCTTCCCGATGGCCGCAAGGTGAAGCACTATTACGCAGCCGAATCGGTCGGTATCGCCACGGGCATATTGATCACGGCGTTGCATCATGCCGGTTTGGCCACGCTCACGCATACGCCCAGCCCGATGCGGTTTCTTAATGAGATTCTCGACCGCCCGGAAAGCGAGCGGCCATTTTTGATTTTGGTAGTAGGTTATCCGGCCAATGACGCACAGGTCCCGCAAATCACTAAAAAAGCACTTGCCGAAATCATGACAAATCGGTAATCGTAACCATCTGCCCCGCGGCTGACTCACCGAACACCAAATTGACGCTACTATCTGCTGTATAAGGAGTTATAGTGCAGTAATGCGGGCCGACCGATCCGTGATAATCGCACAAGATTGTGCTCATTTTCACTTGACTTGAACCTCCGGAAATGAGTAGACTGCTGTTTAGTTAGTAAGTGATAACTAAGGCAGGAGCCGGTGGCGCATAAACGTCTCACTTCAACGCAACGACGGGCCCAAATCATTGCCGCCTCAACCCGGTTGTTCGCCAAGTACGGCTATAAGAAGGTGACCATGAAAATGCTCGCGGACTCGTGTCGGGTCACCGAGCCGGCCCTCTACCGCTATTTCCGGTCGAAAAAAGACCTGTATAACGCGGTGCTCTTATCGTTAAAAACCCGCCTTGACCTGGATAGCTTTCTAGCAGAGCTGAATCAAAAAGACAATATCGAAGACGTACTGTTCGGGCTCGCGCGGTACATCGTCCGGCACTATAGCAAAAACACCGAGCTATCGCGATTGCTGTTGTTCTCGGCACTGGAGGGTCATCCCTTAGCGCGGCAGACGTTTGAGGACTTGCGTGGTATGTTCGTCTCGTTTCTGTCGGGGAAGTTGCGTGCCCTGATCGAAGAAAAGAAAATCAAAAAAGTCCACCCGGTGATCACGGCGCGGTGCTTCATTGGAATGGTAATGGACTGTTCCTTGGGATTACATCTCTGGCGGAATTTTCAAGGCCGGTCGTACGAGCCGGAACGCATTCTTAAAAACAACGTGCCAATTTACGTCGCCGGTTTGACGAGATAATCCGCGGCCGGAAAGGAGCGATGATAACAAATACTAATTTAGTGAACAAAAACTAACAAAAGGAGGGTGTATGTCAAACCAACCCAGCTTCTGGTTACCGTACCATAAGGGTTTCTGGCTACAGGCAAGAACACGGGATTTACGGTAGGTCGGAATCCCTGAGTCGTCCGCCGGGGCGGACGACGTGGTTTCGACACCATCCGTTTTCAACACGCCCACAAAGTAGGGACAGGTGTTACTCCTGCCCCTGCGAATTTTTCGATCTTCGAACTGATATTGTCTAATTAAAAATCCATATCTGCGGGCTCGTAATATTCCCGCGGGTGTTTGCAACACGGACACTTACCCGGCGGTTCTTTGCCTTCGTGAACATAGCCACAGACGCTGCATTTCCACTTGATCGGCTCTTCGCGTTTGAACACCGTCCCCGCTTTCACCATCTCCAACAGCTTCCGGTAGCGGTCACGGTGATGCGCCTCGACCTTGGCGATCTGCTTGAGCAAACGGGCGGCCTCTTTGTTGCCTTCGTCGTCGGCATCCTTGGCAAACGTTGGATACATATCGACAACTTCATAGTGCTCACCGTCGATGGCCTCCTGGAGATTGGCGGCGGTATCACCGATACCGCCCAGCAAGGTGAATTCGTCTTTGGCGTGACGCATCTCGTTCATTGCCGTCTCCTCGAAGATCTTGGCAATGTAGTGATACCCTTCTTTGCGGGCGACCTGCGCAAAGAACGTGTATTTGTTGCGTGCCTGGGATTCGCCGGCGAATGCGGCTTTCAGGTTTTCTTCAGTCTTACCCACGCGTTCCTCCCTGTGATTTCTTGTTTATTCACAATTTGCGTTTTTTCTTCCGGCAGGAAGCACAAATGCCGTTGAGGACCACTTTCTTGTTGAGAATGGTAAATGCGCGCCGGATTTTCGGCGGCACTTTCAATTTGTCATACGACACAGACTGAAAATCCACAATCGCCCCGCATTTGATGCAGTGGAAGTGATGATGCACATCCAGGTTGGGGTCATACCGCCGGGCAGAGCCATACCCTTCGACAATGTCCACCAAGCCGATCTCGGCAAAGGTCAGCAGCGTCCGGTTGACTGTGTCGAGGGAGATGTTGGGAAATCGCCGCTGGATCCGGGCGTGCAGCTTTTCGGCCGTCGGGTGCTCACGAGACGCCGATAGTGCTTTATAAATTGCCTGTCGTTGTGGGGTAATCCGCAGACCATGTTCACGGCAATTCTTGTGGAAGAACTCCAGCGCTGGTTCACCGTACTGCATGTTACTATTATTTAGGAGTAATTCCTATTTGTCAAGTGAACTGTGTCACAAATATTGCCGGAATTCCACTCGCGGTCTTTTTTTGTTGCAGATCCTTGAACATGGTTACCCCCGAACGATGATTCATCGCCCGGGGGTATTGCACCGGAGGTGTGTGGAATTGCTTAGTGTGCGACAGCGAGTTCAGATCCCACGCGTCGCGAAATACCACTGGGATTGCCGGTGGTGATGAAATTCATGGCCGATTCGAGCAAAGCCACGGCGTAGTCCGTGTTATGAATCCCATACGATCGCTCCTCGGCGATCACCAGGTAGTTCCAGAGTGCGCCGCTGGAATCGATATCGGAGATCACACGACCATCGACCGGGTGGTAGCTGCTATCTGGGTCCTCTGGGTCGAGCATAAGCAGATTGGCGGCTATCAGTTCACTCTTCAGCTCACTGAGCATGGCCTTGATCTCATCCTGAACACCTTCGATCGTACCGTCGCCATCAAAGTCCTGGTCCGCCATGCGGTTAATTGAATTGAGCGGATCAGCGGCGTGGCAGCCGGTAACATTACAGCCAAAAATATTTTCGAATTCGTCATTTTCGTCCCGCATCGCGAACGTGTGGCCGCCAACGAGATTTGCCTGAGACGTTCCCATATGGCAGTCGACGCACCCGCGAAGCGCCACGCTGCTGTGTGCGGAGTTGTTGTAGGTAACGCCGTCATATTCATATCCACCAGTGCCCATCAGCACGTCGGCCTGGTCCGAATAGTGGGGTCCCCAGTGCGTGGAGAGTGTGACTTCTTCAGAAACATACGTGTTAACATCCCGGCGTGACTGGTGGCAGTTAGCGCACAAATTCCCCTTGCCGAAGTCGAACACTTCACCGTCAGCCAGGGTAACTGGTCCGCTGGCGCGCAGGCTGAGGTTACCGTTCGTGTGTGGTTCATGACAGGCGAAGCAGGAAATAGTGCTGAAATGCTCGCCGGTCGCCTCCGGTCCGCCAATCTGTTCGACAAATCCCTCCATCGTATGGCATCGCTCGCAGGTTTGGTAGTACGAAGCCTGGTTGCGGTTGCGGTTGATGTTGTCTCCCGAGCCGTGCTTGGAGTTGTTGTACTGTTGTCTGGCGGCAACCAGACGGAAGTCCTGATCCCCGTGACAGGTAAAGCACGAGCTCGCTGCGAGATCATCCTGCTCAGCTTCATTCACAATCTTCCGTTCGCACCCGACTATTGCCACTACCCCGATCAGCAGAATAATCGTCAGCCACTGACTTGTGCGCATTCTTGACTCCTTACCGCTATAGTTCCTTAACCAACATTATTTGCACAATATTCGCTGTGTAATACCGCCGGAATGCCCGAAAATCATCGAAATTGTGGGCCGCGTAATTGACTTCCAGCCCGTAGTCCGGAATGATGTGAATAGTCCCCCCGAGCAGCACCGAAAAATGCTCGACGTATAAATCACGCTTGCTGCGGTAGTATGTTCCGCCCGCATAAACGCTCAACTGCTTGATCACCGGTACTTCGTACCTGCCAGTGAGCAGATGATCTTCAAACGTGAACTCGTCCTCGACATTGTCGTAATCACCCTGAGAAAAAGCATAGGAACCAACGACTTCACCCGGTATCCATTTGCTCAGGGTAAGGTCCGTCGCCACGCGCCGGAATTCGACTTCGCTGCCCAGATCGGCATTCTCGCGCCGCTTATCCTCCACCCATAGCCGCATGGTCCCGCCGTCACGGGTATAAGTCATTGATAAACGGTACCGTGTGCGGTCTTCGTCACCGAGCAACGTTGCGCCTTCCTTGATCTCTTCGGCCCGCAGACCGAACACCCCTTTGAAGGAAACGACCGAGGACGGTTTCCATGACCCGGTAACAAAGAAGGAGTTTGCCTGAGCCTCGTCGAAGAAATCATCATTGATTGCGTGCTGATACCCGACAGTCACCTGGGCCAGTCCCGGCCAGGCCTTGGTCACATCCACCGATTGCACGATGTTATCAGTTTCCACGATGTCGCCGGTGTTCTCGGCACGATCAAAAATGAAGCTGTAACGGACGGCAAAATGTAGTGGCAACTGCAACCGTCCCCCGCCCCAGCCGGTATTGGCCGTGAGCTTCTGACCGAGCGAGTCAATTTCGTGTTCGAAATGTTGGAAGCCGCCCTGCAATTGAATGCGATGGTAGCGGGGGAAAGGGGTTATTGCTACGGCTCGAAATCGAGTTGACTGGCGGTCATCTCCTGGCCGCAGTTCATTGGTAAAGTCACCCACACGATATTCACCCTGAATCATCGATCCCTGGTAATTTACCTGTGTGCCGGCGTGGAAATATTGATGTTGGTAATCAACTTCATGCGGAGTGACCGTGATCCCGGGATCGAACAGTTCAACCAATTCCCCTTCTCGATTGGTCAGCCCGTAGCCACCGTAGATTTTCACGTACCGGTGTGGTTTAATCCAGATCGATCCGGCCGACCGGTCGCGCCGGACCGAGTGATCCCCCGCAAAACTGTAATTGCGCCGATATTGCGCGTATGAGAGGTTGACGCCGGCCATATGCCGGTAGGAGGCGTCTGCCCGGACGTTCCGATTTTTCAAGGTCAAATGTCGCGCATCACCGCGAACCCGCAATCCCTGGTCGCCGTAATAGGAAAAATTCTCCAGCGACAAATCGACACCATCATACAAATTGTAGGTGGGCTGATAGGCCGCAAAGTTGCCTTCTTCATCCGTGTAAATATACCCCAGCTTGGCCGTACCGTGGAGTTGGGCCGCAGCACCGGCCGCCAGGAGTAATGCGCTTAAACATCCCAGCACGAAACCATATATCAAATTCCACCTCATTTGTTCGTGCTCCTTACGGATTTATGATGTGACAGCCGGATTGATAGCAATCAGGAAACAACTTCATCCCCAGCTCGGGGTCCAACAACTTGCTATTATGATTTGACCCGTGCACCTCGCTGTGACATTCCACGCACGCCAACTTGGTGCCGAGACCGGAGTGGACAATTCGGTGTCCCGGCGGAATACCGTGGCACTGCTGACACAGTGCATTCCCCGGCTGGTCCAACAACCGTCGGTTCGCGCTGCCGTGCGGTTGATGGCATTCCAGGCAACCGCCGCCCTCTACCGCAAAGGAGATTGCCGCCGGATGGTCATGGATATAAGGACCGCTCTGCTCGGGATGACAGTTGTAACATGTGGCAGTCGCCCCATGACCAACCGTCGGTTGGTTCGCGACGGTGAACGCGTGACAGTCAGTGCACGAGACGTTAGCTTCGCCCAACGGATGATTAGAATTGCGCAGAAACGTCTCGCTGATCCCGGCATGGCATGTTTCACACATCTCCGCTCGATCGGCCGGCAACAATGCCTGCGGTCCACTGTGTATCCGGTGGCAACTCAGACAGGACATGTCCAACGCCAGGTGGGGATCAAATCCCGTGGCTGCCATTGTCGCGTGTGGGGTATGGCAGGGGCGGCAAAGTTGTTGCACCGCACCAACAGCCAAGGTTGCCGGATTGCCAATATTGTCCGGCACTGGTTCTTCGATGTGAACCTCGCCACCCGCGTGGCAACTTGCACAGGATAGACCGGCCCTGGCAGCGCCTTCATCCAGCGCGTGCGGAGTTTGTACCAGTGTCTGGTCGTAGTCTTCGTGGCACATCAGACATGTTTCAGTGTCAACAGCTAACGCCGTTGCCGCCCCGAAAGACATTGTGAGAAAAATCACGATAGTGGCGTACAGTACAAAGCGATCAGGCATATCAAACCCTATGGTTAAATTGCCCGCGCGAATCTCCCCGAGAAGCAGGACTGAAGCGTACCCACCGATTCGCCTGACAACCATTATTAATCTTGGCGGATAAGTAGGGTTATTGGGGTAAACCTGTCAAGAAAAAAGACAGATAAACATATTAATCATGTCAGTTTTCTAACGTTTCAATGTAAGTTTACGGATGGTGTTACTCGAAAAATGGGCCCAGATGATCATGCAGATTATCTGGGCCCGGGTCGTAACATTCAACGATACGTTATCGTTGTTATGCCGATTACTTCTCTTCGTCTTCTTGTTCTTCTTTCTCTTCGGTTGGCTCTTCCTCTTCAGGAAGGTCGTGCACACCGGCGACAAACATCGAGTCGAAATCAAAGCCCTTAAATGTGGGGCTTTTTTCATTGTGGCAGCCACGGCAGGTCTCTTCGGTGGGCAAAATCAAGCCGGCTTCCAGGGCGAGTTGATGCTGCTTTTCCGGATTCTCTTTGTACTTTTTCGGATGCATGATCTTCATCGACTTGTACAACGACCCCGGGCCGTGGCAGGCTTCACACTGCACGCCGGCAAAAATTGTGTCGGCTACACCAAACCCGGTCACATGGCACACTATACACGAGTCTTTCTTTTGATCTTCGGGCTTCAAGGTCTCCAGGGCATGGGCGTGCTGAGTTTCCAGCCATGATTCGTATTCTGCTTTGTGGCAGAACTTGCACTTCTTTGCGCCGACGTACTCAGCCTGTGGTTCTTTTTTTTCTTCCTTTTTTTCGCCCTCTTTTTCTTCCTGGGCAAACCCGCCAAGACCCCACGCCAGAATCAACGCACCGGCCAGTAGAACAACAATCACGCGGAGTTTCATGAGACCCCTCCTTGATATAGCTTTCCACGACTACGTGTTTCGCCGCACCAATATGTCCCCGGCGTACTGCAATTCTATTATACAATCATCCGTGGCAAATCGCCACTCATTCTCGCCCGATTACCGATAGCCGAACACTTCGGCGTAAATGATCAGCAGGATTAAGGCAATACCGATACTTAAAGCGATGCTGCCGAAAATCTTGGCCCCGGTGACTAGAGGTTTGGGCACGGGTTCAACCAGGTGTTTTTTCAACTGTCGAGTTCGGATAAGCTCCTTGTATTCTTCCGGCCGGTCATGCAAGAACTCCTCCACCGGCATCCGTCCGGTGAAGATGACCGGGTCCATCGGGAATTTATCCGGGCGGAAATGCGTGTTAAAGAAATGCACGGTAAAGATAAAGCCGGTAGCCAACAACGCCTCGTCGGAATGCACAATCGTGGCCACATTTATAATCCAGCCGGGGAGAAAACGGGTGAAGAATTCCGGGAACCAGAGCATCAGCCCGGTACTGCCGATCACCAGAACTCCCCAGAAGACCGCGAAATAATCAAATTTTTCCCAATAGGTCCACCGACCATATTCCGGCCGGGGTCCGATGCCTAAGAACCACTTGATGTTGCCGGTCAAGTCACGCAAATCTTTGCGGTTGGGCAGCATCGAGTTCGGGTGGAACAAAAACCTCCGCCAGGATTTGCCTGACCGGCGTTTGGTGGCGATAGTATCAATCAAATGTGCAATGAAATAGAAAAAGGTAATCACGGCACACACCCGGTGGATAAACCCGGCTGACTCGAAGCCGCCCAACAGGCCCGACAGCCATTGCGCCCACCCGAGATAGGAAAATTTCAACGTCATCCCGGTCACCGCCAGGCCCAGAAAACTGATAATCACCAGGACATGTAGCTGACGCTGCAGACGGGTAAACCGGCGATATTCCAGTTTGTGCGGCCGTTTCCGCATCTTTTTGATGCGGCGCATCGTCTGGAAGGAACGCGGCAACCAGAGAATTGTATGCGTCCCGGCCAGCACAAACGTGACGATCAACAATCCGCTCATAAACCAAAAAGTGTAGTAGAGAATCGGGTACTTGTCCTTGTCGTGGTGCGTGGCATGGGTCAAATAGCCGGCAAACTGACGGTGTGATCCTTTGTGGCATTGGCCGCAGGTCTCAACGATATTCGCCCGTGAAAGCGTGGATTGCGGATTATCCGGCGGCAAAATGGTGTGGGCCCCGTGGCAGTCATGACATTTGGCGGCGGCCTCATACCCCAACGCGGAAACCTTGCCGTGGAAGGTCTCGAAATAAGACTCAGTCAATTCCTCGTGGCACGACCCGCATTGCTTCAAAATCGTCTGCGTAAAACCCGCACTCCCCGTGCGGAGAATGTCATGCGCGAAGTGGCAATCGTTACAACTGGGCAACGGTTCATCACTATCAGAAACACGCGGAGAATGGATACTTTGCGAGAATTCCTCGTAAATCCCACTATGGCACTTCGCGCACGTCTCGGCAACGTTGTTGTGATGGACACTGGAGGAGGGGTCTTCCGGAGGTCGGGTGTTGTGGGCCGTGTGACAGTCAGAGCACATGGCCGTAACCACCAGCCCGCTCTTGAGCAAGCCTTTGCCATGGATCCCCATCACGTAATTGCCCACAACATCCTGTTGTTGCCCGGTAGTATCGCGAACTGCCGCCACCTCCCCTTTGCGATGACAGCGGCCACACAATTCCGGTACTTTTGTGGGGTAGGTGAGCGATGTGGGATTGCGATGCTCCTTGGTGGCATGGCGGGGATGACAATCTTGACAGAGGGGAGCGTTGAGATCCCCGCGATCAGCCAGTTGGCCGTGGATACTCTCGTCGTAGGTATCCACGATTTCCGCATGGCAGATCGAACAATCGACTTTGCCGGTGATCGTGATACAGGGACGGATATGTTCTGATGGCGTCGCCCCGGTGTGGCATTGCGCGCACGTAACACCGTTGCGGCGATGAATCGTATTTTTCACCTGGAGAGAGTCAACATACAGGGACACGGTATCGGCACCGCGTACCGTTATCAGATTCGGGTTGCTGTGACATTCCAGGCATTCCCGATCCGCAACGCCTTCCGCATAATAGATTTTGCGTGCTTCGTGCGGTTCGTGGCATTCAATACATACTGGGATTTTGTTGGGTTCTTTTTCCCACAATTCACCTTCGATGACTTTTTTATGGACCGTTGCAATACGGCCATGACACTTGGCACACGTCTTGGGGACGTTATCGCGAAAGATCGTTGACCGGGGGTCGTCATGCGGCAGCACATTGTGTGCCGTATGGCAATCGACACATACCGCCGTTACGGTCAGCCCCTGTTGATAAAGCCCGATGCCATGAATACTCTGCGAATAGTGGGTGAGAATCGAGTCCTGGGGAATATCGTACTTCCGGGTAACCTCGGTGCCCTCTTTGTGGCAACTGCCGCACATGAACGGGATGTTGAATTTCGTAACGCGCGAGTTTTCATCGTGGGCGGGCAAAATATCATGTGCCCCGTGGCAGTCCCAACAGCGCGGCGCCAGGGGCGCGCCGGTGGTGACCAACCGTCCATGCAGACTGGCGTTGTAGAGTTCGGCAATTTCGTCATGGCACATCGAGCAATCGACTGGTTCCAGGGGTACGTCGTGCGGCAGCTCCACGTCCATCAAGTCTTGATGGCACATGACGCATTCCATCTCCCCATGAACCGAGCGCTGGAATACGCCGTGATCGACATACACCGAGTATTCCTCGCCGTCCCGTTCCCGGACGGCGTCGGGATCCCCGTGGCAGATCATACAGTCGTCGCTGCTCTGCGCCGGTACGGCTGTGGGCATGAAGACCCTGAGTGCAACCAACAGAAGAGTGATGCGGACCCTAGTGTTCATCGGGGTCCTTTGTTCGTGGAGGAACTTCCTCTTCCGGTACCGGCATACCCGGATGCTCATGTCTGTACATCTCGCGTGGCATTTTACCGGTGAGCCAGGAGGGATTCATCGGGTAGACGGCGGGATTGAAGATCGTGGAATACAAATGCCAGATTGCAATCGCCAGTGTGGCCAGCCACGCTTCATAGTAATGGACAACCAGCATCACATCCAAAAATCCCTTGGGGACCACTTTGGCGATTTCGTTATCGAACCACAGCGCGATGCCGGTGAGAATCATCACTACCGATCCCCAGACCAGCGCCCAGTATTCCGCCTTTTCCACGTAGCTGAACCGCCCAAACCGGGGCCGCGTATTGCCTTTGCCGATGTTGTAGAGAATCATCGAGCCAAATTGACGGAAATCCTTCGGACGGGGCCAAATATCGCGCATGAACTGCCGCCCCTTCCGGGTCGTGAGATACCAGAGATGCCAAAAGACCGTCAGCGTGAATAGAATCGCCGCCACCCGGTGGAGCGTACCCCGGGCGGCAAATCCGCCCTCATAGCCAAATAATACCCTCACCCAGAAAGCATCGGAGAACCGCAGAGAAAACCCGCTGATCACCAGGGCGATAAATGTGACCATCAGGAACGTATGTTGCCACAGTTCATTGAGTGTCATCCGGCGGACCGGGTTTTTGCGTATTACCGAGGCAATTTGCTTACGCAGATCGAGCAGCCAGTGGAGAACCATCGCGCCGATGATCAAGACGATGGCAACGATATAAATCTGCTTGACGATATTTGCCGCCGGAGTTTGTGAGACACCCGGCGTACCATGGATCGGGGCGGTTGCTACCGCTTTGGAAATACCGGGGTGACACTCGCCGCAGGTCTCGGTCAAATTCGATGGATGGATCGACGATGTCGGATCTGTGTGTGGCAGAATTCGATGCGCCCCATGGCAAGACGCGCAATTAGCCACTGTGACATCACCCGCCTTACTCTTCAGGCCATGATAGGTGTCGATGAACGTTTCCAGCCGACCGGTTGGTATCCCGTACTTCTCATTCAGCCGCGCCGATTCATGGCAGGGAGCGCAGGTAGCTTCCGCCACCCGGGTGGGGGAGACCGGCGATCGTGGGTCATCGGTGCGCAGAATACCATGTTCCCCGTGGCAATCGGTGCAGACCGGCGAATCGGTCTCCCCGCGCATGGTCAACTTGCCGTGGATTCCCTCCAGGTAGTCCTGTTTAATCGCCCGATGGCATTTGCCGCAGGTTTCCGGAATGTTAAAATGATTAATTGGTGAATCGGGCATACCCGGGGGACAGATTTTGTGTGAACTGCCGCCGGTTGCATGGCAGTCATTACAAGTTGCGGCGAGGTAGACCCCACCCATTGACGCCTGGCCATGGACACTGCTCTTGAATATCTCTACCGGTTTCTGGAAGAGAATCTCATGCTTTTTGATCAGGTTAATGTCCTCGTGGCATCTCCCGCACGTGTTGGGCAGATTGAGAGGATGTACCCGGGACTCTTTATCCTCAATTGGCAGAATATCGTGGGCGCCGTGGCAATCATGGCAGGTCGGCACATCTTCGACTTCACCCAACTGGAGGCGGCCATGACATTCGTATTCCTCAGCAGCCCCGGCATGGCACGCACCACACTCAACCGGCGGTAGTTCCTCCTCGTGCGGAAGTCCCTCTATTGAAAAATGACATTGCACACACTCAAAGCTGCCGTGCACCGACCCCTGCACCAAAGAATCATAGCGATGCTCCGGATCATCCATGACCGTCTCATGGCAGGACAAGCAGTTCTCGTTGGTTGGTGGTTGATCTTGAGCAATACAGGGGTTAGTGAACATTAACAAACTAATCACTATCAGCGCAGTAGCTACGAGGTATATGCGGGTGGATACCCCGAAGTCAAATTTTCGCCATCGTCTCATCATAATAATCGCACGTGGATGATTCGGTTACTCGGTTGAAGATTATCGCGAAACATTGCTCCCCTCGTTAATCTCCCGGCTCTCTATACTTAAATTTCGTGAAATTTTCCACAAGTTTGCAGCATTTTTCGTCAAAAGCCTAGCGAAGACGTGGGAATTTAGATAACAGACAGCATGGTATGGAGGTGACTTGTTGGATTAACAACTCTGTAATAGCGAGATATTTACCCTGATGGCAGAAAATGAAAGGGGAGACAGGTCGATCAAACGCTGTCCCCCGGGTGCCAAGTACAGGTTAGTACCAATTAGATGGGTAAATCCTCCTCGCCGCCGAGGCGGCAGCGGGAACAAGACGGGATGGAACCCTGCGGGAAAAAGACGGCGCGTAGGATCAGTTTTCGAGACTCAAATGGCATCAGTTCACTCGCTTGCCACGTTTTGAGCGAAAGCGTACACGATCGGCTGCGGTCTGTCAATACGCCGCAAGCCGATTTCACCAAATTCTAACCGTGTTTACCCAATACTAACACTCTCGATACCACCGTGTGCAGGGTTCAGTGTTTGCATTTCCGCAAGGATTGGTTTGAACAATTGAACCGAGCTTGCGGATGTTATATATCTTACCGCCATGGCACCGCGGCCGACATCATTGGCAGCAATTTCGGAGGAAGAAATCCGTCGCTTCCGCCTCAAAATCTTCCGGTTCTACCGCCGGCATGGTCGAGACCTCCTGTTTCGCCACACCACCGATCCGTATCGCATAACCGTTGCAGAGATTATGCTCCAACAGACCCAGGTCGATCGTGTGGTTCCCAAGCTCAAAAACTGGTTCACCCGCTGGCCGACTTGGGCGGCGCTGGCCGGCGCCTCCGACCGCGAATTGCTCGCCGCCTGGTCCGGCTTAGGGTACAATCGACGCGCCCTGTACTTGGGACGTCTCGCCCGGACCCTGGTTGCTGAGCATGGTGGACGGCTTCCCACCAAGGAAACCGAGCTTCGTCGGTTGCCGGGGATTGGCCCCTATACTGCCCGCGCCATACAGGTCTTTGTCTTCGGAAAACGGGTGGCCGCAATCGACACGAATGTTCGCCGCGTCATCGTCCAAGAATTTAATGTCTCCCCGGATACCCCGGTGGTGGAGATTGATGCCTTCGCCCAACGAATGCTCCCGCGCCGGAAAATCCGCGCATGGCACAACGCACTGATGGACTACTCCCGGCTGCGGTTACCGGTGCACCTGCCCGGCTATCGTTCAGGGAATCGCCGGCCTCGATATGAGGGATCACGCCGGCAAATCCGAGGGGAAATTGTCCGGCAGTTGACCCGGAAATCCCGCGTGAGTTATCGAGTTATCGCCCGGTTGCTGGGTACGACCGAAGCAAACGTCCGCGCTGCTGCCACCGCCCTGGCCTCTGAGGGGGTGGTGCGGCTCTCGGCGACCACGATCCGGCTGGCCACGACAAAATGACGCATGTCGGCATAATCGTTTGCACTTTCAGACAATCTACTCCGCTTTGCGGTAGAAATCACGGCGCGATTTTTCCATATTGGTACGTTGTCATAAGGTCGTAGGCAAAGCGTGGATACCCCGGAAGGAGCACCACCATGCATTTTAAACTCTTCAGCGATGAAGACTGCAAGGCGCTGGACGCACTGCTGGAATCCTACGGCGGTGCCAGGGAAATCAGGAAACAAATCGACGAGCGACGGCAATACGAAACCCGCAAACGGCTCGCCGCCGAAAAAGGATTCGGAGACCTGCTCGAGAAAGCCGAAGGGTACGCCAACGATTTCGCCAAAGTCGCTGATTTTCTCAAATCCCATAATCTAAAGCCGGATAAACCTGGCGTGGCGACCACGCAAGTCTCCGGGTTCCAGGGGGCGTATGTTACGTGCGACTGCATGCGCCGGGTGGCCGAAAACAAGCAGTTGCTCTTTCCGCAAGAGATGATCTCGGTTGTTCCGATGACCGAACACTACGTCTACGGCGGCGACCACCTGGCGACCCTGGCCCTGGCCGAAAATATTATTGGGGCGAAATTCTGCACGACCAATCTGATCGCCACGCCATTACCGGAAGACCGGTTCTCGCACGTGGAAAAGGTGACCGGAGAAAAATTCGATCGCCGGGATATGGGGAACGGTATCAGTCAGGTCATCCTTAAAAACATGGGTACCCCCTTCGGGAACCTCGGCGGGGTGGAGGTCGCCGACAACAACCATTTACTCTATCTCGACGGGGTCACCCGTGCCGCGCTTACCAACGGCGCCAATTTCTTTTTAAATCCCAGTTGGTCAACCATCGTTGCCGCCTGTTACTACGCCCGCGAGATTCCGAATTTGCGCTTCAAAATCTCGATGTTGTTGTCCACCCAAAATGCCATCCAATTTCGCATGCTCCTGAACATATTCAAGGAGTACCTCCGCGACGACGGCACGACTCCGATCTATGAGATTAACATCGGGAATGGCGTCTCGCCGGAGACCTTCATTCAGTGCAGCGAAGAATTGGAAGCGTCCGGGATCCCCGGCGTGTCACTCGCCGCACACCTGCGCATCAATCCTGATTTGGGAATGGAAGGTTTCGACTGGACTGAAAACGCGCATAAGGTGCTCGATGCCGGGCGCAATATCACGATCAAATATGAAAGTGATGGTACCTCGCGCCCCTACGACACCATGGAAGCCTATTTTCTCTCCGACGAAGAGCGCACGGAAAAGGCCGAGATCATCGGTGATGTTATCTACCATAAATGCGTGCGATGCGACGCTGATGCCAAGGAAATCATGCGGCGCGGACACAAGGCGACATTTGCCGACATCACCTCCTAAGCCGGTTGTGGACCAGAGGGATTCGTTATGGATTTAGGTATTGCCAATCGGGTGGCCCTGGTTGCCGCCGCGAGTCGCGGACTGGGGAAAGCAGTGGCGACACGTCTCGCTCGGGAGGGCGCGATCGTTGCCATTTGTGCTCGTACTGCCGAGAATATCACTAAAGCCGGGGACGATATCGTTAAACAAACCGGCGCCCATGTCATTTCGGCGGCCTGCGATGTGACTGATCCTGCTCAGGTGACCCCCTTTATCAAAGATATCGTTGAGACGACCGGAAGCCTGGATATCCTGGTTACCAACGCCGGGGGACCGCCCGCCGGGATGCACGAGGATTTCACCCCGCAGGATTACCGCAATGGCGTAGAACTCAACTTGATGAGCACGATCGATATGTGTTACCAGGTGCTGCCCCTGATGAAAAAACAACAGTGGGGGCGCATTATCGCGATCACGTCTGTCGCGGCACGCCAGCCGATCAGTAATCTGATCCTGTCGAACACCGCACGCGCCGGCGTGTTGGGATTTATCAAGACCTTGTCAGCCCAGGTGGCAACTAACGGGATTACGGTCAACTCGGTCTGCCCGGGCTATACTAAGACCGAGCGAATCGAGGAACTGGCGCAGATGTTCGCCGACTCCGGCAAGGGATCGGTTGAGGATTTCTATCATAAGATCGAAGTCGATGTCCCCATGCAACGTGTGGGGACCCCGGAGGAATTCGCCAACGCGGTGGCGTTTTTGGCCTCCGAACCGGCGTCGTATATCACTGGCACGGCATTGCCGATCGACGGAGGCTGGACCAAAAGCTTGTATTAAGTACCGGATAGACAGAACGGGAGTTCAGATGAAAGAATTGATGAAACAATGGGGCGGTACCCCGTTTCCGGAGATGATCCGCAACCTGCCGGAAATCGATATTCCACTCGAAGGAATCCGGGGATGGCTGCTGCAAGGGGAAATCATGCAACAGGTGTTTCTCGACATCCAACGGGTGGGCGAGATGCCCGAGCATCAGCACGGTGCCCAGTGGGGTATGGTGGTCGAGGGCGAAATGGATTTAACCATTGGCGGACAGACCAATCGCTACCAAAAAGGTGACTGGTACTATATCCCGGCGGGCACGCCGCACAGTGCGAAGTTTACCGCACGCGTGTTCGTGATTGACGTGTTTGCGGATAAAGATCGGTATGCACCAAAATAAACGCGCGCTCGTAAAGGCTGTATTCACTTTAGATACCAGGGAGTACGTATGCGTCTCATATTCCTCGGCTTTGGTACGGTGGGCCAGGGACTGGCCGAACTCTTAATCGAGAAAAAACGGGAGTTGGCAAAACAGTACCGGTTCAAACCGATAGTGGTCGGCATTGCCGATATGCTCAAAGGCAATATCTACAATTCGAAGGGGATTAATCTTAAGTCAGCACTGGCCTACGCTAAATCGGGCAAACCGCTGGGCCGGTTACCCGGCAAGTCAATCGACGGCGACGCCTTGACCTTCATTAAACAGGCGAAAGCCGATGTTATGCTGGAAGCCACCTATACGGATATCAAGACCGGTGAACCCGCGACCAAACACTGCCGTGCGGCGTTGAATGCCGGGATGCATGTGGTGACCACCAACAAAGGTCCGGTGGCGTTGCACTATTCCGCCCTGCAGCGGCTGGCGAAAAAGAAGAAGAAACAATTTCTCTTTGAGGGCACGGTGGTCAGTGGGACCCCGATGATCAACCTGATTCGCACCACTCTGGCGGGGAGCGAAATCAAAGAAATTCTCGGCATCCTCAACGGTACGACCAACTATATCCTTACCAAGATGGAAGAGGGAATGTCGTATGAGACCGCGTTGGCCAAAGCACAAAAACTCGGCTACGCCGAGGCGGTGCCGGACGCCGATGTCATGGGCTGGGACGCGCTGGCTAAAGTCACGATTCTCGCCGGAGTCTTCTTTGGCGCCAAAGCCAAACCATTTGATTATCCCTGCCGGGGGATCACGAAGATCACGCCGCAGATGATCACCAAAGCCCAGAAAGCCGGAAAACGCTATAAATTGATCGGCCGGGTCTGGCGGAAAGACGGCGAGGTCAAAGCGTCAGTCGGCCCGCGCCAGATGCCGCTGACCCACCCGCTGGCCGGGGTGAGCGGCGCCACCAACGCGGTTACAGTTACTACGGATACTTTGGGGGATGTTACCATAGTCGGCCCCGGCGCCGGACGGGTCGAAACCGGGTATAGCATGCTCATTGACCTCTTGCATATCGGAGGTGTGTCATGAAAATGCTGTTAAACGGCGAATGGGTCGACCGCGAGAAAAAGATCAATGTCACCGATCCGTTCGATGGATCAATTGTCGATACCGTTCCGCAGTCATCAATCGACGACGCAGAACTGGCGCTGAAAGCCGCCGCGGATGGGTTCCAGACGATCAAGCGCATGTCGGTCTATGATCGGGCGCAGATTTTGTTTAAAACCGCCGACTTTGTCTCAGCCAACCTCGATTCCTTTGCCGAGACTATCGCGCGCGAGGGTTCCAAGACCATTAATGAAGCACGCAAAGAGGCGGTGCGCGCGGTCAATACGCTGACCGTCTCCGCCGAGGAGAGCAAACGCGTATTGGGTGAGACGATCCCCTTTGATTCTTTTCCCGGCGGCGAGAACCGCAAAGGGTATTATTATCGATTTCCCATTGGGGTGATCCTGTGCATCACACCGTTTAATGACCCACTGAACCTGGTCGCGCACAAACTGGGACCCGCGATTGCCGGCGGCAACTCGGCGATTTTGAAACCGGCAACGGTAACGCCGCTTTCGGCGCTCCGACTCGCTGAGGCGCTGGTGATGGCCGGACTCCCGCCGCAAACCTTGCAGGTGCTTACCGGCTACGGCCCGACTATCGGCGACACCCTGGTCAAAGACGAGCGCGTGCGGATGATTTCATTTACCGGCGGTCTGGAAGCGGGGAAACATATCGCCTCGATTGCCGGCATCAAAAAAATCGGCATGGAGCTCGGCTCCAATTCACCGGTGATTGTCTGGAACGACTGCGATTTACCGTACGCGGTTGAATCATGCGTTTCCGGCGCCTTCTGGGCGGCGGGACAAAACTGTATCGGCGTGCAGCGGCTATACGTTCATCGCGATATCTATGATGATTTCAAATCACGGTTCGTGGCGGCGACGAAAAAATATAAAATCGGCAACAAGCTGGATGAAGAGACCGACATGGGGCCGATGATCGCCGAGGGGGAGGCCAAACGCGTGGGCAAATGGCTCACGGAAGCCCAGGACAAAGGCGCCACTATCTTGACCGGCGGCGGTATTGACGGTGCGCTGGTCGAACCGACCGTGCTGGAAAGTGTCCCGGAAGACGCCACAATCCATTATGAGGAAGTCTTCGGCCCGACCGTGAATCTCTACCCAGTGGATGATCTCGATGATGCGATCCGTAAAGCCAATGCATTGCCGTATGGATTGCTGGCGGGAATTTTCACCAAAAATATTGATATCGCGTTTAAGGCGGCCTACGAGCTGGATTGCGGCGGTGTCATGATTAACGAATCGACTGATTATCGCCTCGATTCGATGCCGTTCGGCGGCATCAAATATTCCGGTCTGGGCCGCGAGGGCATCAAGTTCTCTCTCCAGGAAATGACCGAACCCAAGGTGGTCTGTTTCACCCTGACCAACCCGTAAGGTAACCCGGGGTGACCACTATTTAAGGCGTGTTGAAAAATGCAGATGCACGGAATTTGAAGTAGGTCGGGTTCCGACGTGCGTGCCGACGCACGGAGAAACCCGACGCTATCCTTCCGTGCGCGGCAGGTCTTTAACCTGCCCGTTCCGTGCGCGGCAGGTCTTTAACCTGCCCGTTCCGTGCGCGGCAGGTCTTTAACCTGCCCGTTGCACAGGATATGGCAGGCTCTCACCCTGTGTCATTCCGGCCCTGAGCCGGAATCCAATTACCCTTGCGCAGCAAGGGATCATCGAAGTATCGAATCCGTGGGCGGCAGACGTCCTGAGGCTGTCCCACAAGTCCCTGGTTTTCAGGGGAGGATTGCTTCCGGCTCACGTGCTCACCAAAAACACCACGAACAAAATCAGCCAGACAATATCCAGGAAGTGCCAGTACATGGCCGTGTAGATGATTCCGGGATGATACTCTTGTGAGTAGGCGCCACGGTAGGTTTTCACGGTCACGACGATCAGTTGTATTACACCGCCGATCACATGCGCGGCATGCAGCCCGGTTAGCAAGTAGAAGGTAAAGGAATAGAGGCTCTTGGCAGTTGGCGGGAGTTGGGCGTTAATCAACTGCATCCAGTTGATTGTCTGATTGACCAGAAACCCGAGTCCCAGTGCCAATGCGATCAAAAACGACACTTTGAGTGCGCCAATATTCCCTTTGCGAATCGACACGCGCCCATAGTGGATGACAATCGAACATACGATTAACAAGGCAGTGGAAAGCCACAGCCCCGATGGCAGATCCGGCAGATCGGCCGTCCGCCAGATATCGGCGGCCCGCACCCGCACGACGATATAGCCGATAATCGTTGCTGCAAAGAGCGAGGACAACGACAGCAGAAAAATCGCCATCCCCAGGCGACCGGTCGAGGTCAACTGCTCTTTACTTTGAGCATGAGGATTGTGGGTGGCGGGCATCATTCGCTCTGTAACAACTCTTCCTGACGTTTATCGATATCCGGCTGATACTCCGCCCGGTCAGTCATCACAATCGAGATAAACAAAAACACAAACGCCAGCGCGATAAGGAAAATCACGCCGTGAAACGGACGGTCGTACCGCAAGTGCATAAAATACAAGGCCACCAGTGTTGCTTTCACGGTGGCGATCAACATGGCCAAATACAGATTGAACGTGCCCAGATCGACATACGTCACCGCTACGGTTATCACGGTCAGCACCATTAACGAGAGCCAGACCGCCGCCAACACTTTCAGCGGCACAATGTGCACCGTCACGCGGGATTTCTGCGAACTCGATTTGTCGTGTTTGTCGTTCATCAACTCACCAGCGCTAACCAATCAGATACAATAACGGGAACAGGTAAATCCAGATCAAATCCACCAGGTGCCAGTACAATCCAGTGTAGTCCACGGGGCCGAAATACTCCGGTGAAAAATCTCCCCGCCGCGCCCGGAAAATCATCCAGCCAATAGTGACCATGCCGGCGATCACGTGCAACCCGTGCAAACCGGTCATTAAGAAATACACACCGAAAAAGATATGCACATTCGGCGGCCGGTCCTCTTTTTCGGTGGGCGACGTCTCTTCGGTGGCGGGCGCGTGGGCGGTATCACCCATCGTGTCTTGCTCAGTGGTTTCCGTGGTGTCGCCTACGGTATCCTGTGCCGTACCCGCGGCAGTGTCTTGCTTGCCGGATTTGGCAGTATCACCCTGCGAACTGCTATTATCGTTTTCCGATGATTTCTCGTGCCCCGCACCATGCTCGATCGGATCAAACCGCTCGCCCCATAGTAACCCGGATTTCCATTTGTGTTCGTACTCCACGTATTTGATGCCGAGGAAAACAACACCACAAGCCAGGGTAATGGTCAGGAGGATCACCAGCGCTCTCTGTGCGCCGCGTTGCGCAGAGCGCACCGCCCAGGCCATCGTGAAGCTGGAGAAAATTAACACTGCGGTGTTGACGGCACCGAGTGTGGTATCCAGATACTTGTGTGCGTAGATGAAAATTTCGGGATGACTGGCTCGGTAGACCGCGTAGGCGCAAAACAAGCCGGAAAACAACAGGATTTCGGTCACCAGGAAAATCCAGATTCCCAGTTTCCCGGAGCTGAACTGCTGATCCATATTGTCGAACTGGTGTTGCAGTCCGGGGGTCTTGTGGTGGTCCTGGTCGCCCATCCCTGCCTACGGTAATGAGATTGTGGCCTGCTGACTTATGTTCGCGCCGATTCTGGCGCGTGGTCTTTCCGCTCCACGTACCCGTCAATCGAACGATCATAAACCAGGTGTTCCAATTCGTATGGGTCGCCGACCTCAGGTTGCTCAGCGAAATTCTCGGTCGGCGGCGGCGATGAACACTGCCACTCCAGCGTTGCGGAGCCAAAGGGATTAGCCGGAGCCGGTTTGCCCTTGCGGAGCGATACGATTAAATACACCGCAATCAGGACAAAGCCGATGGCCATAAAATAGCTGCCGTAAGTCGATAGCTGATGATAAATCGTAAACTCCTCAGTATAGTTGAAATACCGGCGTGGCATGCCCAGACTGCCCATAACAAATTGCGGCAGAAAGGTCGCGTTGAAACCGAGGAAGATAATCAGGCAGGCCAGCCGCCCCAGTGTCTCGTTATACATGCGGCCAAACATCTTGGGCCACCAGTAATGCAAGGCGCCGAGGAACGCGATCAACACCCCGCCCATCATGGTAAAATGGAAGTGGGCGACCACGAAATAGGTGTCGTGCAGGTGCACGTTCGTCGACAGCGATCCCAGAAACATCCCGGTCAAGCCGCCGATGCCGAAAAGCAAAATGAACGAAACGGCATAACACATCGGCGTGTCCATCCGCACTGATCCCTTGTACATCGTGGCCACCCAGTTGAACACTTTGACCGCCGATGGTATCGCTACGGAGAACGTCAGCGCCGAGAAAATCATATTGGCCAGCGCCGACTGCCCGCTGGTAAACATGTGGTGGCCCCACACCAGGAAACTGAGAAACGCGATGGCGATACTCGAATAGGCGAGGAATTTGTAGCCGAAAATATGTTTTCCGCTAAAGGTCGAAATCAATTCTGACATTACACCCATCGCCGGCAGGATCATGATATAGACCGCCGGATGAGAGTAGAACCAGAAGAAATGTTGAAACAAAACCGGATCGCCGCCCAGGGCGGCATCAAATATTCCCACGCCAAGTACCCGTTCCACGATCAACAGCAACAGCGTTATCCCCAGGACCGGGGTCGCCAGGACCTGAATGATGGCGGTGGCGTACAAGGACCACAGAAACAACGGCATCCTGAACCAGCCCATCCCCTTAGGACGGAACCGGTGAATCGTGACAATAAAATTCAATCCGGTGAAAATTGAGGAAAACCCCAGAATGAATACCCCGAACGTAATCGACACCACACTGCTATTAGTCGTGGTTGAATAGGGCGTATAAAACGTCCAGCCGGTATCCACGCCGCCCATGGCCAGTGACGCAATGGAAAAGAGTGCACCGAGTACATACAGATGCCAGCTCAGCCGGTTCAATTTGGGGAAGGCCACGTCTTTGGCGCCGAGCATGATCGGCAGGATAAAGTTCCCTAAGGCCGCCGGGATGCCGGGAATTATAAATAAGAAGATCATGATTGCGCCGTGCAGCGTAAACACGCGGTTATACGTGTCGGCGTCCATAATCGTCTGCTGCGGGGTCAAAAGCTCGGTGCGGATCAGCATCGCAAAAATGCCGCCGAGCAACAACGCCGACAGAATCGAGATCAAATACAGCACCCCGATCCGCTTGTGGTCGAGGGTCCAGATCCAGGACCAGAGCCCCGTGCGGGCGTTCAGATAGTTGCGCGAATTCAGCGCATTCCCCGCCATAGCCTCAACTGTACTCATTGTGCGTAGCCAACTATTTCAGCGTTTTGATATACTCGATGATCGCGGTGATTTCTTTGTCCTTTAATTTTCCCTTATAGGTCGGCATAACCGGATCATATCCTGTCACTATTTTCGATTGCGGGTCGATAATTGACTCACGCAAATAGTTCTCATCGGCAACCACCGTACCTTCGTCTCTTGTTTGCACCTGCTTTTCGTACAGCCCGTTGAAACTCGGCCCGATATCGTCCGTACCGTCCACCCGGTGGCACTGAGTGCACCCACGCGAGGTAAACAGCAGCTCCCCCGCCTCGGCCGGCGCCATTTCGCCCACAAAATCCGCCGCGTCTTCCAGCCACTTTTCGAAGCCGCCAGGTTCATGCACCTCGACAAACGCGGTCATATCAGAGTGCCCGGTGCCGCAGTATTCAGCGCAGAGGAGCACGAACTTCCCGGTCTTCGACGCTTCGAACCAGGTTTCGGAATAGCGCCCCGGTACCAGGTCCATTTTGGTCCGAAACGCCGGAATATACAAGCTGTGGATGACGTCCTCAGAGGTCATGACCAGTCGCACCGGTTCATCCACCGGTACGTGCAGGTTGCCGTCCACATGCCCGTTGGGATAGGTAAAAAACCACTGCCACTTCTGGCCGGTTACCAGAATTTCCACCGATTCCTCGGGGGAAACCCGCATATTCATATAGCCGGTGAAACCGAAATAGAAAATGATTGCGACCACCACAATAGGAATAAAAGTCCACACCAGCTCCAACGGAATGTTTTGTTTGGCCGATTTCTCCGCATCAACGCCTTCCCGACGCCGATAGCGCCACATGAAGTAGATAGTCAATACGGTGATCAGAGCGAAGAAAAATACCGAGATGCCCAACACCAGGTTGAACATGAAATCGACATTGTGCGCTGTCGTCGATCCTCGTTCCGGCAGCCAGAACGCGTTCGCCACGGGGATCAGGCCAACCAGGGTATGCAGCAGAAGGTTCAGCATCGGTTCAGTTCGTGGCGGATTTTTCTTCGGCCTTCTTGCGTCGCCGGGCTTCACGCCGCCAATAGACGCCGAGTGTGCCGCCGACAATCAGGACAGTCAGTGCTCCGCCGAGACGCATAATATTCTCCGCCGCCGGGGCATACTTCCCAGCTTCCGAATCATAGTGGAAACAGAAGAGCAGAAGTTGGTCGACGGTGTTACCGATGTTGCCTTCCGAGGCTTCCAGGAGGGCGAATTTGATGGTTTGAGGTTCGTAGACGACGCCATACAGATAACGGGACAATTCTCCCGATGGCGTGCAAATCATCGCGACCGCGGCATGCACGTACTCGTCGCGCGCTTCGTTATAGGTGTAGCCGAAACCGACCGAGTCCGCCAACGCTTTAATATTCGCCTCGGAACCGACCAGAAAGTGCCACCCATCCTGGGCGGACCGTCGTTCATACATTTTCATGTACTTGTTTTTTGTCAATTTGGCGCGCTGCGGAAGTTCGGTTGGGTCAATGGAGACCGTCACCATGGCGAATTCCTCGCCGAGACTCCACTCCAACTGTTTCAACGCATCCACAAAACCATTCAATTGCAGATGACAGAGCATCGGGCAGTCCGAATAGTTCAACGTCAGCACCACCGGCCGTTTCCCGGTGAAAAAGTCCCCCAGTAGGACAGTCTTCCCGTCCTGATCGGTAAATGCCAGGTTCCCCGGGACTTCGGCGCCTAGTTTTTCCGTGACCTCGATCTCGGCCAGCAGGTCCGGTTCCGGTTCAATTCGGTCCTCCGCCACAACGAGTGTCGCGGCTGACACAAACAATGCGGGCAATATGAGACGAATCAGGTTAGTCATTATTCACTTACTCTCCGCGTGTGTGTTCCTCAACTACCAGTTCCATCGCCCGTTCGATGGGGATTCCTATCGTCTCTTTGTTACGGTCAATCCAGCGGTATTCATTGAGGGTCGCCAACTGCTCCGCGCGGAGCTGTTTGACCGTCGTGGAAAGCGAGGCGCCTCGCTTGCGTTCGAGTTCGTCGCGGTGAAAATCGTAATACCAGGCCTGGAGGCCGACTACAATAATGAAAATCAGAGCAACGCTGATCGCCAGAAGAAACAGTGTCCAGGGAATATTGGGATCATCCGGAGAACTCATATCGCCCCCTTAGACATTCTCAAATGCCAGTGATTCATCCAACCGCGGGTCTTTGACCGGTATTAGGGCGCAGCGACGGAGGCTGAACGCGAATGCGGCCACAAAGAGCCCGCCGATTCCCACGAAGGTGGTGACATGAAACAGCGAAAATCCGATGCTTGCCGTGGTCACTTCGGGCATCACCAGCCAATAAATGTCGACATAGTGCACTGCCAGAATCCACAGGGCGCCCAGCGCAAAAGTCGAACGGCGCCGCTTTACCTTGCGGGAAATCAAAAGGAAAAACGGCAAGATAAAATGCCCGATGACCAAAAACAGACTCACGGGGGTCCAGGCCGAACTTTGGCGTCGAAGAAACCACGAGGTTTCCTCCGGGATGTTGGCATACCAAATTAACATATACTGGGAAAACGCGATGTACGCCCAAAAGACCACGAAGGCGAAAATCAATTTGCCCATGTCGTGGTAGTGTTCGGCAGTCACTGCGTGTTGAATACGTTCCTGCGATTGCATAAATATCGCCAGCAGCGGTAACAGGGCGAAAAATCCCAGGGCTCCACCACTAAAATAGTATACCCCATAGATAGTACTGTACCAGTGCGGATCCCGGGACATCAGCAGATCGAATGCGGCAAACGTGATTGTCAAGGCAAAGAGGACCATCGCCGGGGCGCTCACGCGTGTCATCGTAATCGTCGTCTGATAGTTGCCGGTAGAATCCTGCTTCAGTGACTGCCGGCGAAAATACCAGGCACACAGCAGCCAGACCCCAAGATAGATGATCCAGCGAACGACAAAAAACGGCACGTTCAAATACGGCGATTTATGCTGCAAGAGGTGATCCGTACCGACAGCGTCGGCGCGGGACCACGGAAACAACTCGTGCATCCCCAAAAGAATCGGAACAAACAATACCGCCATCAGCGGCAGCGTTGCGGACACGCCTTCGGCAATCCGCCGGATCGTAACGCTCCAGCCCGAGCCGGTCAAATGCTGCAAAAGCACAAAAAACAACGCCCCCAGGCAGATGCTGAGGAAATAGGCGAAGCTCACCACATACGAATTGAAAAATGACTCCTGCTGACCCGGTTGCAGCCCCAACGCCAAACTGGCCGCAATTCCGACCACGCCCACCAGTGCCGCCGGCAGATAGATTCTGCCCGCCAGAGAGCCAAGGTACAGATTATCTTTGGAAATATCGGTTACCTTCATCGCTTTTTACCGCAGTTTTGATTGATGTTCAGGCGGCACATCATCCGGTGTCGCATGTTGACTGCGTTGCAACGCGCGAATGTAGGCCACGATTGCCCAGCGGTCACGCACCGGGATTTGTGATCCATACGCCGGCATGGTCCGAATACCATTGGTGATGGTATTAAAGAGACTCCCATTGGTGCGGTCGCGCACTGTTTGGGAATGGAACGACAGCGGCGGTATCCAACTACCTTCCTGTAATTCCTCCGCGCGCTGGGCAATCATGCCGTCCCCGTACCCACTCAATCCGTGACAAGGTGCGCAAAAAATGTTGTACTGCGATTGACCTCGTTGCATGATTTCATCGGTGAGTTCGAAAGGGAATGCCGTGGCGGACTTGCCGTCGACTTCTCCACGGTAAAGCAGCTCGTCCCGTTGCAATTCACCACGAGCTACAGTGCCGGCGACGTGTTTACGCATGGCACGTTGATCTTCATACAGTGGATTCGTCATCTGTGGCTGAAACCTCGGTTGGTTATCCATGTCGACAAAGATCTGCACTTTGGTCGTAGGGCCCGTAGCCACCCGCTCCCGCGCAATCAAGACCAGCGGGATCCACGAAATTACCGCCAGGGTGATTATTGCCGGGACAACCCAGCGCGGCAGTTTCTCTTTACTGAATCGTTTGACGTTCCGGATCGTATCGTGATCGCGCAATTGATCCTTCAGCGACATGGCTATTCTTCAACCTCCTCGACCGCCTCGGCGCCCAGGGACGTCAAAAACGAGGTGGTCTGCTCTTGATCAAACTTGGGATCGTCGGCCTCAATGCTGATAAAAAATTTGTCCGTCGTCACCCGGCGAAACCGCTCGTTGTTCAACAGTGGATGTGACCAGGTGGGCAGGCCGTTCAACACGAGCATCCCCACAAACGCGCCGATGGCTGCCAGCAAAATCGTCAACTCGAAGGCAACCGGTATTGCCGCGGGGAGACCGAACAGTGGCTTCCCGGAGATGACCAGCGGATAATCGACCGCGTTCATCCACCACTGCATCAATAGACCAGTCGCCGCGCCCGTCAGTCCTCCGCCGAGTACAAAATAGGGTAACACCGTTGGTCGGACTCCCATCGCATCACTGAGACCATGCACCGGGAACGGCGTGTGCGCATCCCAATATTTGTAGCCGGCGTCGCGGACTTTCTCGGCCGCGAGAATAATATCGTTCACCGTAGCGAATTCGGCGATCAGGCCGTAAAGCTGTCGATCTTGCGTAGTATCGCTCATCACGCCTCCCGAATCCGTTTGATGTCTTCCTGATGAATTTCCGGCATGTCACCCCAGTAATCACCGAATCCTTTATGGATACCGGCGTCAAGATGCGCCTGTGGCATCACGCTCTTGACTTCAGCCATCGCTACCATTGGCAAAAAGCGTACAAACAACAAAAACAGCGTAAAGAATAAGCCGAAGCTGCCTGCCAGCATCATAATATCCACCCAGGTAGGCATGTAGAAACCCCAACTGGAGGGCAGGAAATCTCGGGAGAGCGAGGTAATCACAATGACATACCGCTCAAACCACATGCCGATGTTAATCAGGACCGTGACCAAAAATAACAACAGCACCTGGGTACGAAACTTTTTAAACCAGAATAACTGCGGGGCCAAAACGTTACAGGTGACCATGACCCAAAAGGCTCCGGCATACGGTCCCAGCGCCCGATTGACGAACGTGAACATTTCGTACTGGTTCCCGGAATACCAGGCCATGAAAAACTCGATCACGTACGCATAGCCGACCATCGACCCGGTGACCAGCATGATTTTAGCCATATTATCAAGGTGGTGCAGCGAGACAATATTTTTCAAACCGAACCATTGCCGGCAGGGAATGAGCAACATCGCCACCATGGCAAACCCGGAGAAAATCGCCCCCGCCACGAAATAGGGTGGAAAAATCGTCGTATGCCAACCCGGCAGTTGCGAAATCGCGAAATCGAAACTGACCACCGAATGTACGCTCAAGACCAGTGGGGTTGCCAGGGCGGCGAGGAACAAATACGCGCGTTCATAGCGATGCCACTGCCGGTTGGAGCCGCGCCACCCCAGGCTAAACAGGCCATAGAGAAAAGACCGAATCTTCGAGGTCGCCCGGTCCCGTAACGTGGCCAGATCAGGGATCATCCCCATGAACCAGAACATCAACGACACCAGCATGTAAGACGAAACCGCGAAGACATCCCAGACCAACGGGCTGCGGAAATTCGGCCACACCCATTGCTGGTTGGGAATCGGGAAAAGCCACCAGGCAAACCAGACCCGGCCGATGTGAATTGCCGGGAACAGACCCGCACACATCACCGCAAATATGGTCATCGCTTCAGCAAACCGGTTGATGCTGGTCCGCCATTTCTGCCGGAACAAGAACAAAATTGCCGAAATCAACGTGCCCGCGTGGCCGATGCCGACCCAGAAAACAAAATTAACGATGGCAAATCCCCAGCCGACCGGGATATTTACGCCCCAGATGCCGATGCCTTCCAGTACCAGAAAACCGATCAGCACAAACAGGATACCCGCCAGCAGTGCGGAGATGCCAAAGGCAACGTACCATGCCTTGGGCGGCTTGGGTTTTTCAACAATACCGGCGACCTTGTCGGTGATCGTGGTAAAGTTGTTATCACCGAGGATCAACAGAGGTCGTTGACGCGGATCGTCGATCGTATTGTCGGCAACTGCGGTGCTCATTGATTACCCATGATCGTCAGACGTTTGAGTCGTCTCGCCACTGTTGCGCAACCGCGCCAGATACTTGGTGCGGGGCTTGACATTCAGCTCTTTTAGAATCGCGTACGAGCGAGGGTCTTGATGGGCCTGGCTGACTCGGCTGTCCGGGTCGCTTAAATCGCCGAAGACAATGGCCTTGGTGGGACAGGCTTGCGCGCACGCCGGAACAATCTGCCCGTCTTCAATCGGCTGCCGCTTATTTTGCGCCTCGATTTTAACGGCATTAATGCGCTGGATACAAAAGGTACATTTTTCCATCACGCCACGACCACGCACGGTGACGTCTGGATTGTACATCATTTTTTCGGTAACTGACAGGTTCTTATGATATTCGAAGAAATTAAACCGCCGTACTTTGTACGGGCAGTTGTTCGAGCAATAGCGCGTACCCACGCAGCGGTTATAGACCATGACATTGAGTCCCTCGTCATCATGGACTGTGGCGCCGACCGGGCACACTTGCTCGCACGGCGCATTTTCGCAATGGTGGCACGTCACGGGCTGGAACGAGACCTTTGGCTCCTCCGGCGGACCGGAAAAATATCGATCAATCCGAATCCAGTGCATTTCGCGTCCTTCGGCGACATTCTCTTTGCCGACTACCGGGGTGTTGTTTTCCGACTGACAAGCCAGCACACACGCGTTGCACCCGGTACACACCGAGAGATCAATCGCCATCGCCCAGCGATGACCGGTGTATTCGTGCTCGTCCCACAACGATTTCAGCGGTGGGTGATGTTCGTGTGCGCTGGCAAAGTGCGGATTCTCTTTAAATTCGCTGAGTTCCGCCTCCCGGATCAACTCATGTATCCGCGATTCACGTTCTTGCATCCCACGCGTATCAATCGCGTGATGGTCCTGAGTGCTGACCAGCGTATGGGTCCTACCGGTCCTGGTGATTTTGACTGGGTAGTACTGAGGTCCCGGACTGGTTTGCAGGGTATACGCGTTCACCCCAACTCCCGTAGCCACGGTTCCCGCCCGGGTTCGCCCGTATCCCAGGGACAGCGCGATTGAACCGTCTGCCTGCCCGGGTTGAATATACACCGGCGCGTCGATCGTTTTACCTGCGACGGTCAGCGATACAACGTCGCCGGTTTTCACACCTAAATCATTCGCCGTGGCCAGCGAAAGGATCGCGGCATTGTCCCAGGTGAGTTTCGACACCGCATCGGGTAACTCCTGCAACCAGCCGTTGTTGGCAAAGCGGCCGTCGTAGACCGATCCATCCGCAATCAACACCAGCTCTAGCGAATCGGACGTACCGGTTGCTTCCTCGAGCATTCGCTGCAACCTCTCCGGGGCGGCAGCGGGCTGTAAATCAACCGGTTCGGTCGCAAGTGTGGCCCCCTCGACCACGCCGTCATGCAATGCCTTCCGCCATTGTGTCTCAAAGTTATTCCCGCCGAATATCTCCCGCATGGTATCGCGGACAATATCGTGGCCACCCGGCGTCGGTTCGCCCAGCAGGTGTGCCAGTAATTCAGCCGAAGTCTTGCCGCCATACAACGGTGCGATTAACGGCTGCACGAGGCTCAGGGTGCCGTCCCGGGCACGGGCATCGCCCCAGCTCTCCAGGTAGTGCGCCTGCGGGAGATGCCAGTCACATAACATGGAGGTTTCATCATCATAGAGCGAAAGGTGTATACTGGTGCCCGTTTCACCAAGTAGCCCCGCAAAATCGATTGTGCGTGGCGCCGAATAAGTCGGGTTTGCCCCCAGAATGACCACGACACTCTCACTCTTATTCGGCAGTGACTGAAAATCAGCGGCGAAGGCAGTGAGATCATTGTCAGATGTCCCGAAATCGACAGCCTGCTCAGCAATATAATTTACCGTTTTCCCGTTATTGTCCAGGGCATGGTTGATTGTGTGTACCAGGTCATGTACGACTGCCGGCTGACCGGGCCCCACAGTTATTAGCGTCTCTCCTGGATGTCCGGTCAATTCGGCGGCAATTTCCGCGACGGGCACGGCTGGATCCGCTTTACCGGCCAGTTGTTCGAGCATCAATGGTTTCCACCGGTCTTGAGTGGCACTGCCAGTATCAGATGTTTTTAATATTTCTTGGCCGAGTGCGGCGATGACTGCCGGAATTTCACGCGATCGAATCGCCCACCGCTTGTCGGCCATCGATCCGGTAATTGACAACACACTCTCTACCGCATAGAGGCGATTCATGCTGCCGTCCTCGGCAGTGCGTCCAGACGCAAAATCACGAGCGTGCTTTACCCACGCCGGATGACTATAGAGTAGGTCGTCGTCAAAACAGAGGATGAGTTTCGCTTTATCTATTGCGTATTGGGGACGATACGCCTCACCAAACACCAGACGAGTTCCTTCCCTTTCGTTATTCCGCGACAGCGGCTCATGGACATACCAGCGCGCATTGGGGAGCGTCTCCAGGAACTTATGTCTCAGGCGGTGAAACGTAGGGGAGGAGGATTGTTCCGCAATAATGAAGACATCGGCCCCGCCGTTCTGGATTTTCCTATCCATTAACGGCCGGGCAAAGTTCAGGAAATCGTTCCAGGACTGCTTAAGCTCCTGCACGCCTTCCCGGCGAATTACTCGGTGGCTGCGGTCGGGATCATACAAGCCGAGGATACTGGCCCGCGCAAACACATCGGTCGCGCCCTGGTTAATTGGGTGTTGCGGGTTGCCCTCGACCTTGATCGGCCGGCCGTCAAAGCTGGTGACCAGCAAACCCTGCGCCGCTCCGGCAATCTCCATCGCAGTAGCAAATTGCTTCGTTTTCCCCGGCGTGTAACCTTCCGGGCGCGAGGAAAACGGCACAATGGTCTCTTCCGGCCAGGTACAGCCGGCCAGACCGGCGAGCGCGAACGACGCACCCATCACCTTAAGAAATCTCCGCCGGGTGACCGGATTAGACCACTGCTCTTTGAGACCGGGAAACTCCGCCTCCACAAACTTCCGAAATTCCGGAGTATCGCTGAGTTCTTCCAGGCTGCGCCAGTATTGTTTTTGCGGTTCGCTCATAATTATCGATGACACGTCGAACAGTCAGTGGACGGATTAATGTTATGTGTCTCACGGAATCGCGCGCCAAACGCCTGTTGACCTTCCGGTGCCTCCCAATCCATTTCGGTGATTTTATCCAGTGGCCGCAGGTGTTCTTCGGGATTACGATGGCAATCCAGACACCAGCCCATATTAAGGGGATGTGCCTGGTAAACAACTTCCATTTTGTCCACCCGGTCGTGGCAAGACACGCAGCCGATACCCCGGTTCACATGTGCACTATGGTTAAAATAGGCGAAATCGGCCAGATCGTGGACTTTGACCCATTCGATAGGTTGTCCGGTGGCATGACTCTCCCGCACCAGCGTGAGTTTTTTGCTGTCTTTACGGATCGTGGCGTGGCAGTTCATGCAGGTTTGGGTCGGCGGGATCGCGGCGTGCGCCGCGTCATGCACGGTCGTGTGGCAATAGCGACAATCGAGCCCGAGTTTTCCCGCGTGCAACGCATGGCTGTATTTCACCGGCTGTTCGGGGGCATAACCAACCGCCGTAGTTTCCGGTGACGCGCCCAGGACAACCAACACCAACACGTATAAGCCCCCCAGCACCGCAAAAGCCGGGAAAACCAACACTAGCTTATTGATCCATTTGGGGAACGTGAACCGGCCCATTGACATCCCTGCGCCTTGCGTCCAGGAAGAACCCCGAATTCAGGCAGTCAGAGCACGCTGGTTGGCGTGACGGTCTGCCAATCCTTCCGTAGCGGCATATCGTACGTGCTCCCGACAGCCCGGTCAAGCAGAATCCGGGAAATCGCGGGTAGATTAGCCTGTCCTGTCTGTGTCATAACCTGTTGGAACTCTTATCAATATTACAGTGGCAACTCCGCAAACATCGCGTTAAGCGGTCAAATATTGTCTTATTTGACGGTATTTACGGAGTGGGGCACAGGGGTATTGGCAGCAGCGCGGCAAATATGGTCAGGATGAGTTACGGAGGTCCAATTCCATGGTGAATGTACAGCGTTCATACTCCGGCGGCTTTTCGAGTTCAACCTCGGTAAATCCCAATTGCCGATAGAGCTCGATTGCCGGCTTCAATTTTTTGGCGGTATAGAGAATAATTCGCTGGGCATTTTGTTGCCGGGCATACTCGATTGCCGCTTCAGCCAGACGGCGTCCCAGTCCCCAGCCTTGCCACCGTTCGGTTACCCCCATCTTGGCCAACTCGAATGTATCCGGGTCTTTCTTTAAAAGTGCCGTAGTACCAACAATGGTCTCACCGATCCTGGCAAAGAGAATTTGCCCACCCGGCTTGAGCACTGTCTCGTCCGGATTATCCAGGACTGTAGCGTCGATTGGTTCCACGGTGAAATATTTCTCCAGCCATTCCACATTGAGATCGCGGAACGCCTGCCGGTATCGCGGATCGTATTCGATAATTTCAACGGGTGAGAGGTCGCGCTCGTGTAACCGGTCAAGTACACGATCGTACATTTCTCTTTCATCAAGAGCAGTCTCAAATTTTTTCAACGAACCCAAAAGGTCATCCCCGGAGAGATCGATTACTTCCCGGGTGGCCTCTTCGATTGCCTCCCAGATCGGTTCCACACCCGCCAGCGCGTTTTGTGCTTTGCGGCTCAAGGCCAGAATCCGTCGGCGCTCATCGGTCGGGTCCTTTGATTCAACCAGCAGACCCTCCTCCAGCATTCCCGCAGCCAACTGGTTGACCGCTGGATGGGTAACTTGCAGCGCTCGGGCAATTTCGGTGATCCCCATGGCGCCTTCCTGCCGAAGCAAATACATAATCGGAAACCATCGTGCTTCCATATTGATTTGTTGTGACTTATAGACGCGCGACGCGTCTCGCATCAACCGTTCACTCAGACGTCGCAGGCGGCTGGCGAACGCCAACGGTCCCAATTGCCCAATGATATCCATGCCAAGGACCCTCGATGTGGTTCTTCTTCGTAAGCCGCATTACTAGATAGACTTACGAACCCGAACTATCCTGATCCTTCCCGCAAAAAACACGATTTTCCCTCATTGACAAGAGCTCCGGCGTTATATTTCAATAAAAAAAGGCGCCGGTGGGCGCCTTTACCGAAAACCATCCGATACGCGGTGTCTAACTCTGAGCTGTCTGACTGCGTTTGAAAATGGTCTTCTTCAGAATATCCTCCATCAGACACCACTTGGTGATGGAGGACTGCAGCAAATTGAGCCCAACGAAAGCGGTAAAGAGGTACCAGTAGGGGCTCACCAGCCAGCCGAGTGTCAGGCTACCCAAGATAAAGATCCCGGCAATCGCACGAATGGTATGTTCAAGACTCATCAGATCTCCCTCGCTTTCCCCGATCTAAAAACTATATCGCACTCTCATGTAGACATTGGAATTTTGCTGAAACTGGCCGAACATGGTGTGTTTGTCGGCGCCGCCAATTGCACTGGCGCCCAACGTCCACCGGATCGCGTCAGAGAATTTGTAGCTGATCAACGGGCGGACATGCCAGTCTTCGTCGGAAATTCCCCAATACCCGAACATGGACAGTTGCCATTTCATGTTGTCGAGAAATTTGTTCACTCGAACGGTCACAGTCGAACGCAATTCGTCGAACATCGGTGATCCCGATGGCAGGGTGCGTTCGTAGTCGCTGTACTTGAGCATCAACTCGCCGTAGTACTGACCGCTGACGGTGAGATCATTGCCCAGGCTCTTTTCCGCGCCGATAAATCCGCGGACCTGCGAGTTGGCAATACGGGGATCGTCCCCGTCCACGTCGTCCTGTGAAACATACACCGCAAATTCACCATTCAATAACACCGTGCTCACCGGCCCGCGAACGCTGCCCCCCAGCGAGTACATGCGCGGATGATACAGCACGCCGCTCATACTTACACCCTGGGGAGTTGGCCAGAATCCCGTGTAGCCGTACAACGCCCATTCATAGCTACCCTGATAACCGGACACTCGGCTGAACAATTCTCCGTTTCGCAGTGTTTTCGCCGGACGAGACACCGGCGGCGCCAGCTCCGACCCCACAAGTTTCTGCATGAACGGATTATAGACTGACACGCGGGTGCCGTTGGGCAAATTGTCCGGTGTGAACGCCTGGGACGCGGCCACCTCGATGGTAATACCCCCGACATACGCCGAGGCCCGCAGCAGGTCCTGTGGCGGCTTCAGATAGGTATCATCCAAAGCTGTGAAAAACGCCTGCCAGTCCTTCGCGAACAGATCATTGGCGAAGATCAAATCGCCCGTTCCCCAGGTGGCTACCTGCCGGCCAAGTTTGATATCGAGCCAGTCAATCGGGTACAGTTTTACATAAGCCTCACGGAGATCGACAATCGTGCGCTGTTTGGCAGTGGCATCACTTACCACGTCCGTGCGCACAAAAAATGATCCCCATTCACTGTAGTTGCGCACCGTGAACTGCCCGCGGATTTCACTCCGCGGATAGGTGCGTTCGCCGAAGTCACCGTCACCCAGCGCCTCGTTTTTCTCCACGCGCACTGCCTGATTCGCCTCAATAAATCCCCCGAAGATCGGCTGCGCCGCCGTGGGAACGGCGGCCAGTAGCCAAACCAGGAGAATCAAGCCGACGTTCTTCATCTCGCTACCTCGCATATTCCCGCGGCGGGTTCTTCAGCAGCCGCTCGTTGAAATCGTCCGGTTCCAACGACGTCTTGTAGGAAATATCCTCGAAGGTAATCGTTGTGAGCTGGTTGTCTTTTACCATGGTCATTGTGCGCTCGACTGCGGTCGGTACACCCTCGATTACCTCGATTTTGCCAACCTCAAAGGTTCGCACGAGTTCATCCTTCTTGTTGTAGTATTCCTCGCGCACGGGCAGCTTGGTCTCGTCGCCCACCCAGGTATACCGGTAAGCATAATCGGCGGTACCCGGATCCTTCGGTGTGCTTTTCACTTTCGTTGCCGCACGGCCCATGACCGAGTCCTGCCCCACTATTTCATGGTGATCCAAAACCGGCAACCGTCCAGAGACATCCTCATACGTGAAATCTGATCCCATAAATGACGCGCGACGGTCATCCGCGGCAATCCGGCGCACTAAATCCAGCGACGGTATGTACAACCAGCGGTCGTCATTCCCTTCAGCCTTTTTATGGACCAGAAATGCCGTGCGAGCAACGTCGCCGGGTTTGATGAAGTACGCATAGTAGCGCTGGTCACCCATATCGGCGACATCGGCACGCAGCATCCAAAAAACTCGCTCGCGCTCGCGTCCTTTCTTATCGGTCATCACCATCGTCACCCGCGAATGCCCGCCGTCTTTGGCGTAGTAGTACTTCGCGTGCGATTCTTCCATCAACTTCACCGCCGTGCTGTCGGCGGTGACCAACTGGCTGGTCACCACCACCAGGGCCAGTGTCAAAACAACCGTCACGATCCGCTTCATGATGCAATCTCCTTTGCGATAACAGGTTCTTCGTTTACTTTTCGTTCTTTCCAGGTTTCTTCACGCGCGCCCCAGGGCCAGAACACTTTCTTGCCGCCGAGACTTACCAGCGCCGGCAGGATAAAGAACGTCGCGGTCCCGGAAAGCGCCATAATCGCCAGGAAGAATGCCCCGACCGTCACGTACGGTACCAGGTCGGAAAGTAACAGTGGCACAAACCCCAGCGCAATCACCACAATGTTGCGGAAAATCGCCCGAGCCGGTTCCTCAAACAGCTCGGCAATCGTCTTGCGAACGTTTTTGATGCGCTTATACATTTCCTGCCCACGTTTGAAAAAATGAATGGCGAAGTCAATTGACAAGCCCAAGGTCAGCGACGAAAGCACGGCGATCGGCATATCGTAGGGTTTGCCCGTCAAACCGACCAAACCATACACCAACGCAATCGTCACCGACAGCGGGACCATTGAATAGAGCCCCAGGCGGACCGAACGCAGCAAGAAAATCATCATGAGCAACACCACGACGAATGATCCCAGCAGCGCATTGCGCATGCCGACGACCATCTTCTGCTGCCAGATGACATTGATATAGGGGAGGCCGCCCCAATCGAAACTCATCCCCGGCGGCGGTGGATTGCCGGCAATGTATTCATCGACCGTGGCCACGACTCTTTCAACAGCCTTATTGTCACCCTCACGTAACTGTACCCACATGACCGCTTTGTCACCGTCCGGGTTGATAAATTTATACAGATCATCGGGATCACCGCCGGCGATTTCATAGAGGAACAACTCCTGTGAGATTTCCTTCGCGTCATTGGGAATGATATGTGCGGTGGAATCGCCGTTTTTCAGTTCAAAACGCACTTTCTTCACGATGTCGGTAATTCCCGTAGTGGCTCCGACAAAACTCAAGTCGGCCAGGCTGTGCTGGATCCCTTCCATGTAGTTCAGGGTTTCCGGGTTCTTCACCGTGCCGTCGGGGGTGTTGGTGGCGTCGAATTCCAGGTACGTCATATAAGTCCCGGCCAGATGTTCTCCCAATTCCCGTTCCGCCACGCGTATCGGGTGTGACTTCTTGAACCACTTGGTGGGATTATCATTGACCTCGATCATCGAAATCCCGACGGCAGCGGTAATCAATGCGGCAACGGTGAGGATGATCACCGGCCAGCGACCTTTGACCGCCAATCGACCGACACCGGCCATAAAAGAAGCCAATGGCGAGTGGCTGTCATCCTGACGACCAAACTTCGAGAGCGTTCTCTTTGGCATCAAGACGGCATACGCCGGGTTAAACGTCACCGACAACAGCCAGGCGACCGCCACGCCAAAAGCGACAAACGCGCCAAACACTCGAACCGGCGGAATGTTCGCCGACATCAGTGAGGCAAAGCCCACCGCGGTGGTCAGCGACGTGCAGATCATCGGACCGTACAACTCTTGCATGGTCGAAATGATCGCCACTCGCTGTGACTTCGATTTCTGATACCGTTCGTGGAACTCTGATAAAACATGAATCGAGTCGAGCACCGCGATCGGCATCAAGAATATTGGGATCATCGAACTCATGATGTGGACCGTGAAGCCCAGGAGCACCAGGAGCCCCATCGTCCAGATCACCGTCATCACCGCCAGGATCATCGGCGCGAGCACCACGCGAATCCGGCGGAAGAAAAAGAGCATCAAGAGTAAGATCAGCAGACCGGCCATCGGCGCCGAAATTCCCATCTGCTTAAACATCTCGCCGCCGAACGTCTCCTGTGCTACCGGCAGACCAGTGATATGGTAGTTTTTAAATCCGCCAATAGCCGCCATCTCGTCTTTAATTTGTTCGCCGACTGGACTGGCGTATTTCTTGGCCTCCAGCGGGATATACACCGCTACCACCCGGCCGTCATCAGAGGCCAGCTTGCCACGCAGGATCGGATTTTCTTTAATCTTGGCGGCAATCGACGGTTGCTCGTCCCAGCCGGTACGCTCATCGGTCAAGCCACCGACTACCAGCGCGCCGTCCGGTGTCCGGTAGATATCATCAACCGTGGACGGCGCCAGGATATCGTCCGAGACTACTCCCTCCATCCCTTCAATCTTCTCCACCAGCAGTGCGAGGCGTTCGGGAAAGTCTCCTACCAGCACGTCCTGCTCGCCAGCGAAGCCCAGGACGAGGTAGTCGGATAAACTGAATTCGTCTTTGATTTCCTGATGGATGACCCGCACGGGCTCATCAGCCTGCAACATATTTTCCGGATCGGTGTCGATCAGCGCACTCGGGATCGGAATCGCCAGCGCAATGGTGATAATGGCGGCAAGGGTCACGACCAGCCGGGGGTGATCCACCGCAAACCGTACCAGAAAATGCTTTGATTTCTCCATGGTTCCCTCGATGCACGTGTAAGGTTATGCTTTATGTCCGTTGCTGTGATTTGCTGTCTCTGTGGGTAATCCCTGGTGCTGCCACTCTGGGATACTCTCCTCGGTGCGCCGGGCTTGGTAGCCTGCGCTGCGCAGCAGTTTAACCGCCTCAACCGCCATCACGCACAGCGGCCCGCGGCAGTAAGCGATAATTTCTTTGTCTTGCGGGAGTTCGCCCAGACGGTCTTTCAATTGGTCCAGGGGGATTGAATGCGCACCGGGAAGATGAGCCGCGTTGTACTCAACTTCAGGGCGCACATCGAGGATAACCACCCGTTTATCCTCGATGCGCCGCTCTAGTTCTTCGTGCCCGACCGGCTCCAATTCGTCCCCCTCTTGAAAATAGAGCCGCACCACTTCCCGTACTTCGGCCAGACGATGCACCGCCAAATTCCTGAATGCCTGCCAGAATTGCGCGACTGATGGGTCAGCGATGAAATAATGAACGTACAGACCATCTTTACGCGAATCCACCAGCCGTGCCTCGCGCAATACCCGCAGGTGTTGGGATACATTAGATATGGAAAGGCCGCTCAGCTTCGCCAAATCATCAACCGTATGCTCCCCTTGGCACAGTAAGTCTAATATTTCCAACCGCTTAGGACTGGAAAGGGCTTTGCCCAGGATACCGAACTGACTGTAAAGCAATTCTTTGTATTCATGCATGTCTTTCATCACCGACTCGCTTTATTTAACTGTTATCTAAATTACGTAAACACTAAAATAGTGTTGGAAAATGTACGAAAAAATGGAAAGAATTTTTGTAAGCTATTGCTATTAAATGCAATAAAAGGTGATAAGATGCTCGGGTGCCCCAGGGCTTGCCTAGGGATTAGATTCCGTACCCCACCGCAACGGTGGGTTTTATGATCGGTACTTTCCCCTAAACAAATTGGCAGGAATCATTCCTGCGAGGACTTACCGACCCACCAGCCGTTCCAAATCCTGACGGATTTGTTACTCTTGGTGGGTTACAGCGTAACGAGCGCTCTGTTCCGTACGGCGGATCGTTGAGTAGTATGAGGGTTTTCATTGACTTTCTTTCCTTATCGATCAACCGCCGGACTCAACATCTTTCTCCTTCTGGCCGCTTTCCTCCGATCCGCGGAGTTTCTTCAGAAGCAACAGCACTTCCGTCAAGGGTTTGCCAGGATAGTGTGTCTCCAGCCGGATCGTGCGGTCGCGATCAACGACAAACATATTGACTGCAGGACAAGTTGCCGGGATGTACCCCCCGACATAGTCCTCGCAGGTTTTTCCGCCGGGGTCCATCAGAATGGGGAACCCAAATCCTAACCGTCTGGAGACCTCGTCGACTGTCTTGCGATCCTCGTCGAGTAGGCTGATGGCCAGCAAAGCAGCTTGCGGTTCGATCTCGGTGCGATAAATCGAGTCGAGTGTGGGGATGTTCGCCTGGCATCCCGCGCATAGATTGGTGAACCAGACGAGGGTTGGAATGGAATCGACATACTCAGCCAAGTGATGAGTCGCACCATCAAATCCGCACAGTGTGAAGTCCGGGGCAGCAGGCATCACATCCAGCTGCTCTCCCGCATGGTTCGAATCAACATCCCTGGCAGTTCCCGCCGAGACGGGTACTGCAACTATCATGGCGGCAGAAAGGGCCGCGACCATGCACTGAGGTAGAGAGACTCTGAGTGACATCACTCCTCCACGTTGAGATGAAGTGTTCGCTCGAAATAACTCCCCCTCATTCCGCGCTCGGGATCCCCCTTCACGGTCTCACCCCTGGTCAGCATGAGTTGGAGAGTCACACCTGCATCGCTGGCAGCATCAGTTGGACGGACCGTCATTGGTAGTACGCTCCCGTGGATACCCGGGTACGAATCAATCTTGTCGCCAACCAATCGGCAGGCCATCGGCAGGTTCACCTCCCAGCCGGGCGGGAATTTGGACAGAGCGGATGAGCTGATTCTGTCTGGATCGACATACAGCCAGCCGTTACGGTAGGGGATGAGACTATCCACTTCCGTCTCATAGCCGATGACGGTCAGGATGGTGACGGCCTCTCCGCGTTTGGCTGACAGCGCGAACGAACCATCCTTCTGTTTGAGTGATGCGCCTGATGTCTCGTCAACGATGTCAACGACAAGATTGGCTCCGTCAACCCAGCCTCCATTGTCCACGTGACAAGACAGGCAATTTTCGGATTTGCCCAGGATGCCGACGGCAGGGGGATAGGCCAAGGCGGTGACCGCAACCGTCGCAAGCAGCGCCAGCCCCGGTGCAATGATTTTAATGGACATCGGAAGTCTCCTCCATGACAGTGTCCGACTTCGCAGTACAAGATTCTATGAAGCGAATCGCATAAAGGCGCTGAACACGAGCACGCCAACGGCGAACTGCAAGCATTTGTCGCAGAGCGCCTTGCGTCGGGCGCGCAGCGCGAAAAACTCCGCTTCCTGGTTACCATCGGGCGTTACGTCGGGCTGGAAGCCCGCGAAGAGTACGCGCAACCGAGGGTTGATCCTGAGAAAGATGATGCCCATTATCACCACCATCCCCAAGACACACGCGAGCTTAAGGACAACCGCCATCCAGGCTACGACGTGCAACTGTTTGAATGCGCCGTGGAAAAGGTAGTGATTCACGGGAATGCCGATCCCGGTCAAGACCAGCACCGTGATGAAAACTATGCAATAAGGCGCATTGCCCTGGAGCGTGTTTTCGACCACCTTGTCAAGTTCATAGTGGAGCCGAGCACCATATTGGCCGCGCGTATTTACGAGGTTGCGGTTGTAAAACGGCGCCGCGGCACAGCCGACAAGCGCGAGGTTGTGCAGCGCAAGCAGAACACCATAGATGATCGATTCGCCCATGAATCCTCCTTAGGAACATTAGCCATCAGGCTTCTGTTTTACAATGGGAAGACCGGCCTCACTCCACTCTGCGACCCCGTCCTCCAGCCGTTGTACCTTAAATCCCGCCCTGCGGAGTCTCTTCACGGCTTCTTGGGCCAGCACGCAGAACGATCCCCGGCAATAGGCGACGATTTCCGTGTCCTGCGGAAACTCAGCCAGACAATCCTCGAGTTCAGTTAGGGGAACCGACCTGGCATACGGGAGATGCGCCGCGGCATATTCGTCCTTCGGCCGGACGTCCAGGACGATGACTTCGCCGGCCGCGGCCTGGTCGAGCAGTCTTTGTCGGTCAATCGGCTGCAACGTTTCTGGCGCACCGAAATAGTCACCGATGATTCGATCGATCTCGGCCAATCTGGTCTGCGCCAGAAACCGGAGGCTGCGAACGAATCGGCAAACTTGATCATCAGCCAAACGGTAGACAGCATGGGAACGCTCTCGACGCGACTCGACTAAGCCTTTGTTGCGCAAGACCTGCAGGTGTCTGGAGGTGTTCGCAACGGTCATTGACGCCTGCTCGGCGAGGGCCTCCACAGTCTTCTCGCACTGGCAAAGCAAGTCCAGTAGCTCCAACCTCTTAGAACTGCACAGACTTTGGGCAAACGAGGCGAACTGCTCGTACAACTTGTCTTTTACTACACGCGCAGGATTCAATGAACTCCCCCTTTCTCAATTATACGATTGATCAATTGAATCGTTGAATATTTTCTCGATTCCTGGTGTGGCTCGGGTGCCCCAGGGCTTGGGGCTTGTTGAAAAAGTCCTTGAATTTGGGCGGATGATTTTCTAGATCGTGGTAT
>CAYWVO010000018.1:52212-62977 GCA_964461835.1 uncultured Ignavibacteria bacterium | reverse complement strand
ACTTCACCGAAAGGGTACGCTACTCTTTTATCAATTTCCACACCTTTTGAAATTAGCTCAAAAAATCCCCGTTGCGTAGTACTTTAGTTCGTATTAAATTAGGACAAAAAGAGTAGGAGTTTTTCTATGACACAGGGCAATTCGGCCAAACGTTTGACTATTGGTAAAGTCGCCAAGCGTGCCGGTGTCGGTGTGGAAACGGTTCGCTTTTATGAGCGCCAGGGCTTGATTGCTGATCCCCCGCGCACTAAGTCGGGCTATCGCCAGTACCCGGAAGAGACGATCGATCAACTCAACTTTATCAAGCAATCGCGGGCACTGGGATTCTCGCTGACCGAGACACGCGACCTGTTGCATCTGCACACCAATTCGCATCTGACGCCCGAGCAGGTCCGCGAGAACGCCGCGAAAAAGATTGAGATTATCACCGATAAGATCGAGAGCTTACAGCGGATTCGGAACGCCCTGGAACAACTGCGCGCTGCTCCCGGTAAGCGCGACAACTATCCCACGATTATGGATTTATTGCATCAGGCTTGATTCCCTAGCCCCCTCCGCTCTTCGCTCTTCTGCCTTCGGCATACTGCGTATTGTGTCCTCTCGCCGCACTTTTTGCTTCACCTCACTCGTCCCCGCGATATTTTAGGCGTTATGACGGCGGACGGCTCCGGACATTTATCGTTAAACCTGACGATCTCCCTGCACGGGGTTACCAAGGCGTTCGGTCCCCAGCGGATCTGCACCGATCTCTCCCTTGAACTCTCCGGCAATGATCGTCTCGCGGTGACCGGCCGGAACGGTTCCGGCAAATCGACCTTTTTGCGCATGCTCGCCGGGCTACTGCGGCCCAATGCGGGCGAAATCGTACACCGGCGCGACGGCAAAGCGGTTGCCCCTGGCACCTGGTACGAGCATCTGAGTTTAGTGGCGCCGGATTTCGCCGTCTACGATGAGCTTACCGCATTAGAAAATTTGCGGTTTTTTCGCTCGGTCGGCGGCTGGTCGTGCTCGGATATAAACCTGAAAAACATCCTCAGTGACCTGGGGCTGGCGGGACGGGAATACGACCTCGTGCGCACATTTTCCTCCGGGATGAAGCAGCGGGTCAAATATGCTCTGGCGTTGGCGAAAGCGCCCCGCCTACTGCTCTTGGATGAACCAACGGTGAATCTTGATGAAACGGGAACCGCGATTTTTAACCGGGTGATCGAACGCCAGCGGGCGCAGGGTATTTGCGTGATCGCCACCAATACCGCGGAGGAGGCCGACCTTGCCGATAGGCAAATCAGCATGGGGCGGTAAGCTCCTCGCCCTGCTGGCCAAAGACCTGCGGGTGGAGTTCCGCACACGCTACGCGATCAGCACGGTACTCCTCTTTGCTTTGACGACACTGGCTGCGGTTTCATTCGCATTAGGGGTCGGGGGATTGCCGGCGCAGTATTTGTCGGTGTTGTTCTGGGTGGTAATCCTCTTTTCCGCTTTGTCGGGACTATCGCACAGCTTTGTCAAGGAGACGGAGACCAACACCGCCCCCCTGCTGCAGTTGTCCACAACCGCGGACGTGGTCTTTTTCGGCAAATGGACATTCAACCTGGTGCTATTGATGGGACTGGAAATAATCCTGGTCCCGTTATTCATTGTCTTTTTGCAGGCGGAAATTCAAAACTGGTCTCTGTTTGTGCTCGTGTTGCTGGTGGGCGATCTCGGATTGGTGTCCGCCACGACCTTGCTGGCGGCGCTGGTCGCGGCCGCCAGTGCACGCGGGGCGTTGTTTTCGGTTTTGTCTCTGCCGGTGTTGATCCCGCTGTTGATTCCGTTGGTGCAGGTGACCGAGATATGTTTTGCCGGTGGTGTTGGGGATAGCACTGGTTATATTCGGGTGCTGTTTGCTTATGCCGGGATCGCGACAGCCGGGGGATGGCTGCTGTTTCCGTATGTGTGGCGGGATTAATTAAGATGTTTTTTGTCATGATTGGTATTGCCTTCCAGCGGAACATGCGCGTATACTCATAACACGCAGGAGCGGGAATCTATGTGGTGGAAATATATCTGCGGTGTATTGCTGGTTGCGGTGACGGTAATGGCGTTTTCCTTTCCGCCACCGCAGGCGGAAATCGGCGACGCCTCGCGCATTTTCTTCTATCACGTGCCGGCGGCATTTGTGGCGTTCGTGGCCTATATCGTCGCGGCGGTGTTAGGCGTATTATATTTGCGTAATCGTCGGTCCCGGTTTGATCATCAAGCCGCCGCCGCCGCGGAAATCGGCTTGACCTTCACGGTTATCGCCACGATGACCGGCGCCATTTTCGCCAAAGTCACCTGGGGCATGTACTGGAATTGGGACCCGCGCCAGACGACTATTGTCATCGTGTTATTGATTTACGGCGCCTATTTTGCTCTGCGACAAGCGGTAACGGAGCCGGACACGCGGGCGCGGCTCTCGGCAGTGTATATTATTCTGGCCGGTTTGCTGGCACCGCTGTTGTTTTTCGTACTGCCGCGATTGTATCCCTCTCTCCATCCGAAAGATACCCTGGTTGCCAGCGGCGGGGGGTTCACGATGACCCCGCCGGTGGCTACCACGTTCGCCGCCAGCCTCGTCGGATTCCTGCTGTTGTTTGTCTGGATGTTCCAACTGGCGTCACGGGCGGCTCGTATTACCAACGAACCGGGCGAATCGGGAGCACGCTGATGAGTTCCAATTACACGGTGATGGCAGTTACTCTGATAACCTGGATTGGACTGTTTTTGTATTTGATCAAACTGGACCGATCAGTTCGCAAGCGAGAACGGCATGAATAAACGACTGATCATCGGCGGTGTTATCATCGTGATCTGTATCATTGCCGCGGTGACCGCATTCAATGACTCACTCACTGCCTATGTGGATTTCAACGAAGCCCGCGCCAGTAGCCGCAACTGCCAGGTGATGGGTGAGATCGCCAAAGAGGATGTTTCCTACGACCCGGACCGGGGGGTCTTGCGTTTTCCCATTGTCGATGACCGGGGCGACCGCCTGCTGGTATCGTACGCCGGAACGGTACCGGGGAACTTCGAGCAGGCCAAATCGGTCGTGGCGATCGGCAAATATCACCAGGGGCAGTTTGAAGCGGAACGGCTGCTGGTGAAATGCCCGTCCAAGTACCAGGGTCTCGAGGAGCAGGGCGAAGAAAATCCACATGATCCTGCCCCGGCTGCCGGCGGCGTGTGACCATCCCGAATCCCCTGACAAAATACTCCCTACCACCAGCGCACCGCTACCGCTGCGTGAGAAAGCACTTGTCGGCAAGCCCGGGAATGATTACTTCATCCGTGTACGCGAGTACCGGTCATGATTGATTCCTCCGCACACAAACGGGACAAATCACGGATACGAGTTGTCACAGTCCTGGAGCAGTTACAAAGAGGGATTGCCGACCGGATCGACCGGTTCCGGGAGAAACAGCGGTCCCGACCGTCTCAGACCGGCGTGATTTCCCAGATCGATGGTATTATCGGTGAGCTGTCTCGGGCGGAGTCACTCCAGCAGTTTCTGACCCTGGTCACGGAGACGTTGCTGGAGGTGAGTAGCATATCAGCAGTGGCGGTGACCGTAAAACCGTCCCTGGATGCTGCCGTATGTGAGAGCAGCGCCGCTGTGGGTTTTGCCGACGTGGAGGACGGCGATTTTGAACTGGCGCTGGACAATTCGCTGGTTAAAGCGGTAATGGAGACTGACGGACTGTTGTACGTCCGCGACCTGGAAGGGATTCTTGGGCCGCGATCGCGGCAGCGCGCTATGCTGCGGCGTATCGAGTGCGACGCCGTGGTGGGATTGCAGTCCGGTACCGACCCACTGGGCTTAGTATTGTTGCAATTTTCCGATGATGATGCCAGCATCCCGTCCACGCTGAAGTTGTATGTTCCAATCATTGCGCTCATCCTGCACAATCATCTTCTCCGCGTACAGCTTTCGTCATAGGACCATGGACCCCCCACGCGAGCGAGATATTCGGGGCGTGTTCCTGGGCCGGACGGATCCCTTGTTCAGTATGGCGATATGCGGACGGCCTGGCAATCCTGAATGACCAAGTTGAGAATCGATGAAGACTACAGGTAAACAACCAATTTCCCCCGTTCGCTCAGTCAAGGGCCGTGTGCCTGGAATCATCGCGGTCGGTCTGCTCGTGATAACGACCAGTTTGTGGACGTTTTGGGGTACGATGGAGATGTACTACGAAGGCTGGGGCATGCCGTTTCCAGAGCCGCTGGCGTATCTCATTCCCGGGGCAATCTGCCTCATTCTCAGCGTTGTCGCAGTTACCTGGCCGTTGATCGGCGGCGGAATTATCATGGTTATCGGTGGCGCGTTCACGGTTTGGTGGGTTGGCAATCAAATCTCCGCCCATGGCATTAACTGGGGCGGCCTGCTGAGCATGTTTCCGGTGAGCGGCATGCTGATAATTACCGGGGTGCTCTTCCTGTTTGAACATCGGTATCGCAAGCGACGGGCCACGACGGGCTGGACTCCCGCGCGGCAATGGTATCGCCACCATTTTCGCTATCTGATAGTTATTGGCATTCCATTGATCATCTTGGTTGCGGTGTCAATTGGGTACGCCCCTATAGTCCTTACCCGCGTGGACGACGGCTATCGGGGAGCACGGATCATCGAGGGTAATGATGTGACATTGACGTGGGCGCCCGCCGGGCCGGGGTGGAACTGGAAGCAGGATTTTGGCGGGTATCCGTCCTGGAACAGTCTCGCCCGATATGGTGCCGAACCGATCGGACTGCAAAAACCGGGGCCACGCGACACCACCAATGCCGTCCAGGCAGATATGGATTCGACCTGCCTGTGCCGCTATCTCAGCGAAGATGGGCTGACGTTAATGGATGAGCCGCAGAACACCTGGCGTCTGCCGACTACCGATGAGCTGGTGCGCTCGCTGGTGATCCATAACGAGAACGCCGGCTGCACCTGGGACGGAGAATCCAATCAGGCGGATTGCGAGAAGACACCCGATAAAGAAACCCCACTGTGGGCACCCGATCAGGAACCCATATACTACTGGACTGCCGATGAGTCCTCTTACCGTGAAGCGTATTATGTAAGTTATAACGGATGGATTCACGATCAGCCGAAAAGTTGGGGCAATCCGCGCCATGGGTACCGGTGTGTGAAAGAGGTGCCGGAAGATCCAACCGACGCACCGGACTCAATCTCTTCAAGCACGAACTGAGCGGCCGGCGCGGTCGCAATCTGCGTATTCAATCCGCGCAATCATACTGCTCCCCCTGAGGGTTCGGGTGAGACTGTCCGATATACTCTAGGAACAGCAACTGTGCAGACAGTGGGAGTAGTCATGGCGCAAAGCATCACCCGACGGTACTCGCAGACTGATCAAAGTGGTTCGCAGCCTAATTCCCCCGATGACGTACTGCGTTTTCTTTTGGTCACGCGCGATGAACATTTCGTGGAAACAGTGCAAGCGCTCCTCCGGGAGCAACCGACTCAGATTATCCGGGCTGATTCAGCGGAAACCGCTGATCGACACTTACAAGAGCATGCAACGGATATTCTCGTACTGGAAGTGCCGACGGGGCACCAGGACACCCTCGATTTTGTGCATTCTGTTCAAAGAACAAATCCCGACGTACCCGTTATCTTGCTGACCGAGCACATCACACTCTCGGTATCCCAACGAGCGCTGAAAGAAGGGGTCTTTGATCTCTTAGGCGCTCCATTCGACCATACCGAGTTGCAGTTAACGCTTACGCGGGCCATGGAGTCGCGCCGATTGGCAATCGCCAAGAATCGCCTGCTGGAAGATTCCCGCGATCGCAATTTTGAATTGTCCCGTCGCGTGGCGGAGTTGAATGCGTTAGCGGACGCGGCGGCGGCGCTCTCCTCCTCCGGCGACATCTCGCACCTGCTCTCGATGATTTTAAACCTGGCTACTAAAGTGACACTCGCGCAGGCCGGTTCGGTGATGCTTTTAGATGACCACGCGGCAGAACTCATTATTAAGGCGATGGTTGGACCGTTGACCGAACGGCTGCTGAATAAGCGTCTCCCGATCGGTGAATCCATTGCCGGCTGGGTAGCCGAACGTGGCGAAGCATTGAAAATTGATGATGTGGAATCGGACGCCCAATTCGGCCGGGTTAACCGGCAACGGTTTGAAACCAAATCGCTCTTGTCGGTCCCGCTGCGGGCGCCGAATCGGATTGTGGGCGTGATTAATCTCTCCGATAAGCAGGGTGGCCAGCCATTCACCGATTGGGATCTGCGGATTTTGAAAACCTTCGCGGCTCAGGCCGCGATGGCGATCAACGATGCTGAACAATTTGAGAAGAATCGTCGCAAGCTGGCCGAGGTCACCACGTTGTATGACATCTCCCGCAGGGTGTCGACTGCAACCAAGCCGGAGGACATTGCCCGGACCGTCTTTGACGGCCTCGATAAAATCATCGACTGTGAGCTGAAAATCTGGTTTGAACTGGATGCGGAGTCGGGGGAGTTGGTTGCCGTAGCCACAGACAGCAGTGTTGGCGAGTTACGTCATCAAAGCCGGATATCCCTGGATCATTGGGAGGGTGATCCGCAAGATGAAGACGCCTTCGCCCGGCGCGAAATGCTTTCGGCGATCGGGGTGCTGGCGCCGAACCTTAAACCGGAATCACTGCTGATTGCCCCGGTTGGTGATGATGCTACCGGTGCTGCAGACAAACCATCCCTGCATGCGGTTATCGCCTTGGTGTCCACACGCCCCAATGCCTTCGACTCGTATACCGAGCGGCTGGTGCGGCTGGCCGCAGCCCAGGCGGGGGCGCTGTATGAGCGCAAATCCGCTTTGCTCAATGCCTCCCGTCTGGTCACCATGGGCAAAATGATTTCGGAAATTTCGCACGATCTGCGCAAGCCGCTAACCAACATCAAAGGCCCGCTGCAAATCATCCGCAGTAAACGGGGCGTAGACCAGAAAACCGCTGAAATCCTCGAATCCACCGAACAGGAAATCGACCGCTTGGCGGAACTGGTCAATGAGCTGGTCGATTTTTCCAATCCGATGAAATACCAAACGCACCGCCGCCCGCTGAAACCAGTGGTTGACCGTGCGGTACGGATGGTGGCCAAGGACGCCAGTGACAAGCGCATTAGCGTGGAAGTCGATTTTTCCGAGGAATTGCCGCCGGTTTTCCACGACGAGAACCAAATCCTGGAAGTCTGCTTAAATCTGATTTTGAACGCGTTTGAAAGTATGGAGCGTGGGGGGACCTTGTGTATTCGGGGAACCGTCAAAGACACTGAGGCAATCGGTGGTGCCGGGGTCTGCCTGGAATTCAAAGACACCGGTTGCGGAATCCCCAAGGAAGAACTCCCCCGTATTTTCGATCGCTACTATACTCGCCGTGAGGGCGGGACTGGTCTGGGACTAGCAATCGTTGAGCGCATTGTCCAAGCACATGCGGGGATTATTGAGGTCGATTCCAGCTCTAAAGGAACCACGTTCCGCCTGCTGTTTCCGCTGGCCGCCTAGCGTCATCCTCTTCTCACCGTCTCGCCGGTGATCGTCATTGCACCTTTTCTTAAAGCCGCTGCAGTACCTGTCCGATACCTGCACTAGAAAGGCAAAAGTGTGCAGTGAGGTTTTCATGAGCGATGCGATAAAACTGTTGATTATTGACGATGATCCCAAAGTTTCCTGGATCCTCTCTGAGGGGCTCTCCGAGGAGTTCTCGGTCCTCAGCGCCCGGGACGGCACCGAAGGTATTCAATTGGCCTCGACGGAGAAACCGGAACTGGTGCTGCTGGATATCCAAATGCCGGGGATGAGTGGACTGGAGGTATTGCGCAAATTGAAATCCGGCGGCGAGTATGCCGACGTGATTATGCTCTCCGGTCACGGGGATATCAAGAACGTCGTCGAATCGATGCGCCTGGGCGCGGCGGAGTTTATTACCAAGCCGTTCGATGTCAAAGAGGTTGAGATTCATCTGCGCAATATTCTGCGCAAGCGGGAACTTGAGGCCAAAGTCGAACAGTTGGAAGATCAACTGGGCAAGAGTGCCTCCCCGCTGGATAAGATGATCGGTGACACGCCGGAAATGGTGAAAATCAAAAACCTGATTGAGGAAATCGCCGACAGCGAACTCACGGTACTGGTGCGGGGCGAAAGCGGGACCGGGAAGGAAATCGTCGCCCGTTCGATTCATGAACTTTCCTCACGGGCAAAGGGGCCGTTCACCAAAGTCAACTGTGCCGCAATCCCCCGGGACTTACTGGAAGCCGAGTTGTTCGGTTATGAGAAAGGCGCGTTTACCGGCGCGAATCGCACCAAGCCCGGACGGTTCGAAGTCGCCAATAAGGGCACGATTTTCTTAGATGAAATCGGCGAGATGCCGCTGGAGTTGCAGTCCAAGCTCCTCCAAGTGCTCGAACAGCAGGAGTTCGTACGCGTGGGCGGGGTGCAGAATATCAAGGTCGATGTGCGAATCGTTTGCGCCACCAATCGCAATTTAGAAGAGGCTATCGCTAATCGGCAGATGCGGGACGACTTGTATTATCGTCTCAACGAAATCACGATTCCGCTGCCGCCCCTGCGGGAGCGGGCGGATGATATCCCCTTGCTGTGCGATATGTTTATCCGCAAGTATAACGCGCAATACAAAAAGCAGTTTCCGGGTCTTTCCCCGGAAATGAGCGAAAAATTAATGAACTACCCTTGGCCGGGCAACGTGCGGCAGCTGGAAAACCTGGTCAAACAGGTAGTGGTACGCGGAGATGAGGGAATTGTGGACGATATCTTAAGCCGCAGTACGGCGGCACCGTCCGGAACCGCCCCGACATCGTCGCGGGCATCAGCAGCCGATTCAGCAGGTGCGGACAATGGCAATACGTACTCGTTGAAGAAACGTATCGGCGAAACGGTGGCACGTGAAGAAAAGGCCTTAATTAGCGAAGTGTTACAGAAGACGAATTGGAATCGTCGTAAGGCCGCGGAAGTTCTGGAGATTTCCTACCGGTCGTTACTGTATAAGATTAAGGAGTACTCGCTGTCGGCGAGTGAATTGTAGGGTTTATTGTATGGCAGTGGCTTGCGGCGAATAGGAATCGAACTGCATATCTCACGCCCGGTGCGGCGTCTCTCCTCGGAGTCGCACCGGCGTGTGGGTGCAGGCCTTTGATGGGGGAAAAGCGCAAGTCACACTGCGGGAAGCGGCTACCCGACAAGCGCAGCTTGGCGGCTTCCTGACACGCGCGCGACAATGAAATTCTGGGGCGGCATACCGCTTGCTATTTTTGGAACAAAATCAAGCGGGATTCCGACGCAGGCGCAGCGGGTCCCCCCGGAGAAAGAGACCACTGATGAGCACCGACGGACCGGAGCGATTCGCTCGCGGGCGGTATCGTTCCTACAACCTGCAACGAGAGTTTCCGGAGCAATTGGCCGATTTTACGAGAAGCCATCGCGGCTTCGCGATTCGCGCGGCGCAAGAGCTGGCCCGCGCCGAGCGGTATCGGACGTTTGTTTCCCTCATCATTGTCCGCGGCGCCGTAGACGGCACATCTTCCACCACGATACTCGACGAACTCCAGCCTATTATACATGCAGATAGCCGAATAACAGACTTGGTGTCCGGCGTAGAGAATGACTCCTTTGCGATCTTGCTCATCGAAACCGACCCTGATGGTGCTGATATTTTTTGCAAGCGGCTGGAATTTCAGATAGATCTTCTGAGAACCAAGGCGGCCACGAATGGGGACGAATTCCCCCTTGCCATTGAATCGCACACCTTCCCCGGACCACTCGCCGAAACCGCTTCGCTCGCGCAGAAATTGGATGAGTTGTATCAGGCATCATCGAGCCGGCCGGTGGTGTGAGCCACACGGTACACTGTATTCCCTCCACCGAGTGTATTTCCGCAAAGAGACGGTTTTCCAGATGTACGATCAGACGGGGCACTACTTTTACAAATCAGCCATGAACCGACCTATCGCAGCCCGGCGAGTTCTGCGCGACCGCAGGCAATCGTTCAGTCCGTAGTCAGACCGATCACGAATCAGCTTCTGCTGTCTCCCCCCATGCCCGCTGTGGGCCGCACAAATTGTCGTATTTCTTCCTCGGATATCTGGCGGAAAGACAATTTGTACCCTTCATAAACCGCGATCCCATAAAATAAAACATCAAGGATATGGAACGTTTCCTTCACGACCTCAGCAATTTGGGAGAAGGACATTCCGGTAGCCACGTCAAGGAACGAAATCTCAAAATGCTGGGCGATACTTACGCACACTGCCAGATAATTTCCCAGCACACAGCCGGCGAGTGCCATAACCGCGCCAACAATACCGAAGCTGGAACTCATACCCTTACCTACCGAGCGCACCGCAAACCCTACCAGAAATCCAACTCCCACAGCCATCCAGCCGATTTGAAAATGTGTCGTTGCTGTGATGGCAGCCCAAATGGCTGCTCCAAGCAGGGCAGCTCCGGCGCCTGCCAGCGTGCCTCCCAACAGATTTTGTTCACTCTCGGCCTTCTGCATAAATGAGCGCAAGGCGATCTCATCGACCTCGACTGAGGGCGTCTCAGCCTCATGGGATTCAAGGGAATCATCCATAAGATCCTCCCAATATGTGAATTGCGTTTGCGACTTAGAACTAGAAGGTATTGGTTATTGCAGCGATGAGCAAGTATGAATTAATTAACATCAGCTGAATAAACGGCCTTTTGATAGACCTGCAAGTTTTCGAACATGAAGGCCATGTTAATGCCCT